>CANQSU010000043.1 GCA_947626585.1 uncultured Oscillospiraceae bacterium
AGAGTTGAGCGTGGTACCATCAAGATGAACGAGAAGGTCCAGATCGTCGGCCTTATGGACGAGCCCCGTGAGACCGTCGTCACCGGCATCGAGATGTTCCGCAAGCTCCTTGACTACGCCGAGGCCGGCGACAACATCGGCACCCTGCTTCGCGGCATTGCCAAGAACGAGGTCGAGCGCGGCCAGGTCCTTGCCAAGCCCGGTTCCATTCACCCCCACACCAAGTTCCACGGTCAGGTTTACGTCCTGAGCAAGGACGAGGGCGGCCGTCACACCCCCTTCTTCACCAACTACAGACCTCAGTTCTACTTCCGCACCACCGACGTCACCGGCGTCATCACCCTCCCCGAGGGCGTTGAGATGTGCATGCCCGGCGACAACGTGGAGATGGATGTTGAGCTGATCACCCCCATCGCCATCGAGCCCGGCCTCCGCTTCGCTATCCGCGAGGGCGGCCGTACCGTCGGCTCCGGCGTCGTCACCGCTGTCAACGCGTAAATCCAATCTATATGCTTCAAGGCCCGCCTTTGGCGGGCCTTGATTTTTTCCCGGAGTCTGTTTTATACCAATCACCAATTAAAATTCTTCATTCACACCGGCCCTAAGCTTTGTCAGGCGGCTTGAAAATGCGAAAGTATCCCCACGCCGCTTTCCTTGCCTGACGCAAGAAATCCTCGCCGCTCGGTTAAAGCATTTAAATGATAATTAGTATTAGGTTCTGTCCTACAGCAAAAAGAAGCGCCCTTGCGGGCGCCTCTTTTTGCCTTATGCTTCCGGGGACGTGGTCTCGCCGCCGGCGGTATCGTTTGGGGTAGTATCGGCAGGCGTGGTATCCTCGGGTGCGGTGTCGGTCGGGGTGGTATCGCCGGGTGTGGTATCCTCGGGTGTGGTATCGGTGGGTGTGGTATCCCCGCCGGAGGTGTCGTCAATGGGAGGCATTGTTTCCGGGGCGATGGGCTTATAGTAGAACTCCGCCACATTGTCCTCCGGCTCCTCGGAGAGCGTCATGGTGACCGTGGCATCGCCCGTCAGATTGTAGCCCTCAATGACCGGGGCGGTGACGGTGACCTCCCTGCCGGTGGTGCCGGTCCCAACCTCCTGCTCATAAATGAATTCGACTCCGCCGTACTCATTGACATAGATCCCGCGTGCAAAGTAGCTCACGGCCTCCACTCCCGGGACAGGCGGCTGATAGGTGTTGGCCGGTACGCTGAATTCCTTGATGGGCAAATCCTCGTGGATAGCCGTCATGACGGTCTGGAAGGTATTGGCCGCCGGGTTGCCGCTGACTCCTTTTATCCGGGTGGGATATGGGTAGCCAGTCCAGATGGCCGCCACGTAGTAGGGGGTAAAGCCCACGAACCAGCGGTCCTGGTAGTTGTGCGAGGAGCCGGTCTTGCCGGCGATGGGCATGACGCCCTGGCTGGTTTTGACTTTCAGGCTGACGGTACCGATGGTGGCGGCGTCCTTGAGCATATCCGTCATCCAGTAGGCGGTGACAGGGCTGATGACAGCCTCAGTTTCCGGGTTGTTCTCATAGATCAGGTTCCAGTCGGAGTCATAGATCTCGGTAAATGTGCGTGTCTCAATGAACTGTCCCTCGTTGGGGAAAATGCCGAAGGCCTGGGCCATTTCCCGGACCGTGGCGCCGTAGGTGAGCTGCCCGAGGCAAAGGGGGGCGTAGTCCTCATCTCTCGGGTCAAGGTCCATCTTCAGCTTCTGGGTCAAAAAGGCGTAGGATGCCGCCGGGGTCAGCATATCCAGCACCTGGGCGGAGACGCGGTTGTAGGACTTATACAATCCCCGACGCACGGTGACGATGCCGTGGGTCTTGTTGTCGTCGTTGTCGGGCATCCAGCCCGGTTTGCCCTTGAGTTCCGTGGCGCTGTCGTCAATGAGCGTGTCCGGCGTGATGAGTCCATAGTCCATAGCCGGGCCGTACACGGCGATGGGTTTGATGGACGAGCCCGGGGGGCGCCGGGAGTTGGTGGCCATGTTCAGCCACAGGTTGCCGGTCTTTTCCCCCGCCTGTCCGGCCAGGGCCACGATGTTGCCGGTGTAAGGGTCGGTAATGACAATGGCGGACTGGAACTGCTGCCAGTTGGAGCCCGTGGCGCCCAGGCTGTCGATATACTCCCTGGTGCCGTAATACTGGTCCACCTTGGACTGGACATCCGGGTCCATGGTGGAGTAGATTTTGAAGCCGCCGGTGGACAGGAGGCTCAGGGCCGCGTCCTTGGATATGCCGCGCTGTTCGGCCAGGAAATCCGCCACGTCGGAACGGACGGTCTCGTCAAACCAGGAGTAAATGGCGTCGGAGGCGCCGCCGGTGTCGCCGTGGACGAAGTGAAGCTCCTCGGCCTTGGCCGCCTCGTAGGTCTCCCTGTCGATATACTCCTGCTCCCACATCTTATAGAGAATGGTCTCCTGCCGTTTCTTGTTGGCTTCGGGATGCAGATAGGGGTTGTACATGGAGGGGTTGTTGGTGATGCCGATGATGGAGCAGATCTCTGCCAGGGACAGGTCCTTGACCTCCTTGTCGAAGTAATATCTGGCTGCGTCGCCGATGCCCAGAGATTCGCCGTGACCGAAGCTGACCACGTTCAGATACCACTCGATGATCTGCCATTTTTCATATTCCTTCTCCAGCTGAAGCGCGGCAAAGATTTCCGTCAGCTTTCGTCGGACGGTACCCTCGTTGTCTCCGGTGACGTTCTTGCGGAGCTGCTGGGTGATGGTGGAGCCGCCGAAGGTGCTGTTGCCCAAAAACATATGGAGAAACGCGTTTGCCGTGCGCAGCCAGTCAACGCCATGGTGCTTGTAAAAGCGCTGGTCCTCAATGGCCACCAAGGCATGCTCCATGTCCTTGGGGATCTCGTCATAGGGCACCCAGTACCTGTAGCCCTTGTCGCTCATTATGGACGCGGACTCCACCCACTGGTCCGTGTGCTTGTCGTAGTAATAGATGATGCTCGTCTCGTTGAGCTGATACTCCTCGAAGGAGACGCCCAAGTCCTCGCTTGCCAGGTTCGTCTTGATGTAGATGACAAAGATGCAGGCGAAGATGGCGCCCGTGGTGATCAGTATCAAAAGGAGTATGCCAATAGTCCTTAACGCCAGAGACAGGGCGCTGGCGACCGCGTTTGCCCCGGCCTTGGCCGTCTTTTTGATGGCAAGTTTGGATTTATATTTCAAGCTGACACCTCACGATCCGGTGAAAAACCGCTGTATTGCCGTAAACAATATTTTGGATTTTATTATTCTATCACATAAGGACAAAAATTTGTAGCTTTTATTTGAACATTTAATAAATTTCCTCTTAAACGGGCAGAATCTATGGTATGAAAAACTTAAGGAGGATCGCTGAAATGCGAAACAGAATGTGGATACTTCTTTTGGCTCTGTCCCTTGCCGCCGTGGGAGGAGCGGCCTCCATCGCCGCGGCCGCACGGTTCGACGAGGACACCCGTGAGCGTGTCAGCGAGGAGTCCATGGCCAAACGGGGATATGTCCTGGCCGAGTACAACGGCGTCATCGGTCTTTTTGAGGGGGATGAGCTTCTCATGACCTCCGACGTGCCTGTCTCTGCCCTGCGCAGCGCCGACCGGGAGCTGATCGCCCGGGGCATCACCGCAGAGACCTGGGAGCAGGCCGTAAAGCTTCTTGAGGATTTCGGGGCCTGACCAGTCCATTCCTAAAGGAACATCCGAATAAATCGAAGTGTCAAAATCGGCGAACGGATCTTTCGTCAGGTGGAGCCGAAAAATCGCTGGAATACTCTGTGTATTTTCAGCTTTTTCGGCAAAGCCTGGCGGACAATATGCCGCCCGGACCGGCGCGGCGATTTGTTCAGAGGTTCCCTAAAATTCCCCTTGATTTATGGGCTCACATGCGCTATAATTAATTCAACGAAGGGGACAGCAAAGGGGAACAATTGATGAGCGAGGATTACAGCGGCAATATCATCTCCATCAGCGACGAGGACGGCAACAACTACGAGTTGGAGCATCTGGACACCATTGAGATGGATGGCGTCTACTACCTGGCTTTCCTGCCGGTCAATGACGGCAAGGGCGATGAGGACCTGGGAATGGTCATCCTGAAAACCGAGCCCGGCGAGGACGGGGAGGATTACCTGGTGGTCCCCTCGGACGAGGAGATCGACAGGGCTTACGACATCTTCATGGAGGAGCTTTTTAACGAGGACGAGGATGAGGATGGGGGCGCCCAGTGACCTTTTCCCCGCGCCCGGAATAGAATACGTGTGCTGTGAAGTGAGGGGCGGGTCTGTTTAAACCCACATCTCTTATAAGGGATGCCACCCTCTGGCCTCGGTTTGCAGGCCTCCCGCTTGCCGTTCGCGAGTGGAAGTTGGAAGCGATAATGTGGTCAGGGAGCAACCCACCTGCATATATAGTGCAGGTTATAAATGGGCCCGCCCCTTGCTTCACAGACGTGCAAATCCCGCGTGCTTTCGGTACGCGGGATTTTATGCTGTTTTATACGGTTTTCCGTCAACAATTGGGGTAAGCGGCTTTTTGGCAGCAAGGGCGCCGCGGTTAGGGCGGCGCCATAAAACAGCATAAGATATCTTCGGGAAACGGCGCGGCTCGCAGGCTATGCCGTTTCTCCGCGTTGCAGTCTTTCAGTAAAGACATAGGTATTCCTACAACTCCATGTTTATCAAGCGCAATGAAATCTATTTCATTTTGGGGTATGAAGTGCTATAATAAAACCATCGACAAACCGGGAATTTGGAGGTAAAACTGCGCGCAATCCTCTGTATCGTAAGTGTCCTTTTTTGTGGCCTGTCAATGATAGCCGCTGTCAGTCAAATAAAAAGTGAAAAGAAGTCGATTTCGGCGTTGATAATGATTACCGGTTCCTCGCTGTTGATTGCAGCCGCGATTTTAAACGGAATTAAAAGTAAACAATCTCACATACAGCGTCACATCATACGCATTGCGCTGTCGATTATACTGATTAACGGGTTTGTTGTTTTATAAGGGGAGAAAAAATGGACAACGGGTTATCTGTCGGCGAGGGCGCTTTGTGGGTTCTTGCCTGGTTTGGCGTTATGCTGTTCTATACATTTTTAGATGTGGCGGTATGGCGAAAAATAGCACCCAGCCACGCGAAACTGCTGAATGTCATTTCAATCGCGCTCTGCATGGGCGGTTTTCTAAGTCTGCTAAAATCAAAGCTTCATTTTCAAATTGATATTGCTAAAGGGGTTTCACCTCAAGGTATATCATTCGCGATAGGCTGTGCGGTGGTGCTGTACTTTCTTCTGGATAAATTCTTAGACCCTGTTTTTGAGGGTATGCTTCCGGGGAGCGAGGAACGCTATCAGGAGACGCTTCAACATTTACGGGAAGCGCCGGTACTTAGTCTCATTCAAGTTTGTATCCTCGCGCCGGTCATGGAAGAAATCTTAATGCGTGGTTTTATGCTTGGCGGATTATCCATTAGCTATGGCAAAGTGACCGCGCTTCTCATATCATCGGCGTTCTTTGCGCTGCTTCATTTTAATATGGTGCAAACGCTCTCGGCATTGATTTGCGGTATTGTATTGGGTCTGCTATATATACGAACAGACTCACTTATCTGCTGTATAGCAGCACACTCTGGATATAATTTGATTTCATATTTTACAATGATATTTCCGCTTCTCAATAAACCGTAATTTATAGAATTGTATTAATGATTACTCCGGCGATTAAATAATCGTCGGAGTAATTTAACCATGTTTTGCGGTTGCCGTGTAACGGTGAGAAAAACGGCGTAAAATCATATTATTAGTGCGGAATATTTAATCGTGGCCTTAAAAATATTAGTATTATACTGAGGAGCCTCTGAACAAAGGCCTTGAAGGCACGTCGTTGCGGTGCAAAAATCCTTACGATCCGCTCTTGCCGATCTATTCGCAGATCCCTGGATATGCGGCTGAAACCAGACGGTCTTTTCCGTCAGAGGGGATACGTAAGGAATCCTGTTATCCGTCACATCTCTCCCAGGTCTGGAACGCGTAGCGCAGGCCATTTGACTCCCGTTCCTCTCCCCCGTCGGTCAGGCGCCAGCCGGGAAGCCGGTCCAGATTTGGAAAAAAAGCGTCGTTGTCTGCTTTGGCGAAGATCCTTGTGACGTGGGCCTTTTTGCACCAAGGCAAAAGCGCCCTGTACACGCTTTCGCCGCCAATGACATAGACCTTTTCGTCATTCCCGCATTTTTCCAGAGCCTCCTCCACGCTGTGGGCGGTTTCCACGCCCTCCACGTCAAAGGATCTATCCCTTGTCAGCACGATGTTGCGGCGGTTTTTCAGGGGCCGGCCACCGGGAAAATCGGACAGAGTCTTTCTGCCCACGATGACCGTGCCACGGCCTGTCACCTCCCGGAAATGCTTTCGGTCCTCGGGGATAACCAGAGTCTGAGTGCCGTTCAGGCCGATCCCCCACTCCTCATCCGCGGCCACCACGATCTCAAGGTCGTCTCTCATATGGCCACCGGGATCTTCTCGTCAAACTCGTTGTACTCATACCCTTCCAGCTTGAAGCTGTTCCGGGTAAAAGCATAAAAGTCTGTGACGGATCTATCTATGATGAATTTTGGGGCGGGTTTTGGCTCCTGGGTCAGAAGCTTTTTGACAATAGCCACGTGACGGTCGTAGATGTGGGCGTCGGCGATGACATGGACAAGCTCTCCGGCCTCCAGACCGGAAACCTGAGCCATCATATGTACCAGCACCGCGTACTGGACCACGTTCCAGTTGGAGGCGGTCAGCATGTCCTGACTGCGCTGGTTGAGAATGGCGTTGAGCTTGTTGCCGGAGACGTTGAAGGTCATGGAGTAGGCACAGGGATAGAGCCCCATCTCGTGGAGATCGGCGTGGTTATATATGTTGGTCATAATACGTCGACTGGCCGGGTTGTTCCTCAGGTCGTAAAGGACCTTATCAACCTGGTCAAACTCCCCCTCGGGATAGATATGCTTGACGCCCAGCTGGTAGCCGTAGGCCTTGCCGATGGAACCGTTCTCGTCGGCCCAGCTGTCCCAGATGTGGCCCCGGAGGTCCTTAATGTTGTTGGACTTTGCCTGCCAGATCCAGAGAAGCTCGTCCACCGCGCTTCTCCAGTAGCTCCGCCGGAGCGTCATGATGGGAAACTCCTTGGAAAGGTCGTACCTGTTCACAATGCCGAATTTTTTGATGGTGTGTGCCGGCGCCCCGTCAGGCCACCGGGGCCTCACATTGAAATTTGTGTCCCACACCCCGGTACTCAGAATGTCACGGCAGTTGGAAATAAAAATACTGTCAGCCCTGCTCATACTACCCGTCCCCTTTTTCGGTATCTGTTTGTCTTGACAAATCAATTATAATAGTGTATCTTAATATTTGCAACAAAAATCTCATAAAATGCGGCGGTATCGAAGCGGTCGCAACGAGGCTGATTCGAAATCTTGTCATTCGTTTTCCGGGCCCGCCCTGATTTCCCTTGCCACCGTAAGGCTTTCAATTTTGCGGTTCGAATTTCTACGCCTGTTTTCTACGCTTTTTCTAACGCTTTTCGCAACCCCATTCATATGGAGATGTATCGAAGTGGTCGTAACGAGGCTGACTCGAAATCAGTTGACGGGCAACCGTCCGGGGGTTCGAATCCCTCCATCTCCGCCAGTCGTCGTCGCGGAAGTCGCGACAGCTCGAAAGAAGGCAGTCGCCAGAAGGCGATTGCCTTCTTTCTCACTCGCTGATCTCGCTCCTCCTCTCAAAACGTGACCCGCTGCGCTGGGCTTCGTCCCACTCCCCGGTGTAGCCTCTTTGCAATTCGTGGTAGATCGTCGCGGTATGCACGCCCAGCTTTTCGGCAATGTCCAGCGGGCGTTCACCGCGCGCGTGCCACGCTTCGATTTTCTTCCGGTCTTCAAACGTCAGATACTTGTACTTTCCCGCCATGCTTTCACCGCGCTTCCTTTGACAAGTCCATTTCTGTGTGTTAGAAAAAAAATGCGGAAGGTGTTTGCACCCGCTCCCGCGGGGCTTGTACCTTTCGCATTTAATTTTAAAACCTATATTAACGGTTAATTCGCCGTGTATTGGAGAAGCAAACATCTGGACAAATCCGGAAAAATGTGTTAAAATGGCTTTTCATACGAATCATCATACAAAAACACAGGATCACGGAACGGAGGCGGGACGTGGAAGCAATAAAAATTTCAGCCTCGGGGATCGTGGGGTATCTGTTTGGCTCCATTTCCTCGGCGGTGGTGTTGAGCTATTTTGTCAGCCGCAAGGACGTGCGCAACTACGGAAGCGGCAACGCCGGCGCCACCAATATGGCGCGGCTTTTCGGTATGGGCGTGGGCGTCGCCACCTTTTTGCTGGACGGGCTCAAGACCGTGGCGGCCATGCTTCTGGGCAGGGTCATTGGCGGGTATTACGGCTTCCTGCTGGCGGGGTACTGCTGTCTGTTGGGCCACTGCTTCCCCGTGTTCTTCGGCTTCAAGGGGGGCAAGGGCGTGTCCGTGGGCGCGGCGCTGGGGCTGATGCTCCACTGGAAGGTCTTTGTCATAATCGTTGCGGCCTTCTTCATAACCTTTGCCGTCACAAGGCGCGTCTCCGCCGGATCCATCATGTGTACCATCGCCTTTGTACCGGGTGAGCTGATCGCCGGATTCCGGGACTGGCCCACGCTTTTGTTCGGCGCCGCCGCCGCGCTCACCGTTTTCATCATGCATCGGGGGAACCTCAAACGCCTCATAAGAGGCGAGGAAAAGCCCTTCCGGCCCGGCAAGCCCCGGTTCCTGCGGCGGAAAAAGCGGTAATTGGAGCGGATCGGACAAATTTATTCAAAAAATTGTGGCATTTCCGGAAGAGATGTGGTATAGTTATTATGGAAACCAATCATCTTCGATAAGGGGGCAATACGATGAACGTATTCATGGCCGCTTTTCTGGGACTGGTTCAGGGAATAAGCGAGTTTCTGCCCATATCAAGCTCGGGGCATCTGTCCATATTCCAGAACCTTTTCAATCTTCAGTACGCCGAGGACGAGCATCTTTTGTTTGACGTGCTTCTTCACCTCGGCACCCTGGCGGCGGTGTTCATATTCTACTGGAAGGATATCCGGTCCATGGTGACCGATTCCGTCAGCTTCATTGCCGGAAATACCGCCGACGCCGGCGAGGGAGGGCGGCTCAAGCCCTCGGTGAGGCTGGTGTTCCTCATTATTGTGGCCACTCTGCCGCTGTTTGTGGTCCTGCCCTTCAACGACGCCATCGGAGATCTTTGCAAAAATACGCCGTTTATTTCCTTCGCCCTCATCATTACCGGTGTGCTGATCTACGTGTCCGGGAAGCTCACCGAGGGGCGGAAGAATGAGAAAACGGCCTCGGTGGTGGACGCCCTGGTGGTGGGCGCGGCACAGGCCATCGCCACCATCCCCGGCGTGTCCCGGTCCGGCTCCACCATCACCGTTGGTCTGGCCAGAGGCTATAAGCGGGAGTTCGCGGTGCGCTTTTCCTTCCTCATGTCCATCCCGGCCATTCTCGGTTCCGCCCTTCTGACCTTCGTCAAGGCCCTCACATCGGGGAGCGTGGTCTGGGAAAACCTGCCGGCCTATCTGGTGGGCACGGTGGTGGCCGGCGTGGTGGGCTACTTCGCGCTGGCGCTTTTAAAGAAGATGGTCATGTCCGGCGACGCCTTTTCCAAATTCGCCTACTACTGCTGGGGCGCCGGCGTGGTGTCGCTGATACTTTCGCTGATCTTGGAGTAAACGCCGGCGGGGGAGCCGTATTGAAATTCTGAATTTTTTCGAGGTTAATTCCATGGCTGAGCAAAAGAGGAAAACAACTGCTGCCGGAGGGTCCTCCGGCAGCAAGTCATCCGCAAGCAGACCGTCGGGGAGCGGGAGCAAAGGCTCCTCAAAATCCTCCAAGGCGAAGGCCGCGGCGGCCAGGGCCCGGATGAACGAGGCGAAGGCGCGGCGCAGGAGGACCTATGGGGCGCTGACGCTGGCGTTTCTGGGGCTTTTGACGCTGCTGGGGTATTTTAACTCCGACGGGGTCGTGGTCAAACTCCTGCGGGGGCTTCTGACGGGGCTTTTCGGCGGGGGCTTCTATCTGCTGCCGCCGATGCTGCTGGTCTCGGCGGTGCTTTTGGCCCTTGACAAAAACGGCAAGTCGTGGGGCAGGATCGCCGCCGCCGTCGCCGTGCCCGTACTCACGGCGGCCTTCTGCCAGCTCTTCGCCAAGAGCTACGATCTTGATATCAGGATGTTCAAATACCTCTGGCAGGACGGACAGGCCCTGGCCGGCGGCGGAGATGTGGGCGGATGCGTGGCCATTGTCTTTACAAAGCTCTTTTCCAAGGCGGGGGCCGCCATCCTGCTCATTTTCCTGTCCGTTTTCACCCTGCTGTCCCTGTCGGGGCTGACCCTCCGGGGGCTTGTGGACCTCATACGGGAAGGGAAGAAGGAGCGCGAGGAGCGCAGGATCGAGGAGTACATGAACGAGCCGGAGCCGGAGCCCGAAAAGCCGGCGGAGACCCGCAGGAGGGCGCCGGAGGCGGCGCGACAGGCCGTCTCCGTGCCCGAGCCCACCCGCCGGAGGCGGGCGGATTTCGACATACCCATGGACGACGAGCCGGTGGATATGCCGGTGCGCGCCGAGGGCGTCCCGGAGCCGGAAGCACCGAAGAAAAGCGGATTTTTCAACAAAAAGCAGGGCGCCCCGGCGCCGGATTCCGTGTTCGCGGAAAAGCCTGAGCCGGAGAGCGAGCCCGAAGCCGAAAATAAGCCCGAGCCGCCGAAGAAGCCGGAAAAGCCCGCGCCCCCGCCGGTGCCCATCGAAACCGTGAAGCGGGTCCCCGAGGGGGAGAGCCGTGTGGCCACGGCAAAGCCCGCGCCCGTCCCCATCCCGCTGAACGCCTCCTCCCAGACCCCCGCCAAAGGCGAGACCGCCGTGGCGGCGGGGGAGATCGCCGCCATTGTGGAGGAGAGCGCCAGACGCGACCTGGCCGAGGGGGAGAGGGAGTACAAATTCCCGCCCATTTCCCTGCTCACGGAGCCGGTGAGGACCGGAAGCCGGGACAGCCAGGACGAGCTGGCCGCCACCAGGGACAGGCTGGAGCTGTGCCTTCGCTCCTTCGGCGTCAATGTCACCGTGTCCAATATCGTCCACGGGCCGTCCATCACCCGTTATGAGATGGAGCTGGAGATCGGTGTGAAGCTCAACAAGCTCACGAACCTGGCCGACGACATCGCCCTGGCCCTGGGCGTCACGGGTGTGCGCATCGCGGCCATACCCAATAAGATCTCCACCGTGGGCATCGAGGTGCCCAACAAAAACGTGTCCACCGTGTATCTCCGGGAGATCATCGCCGCCCCGGAATTCAAAAACGCCAAGTCGAAGCTGACCTTCGCCATCGGCAAGAACATCTCCGGCGACGTGATGGTGGGCAACATCTCAAAGCTCCCGCATCTGCTGGTGGCCGGCACCACGGGCTCCGGCAAGTCGGTGTGCCTTAACTCCCTCATCCTGAGCCTGATGTACAAGGCCACGCCCGAGGAAGTCAAATTCATCATGATCGACCCGAAGATGGTGGAGTTCAAGATCTACAACGGCATCCCCCATCTGCTCATCCCCGTGGTCACCGAGGCCAAGAAGGCCGCCGGCGCCCTCCAGTGGGCGGTGGTGGAGATGATGAAGCGCTACCGGCTCTTTTCCGACGCCGGGGCCAGGGATCTGGCGGGGTACAACGCCCAGCTGGACCCGGAAACGCCCAAGATACCGCAGATCGTGGTCATCATCGACGAGCTGGCCGATCTTATGATGATAGCGGCGAAGGAGGTGGAGGAGTCCATCTGCCGGGTGGCCCAGATGGGCCGCGCCGCGGGCGTCCACCTGGTCATCGCCACCCAAAGCCCCCGTGCCGACGTGATCACCGGCCTTATGAAGGCCAATATCCCGTCAAGGATCGCCCTGAAGGTCGCCTCGTCGCTGGAGTCCCGCATCATCCTTGACGCCGGGGGCGCGGCGGATAAGCTGGTGGGCAACGGCGACATGCTCTACGCGCCCATCGGGGCCTCAAAGCCCACCCGTATCCAGGGGACCTGGGTTTCGGACGAGGAGCGGGAGGCTGTTATCGAGTACGTGAAGCGCGCCTCCGGCGAGGCGAGCTACTCGGAGGACGTGATCTACGAGATCGAGAAGGCCGCGGCGGAGAAGGACGCCGGAGGAAAGGGCGCGGCCGCCCAGGACCAGGAGGACAAGTTCAAGGACTACGACGAGCTTCTCCCCCAGGCGGCGGACGTTATCTTCGAGACAAAGATCGCCAGCGTGTCGGCCCTGCAGAGGAGGCTCAAGCTTGGCTACGCCCGTGCCGCGAGGATCGTGGATCAGCTGGAGGAGGTAGGCGTGCTGGGGCCCTTTGAGGGGTCAAAGCCGCGTCAGATCCTCATGACCCGTCAGCAGTGGCAGGAGATGCAGTTTGTCCAGGGCACCGCGCCCATCGGGCAGACAGGGATGCCGGAAAACATGGCCCTGCCGGAGACCGGAGAGGACGGCGGGGACGCCGGGGACTTTTCCGATGACGGCGAGTAAGAGGGCACGACTATGAAAGAGCTTGGGAAAAAGCTGGCCGCCGCGGGCTTTGTGCTTCAGGGCACGGCGGGAGCGCTGCTGGGCATTTTGTATCTCTTCGCCGGGGAGAGCCTCATGGATATCTTTCTTGACCAGATCGTCACCGGCGGCGCGGCGGGCAAGGCGGCGGGGGCGCTCAGCGCCCTCAGCGGCGTGGGGATGATCCTGGCCGCGGCGGGGTTCGCCCTCAGATATGTGGAAATGCGGAAGGGGTCGGACCTGACCGTGGCGGCGCTGATGATCCTTTCCCTGCTGATCGCCTTTTTTACCCCGGCCTACGCGGCACTCCAGCCGGTCCTGGGGTGGGTGTACATGGCGGTGATGGCCTTTACGGCCCTGCGGCGGAAAAAGCTTTTGCTTTTCGGCTTGGTGACCGCGGCGCTGGCCCTGCAGCTGGCGGGCGGCCCGCTGGCCTCCCTCCTGCCGGACACGCCGGCCATCCAGGGCATCCTCTCGGCGCTGATCTCCGCTTACTGCTACGCCGCCCTGACCCTCTATGTCTGGCGCGTGGACGCCAGGGCGTAGGGGCAAAAGGATAAACGAACAGGGCCGCCGGAAGGCGGCCCTGTGATATTTTGCTGTTTTTCGGTCAACGGTCATATCAGGGCGCAGACGGCCTCGCTGTAGGCGGAGAGGTCCTCGACGGGGAGGCCCGCCAGGAGCTTGGCCTGGGCGCACAGGACCAGGGCGATTTTGGCGGCCTTGTCCTTATCCTGCTCAAAGGCGGCGGTCAGGGAATGGAACACCGGGTGAGAGGGGTTCAGCTCCAGGACGCGGCGGGCCTTGATCCGCTCGCCGGCCTCGCCGGGCATCTGGCGGAAATAGCGCTCCATCTCCAACGTGATCTCGCCCTCGTAGGACATGCACACGGCGGAGCTGACCAGGGCGGAGGAGAGCCTGACGTCCACCACGTCGTCCTTCAGGGTCTCCTTCATGAATGTGAGAAGCTCCCTGGACTTGTCGGCGGTCTCGCTCTGCTCCTTCTTCTCCTCCTCGGTCTCAAGACCCAGGTCGCCGGCGGATACGCTGCGAAGCTCCTTGCCGTCGTAGTTCATCAGCACCTGGACGGTGAATTCGTCGATGTCCTCGATGAGGTAGAGGATCTCATAGCCCTTGGCCTTCACCTGCTCATTCTGGGGCAGACCGGCGGCGGTGCGGAGACTGTCCGCCGCGGCGTAGTAGATGTACTTCTGGGACTCGGGCATACGGGATACGTAGTCCTTGAGGGAGGTGAGCTTTTCTTCAAAGGAGCTGTAGAATTTAAGAAGATCCTTCAGAAGGTCGCGCTTCATGCCGTACTCGCCCACCAGGCCATACTTGATCTGGCGGCCGAAGGCGGCCCAGAAGGTGTCGTACTTGTCGGGGGCGTCGGTCATCAGCTTCAAAAGCTCGGATTTGATCTTGTTTTCCAGGTTCCCGGCAATGACCTTCAGCTGGCGGTCATGCTGAAGGATCTCGCGGGAGATGTTGAGACTCAGGTCGGGGGAGTCCACCACGCCGCGGACAAAGCGGAAGCACTCGGGCAGCAGGTCGGCGCAGGATTCCATGATCATGACGCCGGAGCTGTAGAGGGCCAGACCCGGCTTGTAGTCGCGGCTGTAGAAGTCGTAGGGGGCCTTGGCGGGGATGAACAGCAGGGCGCGGTAGGAGGTGAGGCCCTCGGCGTTGACGCGAATAACGGCCACCGGGTCCTCGGTGTCGTGGAAGCGGTCCTTATAGAACTCGACGCACTTCTCGTCCGTGGCCTCGGCCTTGCTCCTCTGCCAGATGGGGACCATGGAGTTGACGGTCTCCTCCTCGGTGTGGGTCACGGGCTCGGTCTTTTTGTGGCCGTCCTCGTCGGTCTCGCCGGTTTCCACATATTCGGTGTGTTCCACATCCATGCGGATGGGGAAGCGGACGTAGTCGGAATATTTTTTAATAAGCTCGCGGATCCGCCAGGTCTCCAAAAACTCGCTGTAGCGCTCCTCCTCGGAGTCGGGCTTTATGTGCATGATAACGTCGGTGCCCACGGAATCCTTCTCGCACTCGGTGACGGTATAGCCGTCGGCGCCGGAGCTTTCCCACCTGTAGGCCTGATCCGCGCCGTAGGCTTTGGAGATCACGGTGACCTTGTCGGAGACCATGAAAGCGGAATAGAAGCCCACGCCGAACTGACCGATGATGTCCACGTCCTCGGCCTTGTCCATCTCGGACTTGAATTTGAAGGAGCCGGAGTGGGCAATGACGCCCAGGTTCTCCTCCATGTCCTCCCGGCCCATGCCGATGCCGTTATCCGAGACGGTGACGGTTCGGGCGTCCTTGTCAAGCTTCACGAGGATGCGAAAATCGTCCCGGTTCATGCCCACGTTCTGGTCGGTCAGGGCCTTGTAGGCCAGCTTGTCGATGGCGTCGGAGGCGTTGGAGATGATCTCCCTGAGGAAGATCTCCCGGTGGGTGTAGATGGAGTTGATCATCAGATCGAGCAGACGCTTGCTCTCGGCCTTGAACTGCTTTTTTGCCATTCTTTCGTACCTTCTTTTTTTCAAATGTGAAGCCCGCGTGAAGCGGGCTTTGCTGCTATTAACGCGGCAATTGAATATTGCCATATTAATAATGTGATTTAACGACATTTTGCTCGCCGCCGCGCGGCAGCCGCAAAGCATGGCTAATATTACTCCGTCAGCTATTTAACTGCCGGAGTAATAATTCAGTATATATCAGTATATACCCTTTTTCGGAAAAGTTTGTTACAAATTTCTTAAAAGTTGATGATCCCCAGATGCTCAAGGAGGATCTTGAGGCCGATGAGGATCAGAATGACGCCGCCGGCCAGCTCGGCCTTCTCGTGGAACCTGCCCCCCACCTTGTTGCCCAAGTACACGCCGCCGAAGGAGAAACAGAAGGTGGTGACGCCGATGACGGAGATGGAGGACCAGATGTTCACGCTGAGGAAGGCGAAGGTGACGCCCACGGCCAGGGCGTCGATGCTGGTGGCGATGGCCAGCAGGAGAAGCTCTTTAAAGGCAAAGGAGCCGGAATCGTCCCCGTCGCCGCCGCGAACGGCCTCCCAGATCATTTTGCCGCCGATAAAGGCGAGAAGCACAAAGGCGATCCAGTGGTCGATCTCGGTGATGTAACGCTCGAACTGGCGGCCCAGCAGCCAGCCCAAAAGGGGCATCAGCGCCTGAAAGCCGCCGAAGAAGAGGCCGGTCCTGACCGCGTCGGCCGGACGCAGGGCGCGGGCGGAGAGGCCCTTGCAGACGGAGACGGCAAAGGCGTCCATGGAAAGGGCGACGGCCGTCAGAAGAAGCTCGACAAAGTCCATTTTTCAGCCCCCTATGGCGGCGCGAATGCCGGCCAGCAGCTCGTCAAAGGTCTCAAAGGCGGGCAGGTCCGGGTTGTCGGCCCTGATCTTGTCGGTGCTTCGGAAGAGGAATCCGGCCTTGCCGGCGCGGATCATGGCAAGGTCGTTGTAGCTGTCGCCGGCGGCGACAGTCTCAAACCCGCAGGACTGCAGCGCCCTGACGGTGGTGAGCTTGGAGTTTTCACAGCGCATCCTGAAGCCGGTGATCTCGCCGTTATCGGCCACGGTCAGCTCGTTGCAGAAGATGGCGGGCCACTTGAGCTTGCGCATCAGGGGCTTTGCGAACTGGGTGAAGGTGTCCGAGAGGATGATCGCCTGGGTCTCCTCCCGGAGCGCGTCCAGGAATTCCACGGCGCCGGGGAGAGGGTCGATTTTGGCGATCACGTCCTGGATCTCGCGAAGGCCCAGGCCGTGTTCCCTGAGAGTGGCGATGCGGAAGGCCATGAGCTTGGCGTAATCGGGCTCGTCACGGGTGGTTCGGCGAAGGGCGGGGATACCGCTGACCTCGGAAAAGGCGATCCATATCTCGGGGACCAGGACTCCCTCCAGGTCGAGACAGACTATGTTCATGGTGATACCTCGTTTCGGGAAATGATCGTATAAACCGTATAATATAGGGGCCGGTGGGCAGTAAACATTACCATTATACACGGTTCCGCGCGTTTTTCAAGGTGTATTTTGCCGTCAATGTCGCTAAATTGCCGGAAAATTTGATGTTTTAACGAGCCGAATTCGCTAAAACGTAAAAACAAAAATCGGCTCTTGACAGAAAGGGCGGCTGGTTGTATTATTTATCTCAATAGAAGAAGGCTGTGATGGGAACAAAGGTGTTCGTCTCAGATTTCAGAGAGCCGCTGTTTGGTGCAAAGCGGTATCGGGCGTCCGCCAAACTCCTCCCTGAGCCGTCTGCTGAAAAGAGCCGGAGGGCGATGAGTAGGTAAGACCGGGTTCTCCCGTTAGCGAGAGGCCGCGTTGACAGACGCGGGGTGAGCGGGCGTCGAAAGCGCCAAGAAGAGTGGTACCGCGGAAGTTTTCTTTCGTCTCTTTATCCTAAAATATTTTGTGTATTTTGGGTAAAAGAGGCTTTTTTTGTACCCAAAAATACCGGAAAGGGAAGATTATGAAAGGTTTTGAAAAGTACACCCGGCAGTATTTTGTCCCGGAGGGAAGCTACGACGACTGGATGAAGAAGGACCATATTGAGAAGGCGCCCACCTGGTGCAGCGTGGACCTTCGGGACGGCAACCAGGCCCTGATCATCCCCATGAGCCTGGAGGAGAAGCTCGAGTTCTTTGAGATGCTGGTGAAGATCGGCTTCAAGGAGATCGAGGTGGGATTCCCCGCCGCATCCGAGACGGAATATGAGTTCTGCCGGACGCTCATCGAGCGTGACATGATCCCCGACGACGTGGCCATTCAGGTGCTGACCCAGTCGAGAGAACATATCATCAAGAAGACCTTTGAGGCCGTCTCCGGCTGTAAAAACGCCATCGTACATCTCTACAACTCCACCTCGGTAGCCCAGCGGGAGCAGGTGTTCAAAAAGTCGAAGCGGGAGATCATCGATATCGCCGTCTCCGGCGCCAAACTCTTCAACGAGTACAGGGCCAGGACCCCCGGCAATTTCCGCTTTGAATACTCCCCCGAGAGCTTTACCGGCACCGAGCCGGAGTTCGCCCTTGAGATCTGCAACGCCGTGTCCGAGGTGTGGAAGCCCACGCCGGAAAACAAGGTCATCTACAACCTGCCCGTCACCGTCTCCCACTCCATGCCCCATGTGTATGCCCGGCAGATCGAGTACATGTGCAAAAACCTCAACGACCGGGACGGCATCATCGTCTCCCTGCACCCCCACAACGACCGGGGCTGCGCCATCGCGGACACGGAGATGGGGATCCTGGCAGGAGCGGAGAGAGTCGAGGGGACGCTCTTCGGCAACGGTGAACGCACCGGCAATGTGGATATCATGAACCTGGCACTGAATCTCTATTCCCAGGGCGTGGACCCCCAGCTGGATTTCTCCCACATGAACCACATCAAGGAGGTCTATGAGGAATGCACCCAGATGAAAGTGCATCCCCGGCATCCCTATGCCGGTGAGCTGGTCTTCACCGCCTTCTCCGGTTCCCACCAGGACGCCATCAACAAGGGCGTGAACTTCATGGCACGGGAGCATTCTCCCTACTGGGAGGTCCCGTATCTGCCCATCGATCCTTCCGACCTGGGCCGGCAGTACGAGCCGATCATCCGCATCAACAGCCAGTCCGGCAAGGGGGGCGCCGCCTTCGTCATGCAGCAATCCTTTGGGTATCAGCTGCCCAAGGCCATGCACCCGGAGTTTGGGCGCATCGTCAAGCAGGCCTGCGACCGTTTGGGTCGGGAGATCACGCCCGCCGAGGTGTTCGACCTTTTCCGCCAGGAATATCTGGAAGTGGCTGGCCCGTACCACCTGCTCACCTACCGCATCTTCACCGAGGATGAGGGGGAGGGCGTGGTGGCCCACTTTGAAGGGACCCTCCGGTTCGACCACGAGACCCGGCAGCTTTCCGGCCGGGGCAACGGCCCCATCGATGCCTTCTACAACGCCTTGGGCGCGGTGGGCATCACGGGCTACGACTTCGTTTCCTACAATGAGCATGCCGTCTCCGGCGGTTCCGATTCCCGGGCGGTGTCCTACATCCAGCTGCGCCACAACGGCGAGATCGTCTTTGGCGTGGGCATGGACAGCAACATCAGCATCGCCACCGTCAAGGGCATCATCTGCGCCATCAACCGCGCCAGCGGGCAGCATGCGCGTACCCATTGACCCGTCCGAGCTGCAAACCGTTCGTTCAGCTGTGTCGAGACAAAATCCATCGAAAGGAAGACCCCTATGAAAACCTATCGCATCGCCGTCCTCCGTGGAGACGGCATCGGCCCGGAGATCGTCAACGAGGCCGTCAAGGTGCTGGAAAAGACCGCCGCCGTCTGCGGCTTTGAGGTCACGCTGACCCCGGCCCTCTTGGGCGGGGCGGCCATTGACGAGACCGGAGTGCCGCTGCCCGAGGAGACCATCGCTGTTTGCAAGGCGTCGGACGCCGTGCTGTTGGGGGCCCCAAATGGGACAGCCAGCCGGGGAGCAACCGGCCCGAAAAGGGCCTGCTGGGCATCCGGAAGGCCCTGGGTCTCTATGCGAACCTGCGCCCTGCGGTGATCTTTGGGCCCCTGCGGGCGGCTTCTCCCTTAAAGCCCGAGATCATCGGCGGGGATCTGGATCTGCTGGTGGTGCGGGAGCTCACCGGGGGCATCTACTTCGGCGAGCGGTCCACCGGAACGGAAAACGGCGAACGCTTTGCCTGGGACACCGAACGTTACGCCGAGCACGAGATCCGGCGCATTGTGCAGACCGCTTTTGAGATGGCGGAAAAGCGCCGGGGGCGGCTCACCAGTGTGGACAAGGCCAACGTGCTGGATACCTCCCGGCTGTGGCGTTCCATCGTGGACGAAATGGCGAAGGACCATCCCACGGTGACGGTGAACCACATGTATGTGGACAACTGCGCCATGCAGCTGGTCCGGGATCCCGGCCAGTTCGACGTGATCGTCACCTCCAACATGTTCGGTGACATCCTCTCCGATGAGGCCTCCATGATCAGCGGTTCAATCGGTATGCTGGCCTCCGCCAGCCTGGGGGACAGCGGCTTCGGCCTCTATGAGCCCATCCACGGCTCCGCGCCGGACATCGCCGGGCAAAATAAGGCGAACCCCCTGGCCACGATCCTCTCCGTGGCGATGTTGCTGCGGTATTC
>CANQSU010000044.1 GCA_947626585.1 uncultured Oscillospiraceae bacterium
CCAACGACGGCTCCAACGGCGGCTTCGCCTTCATCTGCGTGGACGACTTCCGGGTTTCCCTCACCGCCGATGAAGTGGCGGCGCTGGAGGTGGAACAGCTGGAGAAGATCCAGAACGAGACGTACACCTCCGCCTCCTATGACGACCTGACCTCCCTGCGCAATTATTACAGCAATTATCCCTATCCCGTGCCTCTCAAGTCCCTGACCTTTACCTCCTACGCCAAGAACCAGGTCGTGGACTGCGGCGCCGTGGATGTGACCGCGTACCTCTCCGACGCCGCGGCCTCCTTCGGCAGCGAGTCCGTCACCGACATCGCCGTTTCCAAGGTCACCGCCCCCGACGGCTCCGAGATCACCTCCGGCTTTGACGCCGTGGATATGAGTGCCCCCGGCGCCTACACTGTGACCTACGCCGCCTCGTATGACGGCAAGAGCGCCGAGTCCGCCTTCACCGTCATCGCCATGGCGGACCATAACAACGTGGCCAACGGCGGCTTTGAGTCCGGGAATCTGGCCGGCTGGACCGTGGTGGCCCCCGACACCTGGAGCGTTGTGGAGGGCCAGGCCGCGGGCGTCATCTCCGCCGACAAGTGGTGGGGCGAGGAGCTGCCCTACAACCAGGCCGGCAGCTACCACCTGGACGGCTGGAACAACGGTCTTGAGGAGGCGGTCGGCTGGTCCGTGCGGTCCACCGACTTCACCCTGGGCGGCTCCGGCTTCATCTCCGTCCGCATGGGCGGCGCGGCCGCGGCGGTACACGTCTACAAGGCCGACGGCACCGAGATAGGCTATTACAAGCAGACCCGCTTCAGTGACGCGAACTTCCCCCATATTGGTCAGGGCGGCTCCTGGGCCGACATGGCCACCTATGTGATGGATCTCTCCGACTACGTCGGCGAGGAGCTTTACATCGTCCTGGCTGACGAGGTCATCGAGGGCGGCTGGGCGCACGCCTTCTTTGACGAGGTCGTGACCTTCTACGAGACGGCCCCCGATTACGCCAATATGTCCGAGACCGTCCTGGACGGCCACACCGCCGACGAGACTCCCACCGAGATCCAGATCCCCTGGCAGCTGGCCGTCAATCTCATCTGATCCCTTTATTCCTCCCCTCATTATTGGCCCGTGAGCCTTCCGGCCCACGGGCCAACTGTAAACGCTTCCGCAGGAAGGAGTTTTATTGTGAAGAAAAGCTTTTTACTGATCTTTCTGGCGCTCTGCCTAACCCTTGCCCTAGCCTCCTGTGGAGGCGACAGGCACAGCAAGGACCTGCTCTTACATCTGAGCTTTGACGAGGGCTCCGGCACCACGGTCAAGGACTCCGCCGGCAAGCTCCCGGACACCGACCTCAGTTATGTGTTCTCCCACGCGACCTACATGGACAATCAGGACCCCCAGTGGCGCGAGGAGGGCGTCAGCGGCGGGTGCATACTTCTTGACGGCACCAGCACCTATGTCGGCTACAAGCGAAACGACGTGACCGTTGAGGGCCCGTCCCTTACCGTCCAAGCCTGGATCGCCCCCAGAATGTTCGAGTGGGACGACCCCCACGCGGCCGAGAACGGCACCGACTCCCTGACGGGCATCGTGTGCCAGTTCGACAAGGATGCCAAGAAGGGCTTCATCCTGGGCTACGAGCGCTTCGGGCGGCTCAGCTTTCAGGTGGGCACCGGCTACGAGTGGCTGTCCGTCTGGTCCGAGGACGCCAACCTGGAGAAATACGCCTGGAACCTGGTCACCGCCACCTACGACGAGAATGAGGGACAGATGTGCCTCTACCTGAACGGCGAGCTTGTGGGCTCCGGCTTCACCGGCGGCGACATCGCCGGCGCCTCCACCAAGGGCCTCAACGTGGGCCGCAACCAGAACCCTGTGGAGAATCTGGCGGCCGGCAGCGTCAACTCCGCCAGCGGCTATCTGGACGAGGTCAAGATCTGGTCCACCGCCCTCTCCGCCGATGAGATCAAAGAATATTACGACAGCGTGGAGGTCCCGGAGATCGAGTTTGACGACATCTGGCTCCAGAATATCCTCACCGGAGACTACACCCGGCCCCAATTCCACGGCGGGCCTTATCAGTTCTGGATGAACGAGCCCCACGCGCCCGTTTACTACAACGGCATGTACCATCTCTTCTATCAGGCCAACATGACCGGCTCCTATTGGCGCAATATCTGCTGGGGCCACTACGTCTCCACCGACATGGTCAACTGGAAGCCCATCCGCGAGGCCATAACGCCCACGGAAGATTCCGTCGTCCCCGACGGCGTCTGGTCCGGCGGCGCCGCCCTGGATAAAAACGGCGTCCCGCTCCTGTTCTTCACCGCCGGCAACGACGGCTTCCGGGACTACGAGGGCCTCATCTCCAACCAGAACATCGGCGTGGCCTATCCCGCCGACCTCAACGATCCCGAGCTGACCGAATGGGTCGTCTGCGACGAGTTGGCGGTCGTCCAGCAGCAGGGCCAGGGCCGCACGGGCGAGTTCCGCGACCCCTCCATCTGGAAGGAGGGGGACACCTGGTGCATGGTCGTCTGTTCCGGCTCCGCCACGACCAACGGCGGCACGGCGCTTTTATACACAACCGATGTGCTTGAACTCAAGGACGACGGCACGGTGGAGCAGGACTGGGTCTACAGGGGACCCGTCTATGAGATGGAAAACCAATCCTCCCTCTACGGCACCAGCTGGGAGCTTCCCATCCTCCTGCCCGTGACCAATGAGGCGGGCACCATCACAAAATATTTCTTCTCCGTCTCTCCCGCCCCGGCCTCCTCGGCCGACAATAAGGTCTACTACTGGCTGGGCGACTTCGACCTGGAGACCGGCAAATTTACCCCCGATGAGAGCTTCCAGGGTCCCCCGCATATGCTGGACTACGGCGCCAACGTGTTTACCGGGCCCTCCTGTATCGTCGATCCGGTCAGCGGCGACATATACATGTTTTCCATCATGCAGGACCAGCGCGGCGCGGCCGAGCAGGGAGCCTCCGGCTGGGCACACACCGTGGGCCTCGCCCGGAAGATCTGGCTTTCCGACGACGGGTCCGATGTGATGATGAGTCCCACGGACGCGCTTCACGACCTGGAGGAGGAGACGCTGGTAGATCTGAAGAACGTGAGCCTCGAGGACGCCAACAAGGCCCTGGCGGGTGTTGACCAGGATATGCTCTATATCCGCCTCACCGCCGACGTGTCCGCCGCCACGGAGTTCGGCATCAACATGAAGCAGGGCGGCAAGTGGGACGCCACCACCTACACCTACGACGTGGCGGGCGAGACCATCTCCGGCCACACGGAGAACAAGGGCGAGGGCTGCAAGGCCGCCTCCGTCTCCGGCCGGCTCCCCAATAAGGACGGCAAGCTTACCATGGAGATATACATCGACCGCTCCCTGGTGGAGGGCTTCTTCAACGACTACAAGTCCATCAGCATCCGCGCTTACACCGACGAGCCGGATTCCCACGGGATCGACCTCTTTTCCACCGGAACCGTCGCGATCGACGAGCTGTATGTGGCCAGAATGGGTTCCATATTTGATTGACTGTTGCTCATTCACGGCGAAGCGGCTGTGACAAGAATACGGGAAGAAAGCCGCCGGCTGATATGCTCCCCCAATGGAAGACAGAGAAAAAGAACCGCTGTCTTTCAAGGGGGAGCATATATCATATATGTTATTAGAGCGGCGAAAAAGAACAGGGTATACAGCCCTGCGCCGAAAGAGAAGGCGGTAAAGGGATCCGCTGCTGGGTCCGGCGAAATCCCGGCGTCCTGACGCCTATGGAGAAACACAGCTTGCCTATGGCGGCATAATAATAACCGCGGATTCCGGATGCCCGCGAAGCAGGTTTCCGGAATCCGCGGTTTTGACGGCGCCGTAGGCGCTGTTTGATTCAGACTTTCTTTTGATCTCTTCTCTGTCCTCTTGACGGGGCGCGGTCCAGTTTGGGGCGGCCCTGATATTTGGGGGATCACTTTCCGCTTTGGCGGACGTTGAAGGCGCTGCCGTCGTCGGCGAGGCCGTCGCGGCGGAGCATGTTCTCCAGAACGTCGATATCGGAGGAGATATCCATGGCCTCGCTTTCGAAGAGCTTGTCCAGCTGCTTTCGAAAGCCGTCTACCAAAGTGTCCAGGATGCGCTCGATCTCGGCCTTGGCGGACCGGATATTCTCACCGGTGGCGCCGGATTTTTCAAAGTCGGCGTAGGAGCGGAGGAGCTTCAGGGTGGTGGGCAGGTAGTAGCTCATGAAGGACTTGATCTGGGGCTCCTTCTCGGGCTTCTCCTGTACGGCCTTGAAGATGCGGCTGGTCAGGTCCTCCATCTCGTCGATGCGCTTTGACACGCCCTCGTCGGGGATGTCGTCGTTGAGCTTGCGGATCTCACGCAGGATGGCCTTGTAGCGGTCCTCGTTGTCCTCGGTGGGTTCGGACGCCGGCTCGGCCTTGGGGGCCGCGCCGGGCTTCAGCACCAGCAGGCCGTCGCCCTGGTCGATGTAGGCGCTGCCGGGGAGCAGGTTTTTCTCCAGCATGGCCTCCAGGTCGCGCTTGCACTTGCGCTCGGAGACGCCGGCCTTGGAGGCGAGGTCCTCGATCTTCACGTAGTCCTGCCCGGCGCAGGCGGCGATGTAGAGCTTCATGCGGTTTTCCCGCCGCTTGAGGAAGCCCCGGTAGGCGAGACACCCCACGCCGCCGGCCAGGATCGACAGGCAGGGGATGAGGGCCCGGAGGGTATCCAGAAAGCCGGTATAGGCCGCGTTGGAGGCCACGCCCAAAGTGGCGAAGCCGCCCAGAGCGGTAAGTCCGGCGCCCAGGGCCAGCAGGACCTTTTTGAGGGTGCCGTAGGCCTTGAAATCGGGGCCGGCGTTGGCTTTGGGCCTGGAGGCGGCTTTCTTTTTGGCGTCGCTCTCGGAGGCGCGGGAGACCATATTGGAGCCCTCCGCCCCGCCGGCGGGGCGGTTTTGGGGCTTGGCTGTCGCCGGACCCGAGGCGGCCCGCGCCGCGTTTGCCCCGGCGGGGTCCAGGACCACGGTCTTATCCACGTAGTTGATGTAGGCCCTGGGGCCCAGACGGCCCTCGGCCACCATCTTCTGCAGGTCCCGCATGGCCGTGTCAAAGCTGACGCCCACGGCGGAGGCCAGATAGTCGATGGACTCCACGCTCCGGCCCTCGGTCATGACGCGGTACTTGCCCATCCGCTCCTCCTGCCTTGAGTTGGAGGAGATGTTCTTCGCCGTGGTCCTGGGGGCGAATACCCCGGCCTTCCAAAGGATGATACCCAGTATAAAGAAGGGCCACAGGGACCAGGTCCACTCAAAATTGACAAGGATTATGAAGGCGACAAATATCGCCCAACCCGGCAGACCGGATTTTTTTGAGTTGTTGTTCTTAGCCATAGGCCGCTCCGTTTCGATCAGTACCGTTTCTTTATTATTTACAATATTGCATATTCCCTTATTTGTCAAGGAAAAGATTGTCCAGACCGTTCTCGTCAAACTCCTCCAGATACTCCTCCATGCGCCTTTCAAGCTCCTGATAGTCCTCTTCGCTCTCGGGGGCCAGCTCCATATCGCGCCTGGAAAGCTCCTCGGCCAGGATATCGAAGAACACCGAGTCCTCGTAGTCCATGATGGCCTCGTGGATGCCGCCCTCGGAGAAGGCCACGGAGGGCAGCACGACCCCGTCCTCAATGTCGTAAAGCTCCTCGGTGCCCTCCTGCTGGAGGCACTGGGCGAAGATCAGGCTCTCCACCCGGTCATAGTCGGGTATCCTGTCCTCGCCTCGGGCGGAGTTCAGGACCCAGTTGCCGATATATACAAGGTCAAGAAGCCTTCTGAAGTCCTTCTTTGAAAGGTCGAAATGGATCATATCAGTTACCTCTCCGTTACCTGTGGGAATCACACACCCCATTATAGCAAAACCCGCGAAAGAATTCTACAATTAACACTTGTTTTATTTGCCTTTTTATCATATATTATATATCATCCGCGTGATTTGGAGGATCGGAACATGGATCTGCGACCCATCGGGGTGTTTGACTCGGGACTCGGGGGCTTGACGTGCGTCAAGCGCGTCATGGAGCTGATGCCGGGGGAGGACATCATTTATCTGGGCGACACCGGCAGGGTTCCCTACGGCGGGAAAAGCCGTGAGACGATATTGAGATACGCGCGGCAGGACATAGGCTTCCTGCTGAGCCGGGACGTAAAGGCGGTGGTGGCCGCCTGCGGCACCGTCAGCACCAACGGACTTGAGGAGATCGCCGGGGACTATCCCGTTCCCGTTTTCGGCGTGACGGACGCCACGGCCCGGGCGGCGGTCAGCGCCACGCGGAACGGCAGGATCGGTCTCATCGGCACAAAAGCCTCCATACGCGCCGCCGTTTACGACCGGAAAATCCTGGCTCTTTGTCCGGAGGCAAAGATCTTCAAAAAGGCGTGCCCGCTCTTTGTACCCATCGTGGAGGACGGACGGATCGGGGACGGGGAGCCGGTGCTTGAGCTGGTGGCGCGGCAGTACCTTGAGGAGATGGGAGACGATGGGGTGGACACGCTGATCCTGGGCTGTACCCACTACCCGCTGATCGCCGGGACCATCGGAAGGATCATGGGCCCGGAGGTGAGACTTATCGACACGGGCGCCGAGGCGGCGGCACAGCTTCGGAGGCTTCTTGAAAACGGCGGCGCCCTGGCCCGGCGTGAGAAGGGTGCGTACAGCTATTTTGTTACCGACAGCGCCGAGGATTTCAGCAGAACGGCGACCATCTTCCTGGGGTGCCGCGTGGAGGGGGCGGTCCGGCGCGTGTCCCTGGAGGAAAAATAGTGGACAGGGCCAGAATAACGGTGGAGCTGCGGGACGGTGAGGACCGAATCCGCCAGAGCTTCGACGGGACGGCGGAGGTGACCGGCAGGACCGTGATCCTCAGCTACGCCGAGTCCGGCGAAAACGGCATGGAGGGTCAGGCGCGGATCACCGCGAAGGCCCGCGAGATCGTCATAGAGCGCCGGGGAACCGTTCGCATGACCCAGCGGCTTTCGGTGGGGCTCCCCGCTGTGTTTACATATTCCACACCTCACGGGGAGTATGACATAAGGGTGGACACCCAAAAGCTCCACACGGAGATCAAGGAGCGGAGAGGCCGCCTGTGGGCGGAGTTTTACCAGAATATGGGCGGCCTTCCCGAGAGAAAGACACTGGAGATCAAATATACCGTCACCAAAGATGGAAAGGAATTTTGAGGATGAACCTGATAGACGAGGCAAAAAAGCAAATCGAGGCGCTGTTGGGAGCGGCCTGTGAGAGCGCCGCGGCCAGGGGCATACTGCCCGCCGGGCACGCCCTGAAGGGCACCGTGGAGATACCCAAGGACGTGGTATTCGGGGACTACGCCTCCTCCGCCGCCATGGCCGCGGCGCGGGACATGCGCATGGCGCCCCGGAGGATCGCCGAGGCGCTTACGGCCGAGCTGGACTTGACGGACACGTATTTTGAGAGCGTTAGCATCGCCGGGGCGGGCTTTATCAACTTCCGCCTGGGCGCCAAATGGTACGGAGACGTCATCCGCGCGGTGGAGAACGAGGGCGGAAGGTACGGAGCCTGCGACGTGGGACACGGAGAGAAGGTCATGGTGGAGTTCGTATCCGCCAACCCCACGGGCCCCATGCACATGGGCAACGCCCGGGGCGGAGTTCTGGGCGACACCTTGGCAAATGTCTTGAAATTGGTGGGCTTTGACGCCTGGAAGGAGTTCTACGTCAACGACGCGGGCAATCAGGTCCACAAGTTCGCCGTTTCCATTTACGCCAGAGCCATGCAGGAGAAGGTGGGCGAGGACAATTATCCCTTCCCCGAGGACGGCTACCACGGCGAGGATATCAGGGAGCTGGCCCGGGGATTCCTGGCGGAAAATCCGGCTTTCCCGGAGGGCGCGGACGAGGAGGCGTGGCAGGACGAGATGGCCCGGTTCGGGCTTGACCGGAACATTCCAAAGATGAGGTCCGACCTTCAAAAATACGGCATCGAGTATGACCGGTGGTTCTTTGAGTCGGGCCTTCACGAGTCCGGATATGTGGCCGAGACGGTGGATATCCTGGCCAAAAACGGCTGGACCTACGAAAAGGACGGCGCCCTGTGGCTCAAAACAGCCGAGCTTCTCCGCAAGAAGTACATCGCCGAGGGCAAGACCCCGGAGGAGGCGGAAAAGCTGGACCTCAAGGACGATGTACTCAGGCGCGCCAACGGGTTTTACACCTACTTCGCCGCGGATATCGCCTATCACCGCGACAAGCTTGAAAAGCGGGGCTTTTCCAAGGTCATCAACGTCTGGGGCGCGGACCATCACGGTCATGTGGCCAGATTACAGGCCGCCGTGGACGGCCTGGGGCTGGAGGGGTCCAGGCGCATCGTGATCGTTCTCATGCAATTGGTGAATCTTTTGCAGGACGGCCAGCCCGTCCGCATGTCGAAACGGACCGGCAAGGCCATCGCGTTGGCGGATCTGCTGGACGAGATCAGCGTGGACGCCGCCCGGTACTACTTCAACAACCGGGCCGCCACGAGCCCCCTGGATTTCGATCTGGACCTGGCCGTGCGTCAGGACAGCGAGAATCCGGTCTACTACGTCCAGTACGCCCACGCCCGTATCTGCACTCTCCTGGGCCTGCTGGCGGGGGATGGCCATGAGGTGAAAGACGCCTCGGAGCTTCATTTTGAGCTTCTCACGGACGAGACGGAAAGGGCGCTCATCAAGCAGCTCTCCGCCTTCCCCGAAGAGATCAAGCTGGCCGCCCGGGACTACGATCCCAGCCGGATCAACCGGTATCTGATGGAGCTGGCCGCCAGGTTCCACCGCTTTTACAACGCCTGCCGCATCAGGGGCGCGGAGGAGGACCTGCTGTCAGCCCGCTTGAAGCTTGCCGACACTGTCCGGATCGTTCTGGAAAACGGCCTCGCCGTTCTGGGCGTCACCGCGCCGGAGAAGATGTAATATGTTGTGATATCACTATAGCAATCCAACGAAATCATGGCGCAAAATGAGACGGTGACAATGAGAGCGGGGCAAGGCGAAGGACGCAGGCGGGCTGACACCCGTCAAGGACGACAACGCAGCCATGCGCTCCTTGAAGGGGTGTTCGGGGAAGTCCGAGATTTCCGCAACGGGAATATCCCGGAGGAACGTGGGCCTTATACGCCTTAACCAACATGGCCTCCCAAAGCTCCTCCGCGCACTCGTAGGCCGTATGCCGCACCTCGTCCGCGATCTTGCGCTGCTACTTCTTGGATTCAGGGAATCTGACTTTGATTTTTACCATTTTGAAAACCTCCTTGAAATACAAAAAGCCGGCCCTGTTGGGACCGGCTGAATATGTCAAATTAGCTGGAGGCCCCTTTTCGGGCCGAAAAATCTCCCTCTCCTGCTAATTTGATCAGCAGAAAGTAAAATATTGGGTTCTCTTGGCAAGGGTTACATACCTTGAACTTACGCAATCCTCATCTGAGGCGGACCACTTTTGCTAATTGAAGTGCAAAGCGGCATATAGCTTGGTGTACGAAAAATGCCGTGTTTGCACAAAGGACGATTTTCGTCAGGACAAACAAAAAAACACCGGTTTTTGTGTGCTTTCTGAGGAAAACAGGGGCAAAAATCGGTGCCGGGGTCCCCACAAAGCCGGCTTTGTGGGGGAAGGAGGAGCAAAACCCAGCGGATGAGAAAAAGGGCAGGAGCATGATGCTTCTGCCCTTTTTCGAGCCGTCGCGGCTTTCGCAACGACGCTGGCACCCTTGACGCGATTCGAACGCGTGGCCTTTCGCTTAGGAGGCGAACGCTCTATCCTGCTGAGCTACAAGGGCATATATGATGCATTTTACCCGCAATTGAGGGTGTTGTCAAGTGTCAGAATGAAAAAAGCCACAGAATGATTGTCGGTTTGTCAATGATGAGATACAGAGATAGGGAAGGAACGAAGCACCTGTATCGGGGACTGCCGGCAAAGAGGACGCATGGGGAAGTGGTTGTAGGTTCTGTGAAACCTTTTTTCCCGGCCCGTCAAGGGTGTTGTAAAACACCGTGCTATCTGCTATAATATATACAGCTGTGTCGAAGGGAGGGACGGTCGTGGCCGGTGAATTTGTGCTGACGGACGGCGGGGGGATAAACCTGCCCCACGAGGCCGTGGCAAAGCTTTTGTCCGCCGCCAGCGGCGACGCGGCGCTTTTATACATCTATATTCTCTCCCACGGAGGCCACTATGAGCCCTCCGACGCCGCCGGGGGCATACACCGCTCCTTGCAGCAGGTGGAGAGCGCCATGGACGTCCTGGAGCGTCTTGGCCTTGTGACGGCCCGGACAAGTCCCGCGCCCGCCCCGAAGCTGCGTCCCGCCGAGGAGCGTCCCCAGTACACCAAAGAGGATATCGAGCGGGCCGCCAAATCGGACAGGCAGTTCCACGACCTGGTCCCGGAGGTCCAGGAGGCACTGGGCTGTGTGCTGTCCTCCGAGGGACTGCAAAACCTGTACAACATCTACGACAACCTTAAGCTGGAGCCGCCGGTCATCCTGACCCTGGTCAACTGGTGCGTGGCAAGGTATGAGGACAAGTACGGCCCAGGACGCCGCCCCTCCATGCGCTCCGTGGAGAAGGAAGCTTACATATGGGAGCGGGAGGGTGTCCTCACCGTGGAGACGGCGGAGGACTACATGAGGATCCAGAGCAGCCTGAGGCAGGGCGAACGGGAGCTGGCCGCCGCCATAGGCCTTGCCGGCAGGAGCCTGTCCGCCACGGAAAAGCGGTACATCGACGCCTGGCTGGAAATGGGCTTCGGCCCCGACGCCACCGCCGTTGCCTATGACAGGACGGTCATCAAGACGGGCCGCCTCACCTGGCGGTACATGGACTCCATTCTCCGCTCCTGGCACTCCAAGGGCATCCACACGGTCCGGGAGATCGAGGAAAAGGACGCCGCACCGGGGCAGAAGAGACCCCCGCGCCGGCAGGAGGATACGAAAAACGAGACCACAGCCAGTGAATACAGAGAAATGCGGGCCACACTCAGAATGTTGAAAGGGGAGGACGGACAATGAGCCTTGACGGGAAGCTCCTGGCCCGGGCCAGAGACAGACTTGAGACCATCCGACGCGAAAACGAGGCCGACACCCGGCGGCGGCGGGAGACGGTATATGCCCGGAATCCCAAAATACGTGAAATTGAGCGGAGCCTTCAGGAGACGATGATCTCCGCCATGGGCGCGGCCCTGTCCGGCTGCGACGCCAGAGAGGCGCTGGCGGCGGTGAAGGAGGAAAATATTGACCTTCAGGAGCAGCGGGTCCTGGAGCTTACCCGGATGGGCCTGCCCATGGACTATCTGGATGACCGGTACAGCTGCCCCGACTGCCATGACACCGGGAGCCAGGGTACGAAAATATGCCACTGTCTCATGGAGCTTTACAGGGAGGAACAGGCAAAGGACCTGTCCGCCCTCCTGAAGCTGGGGGAGGAAACCTTCGACAGCTTTGACCTGAGCTATTACTCCGACTCCGTCAACCCCGCCACGGGCATGTCCCCGCGGCAGGTGATGGAGACTGCCTTTGAGACCTGCCTTGTCTACGCCAACAAATTCTCCCCGGATACCTCGCCCAGCCTGTTCCTTTCCGGCGCCCCCGGCCTGGGAAAGACCTTCCTGTCCGCCTGCATCGCCCGGGAGGTGGCCGCCAAGGGGTACAGCGTGGTCTACGAGACCGCCGTGGCCGCCCTGGCCAAATACGAGTCCGAGCGTTTTGGCAGGGGGGACCCGGAGGAGCTGAGGGGCGACATCCGCCGCCTTGAATCCTGCGACCTTCTCATTCTGGACGATCTGGGGACCGAATACCCCTCCGTGTTCACTGTCACCGCCCTCTACACCCTTCTGAACTCCCGCCTGGTGAACCGAAAAAAGACGGTCATCAGCTCCAACCTTTCCATGCGGGACCTGGAGCTTCGCTACAACCCGGCCATCATGTCCCGAATAAACGGTGATTACAGCCTTGTCAAATTTGAGGGCAGCGATATCCGCCGCCTCCGCCGGGAGCGCAGGTTGACAAAACAGGACGACAGATAATTCGACAGCTTTCTCCGGCTCCCGCGTTATCCACACCCGCCGAAAGTGGAAAAAGCCCCGTTTGCGGGGAGGTTTTGCACATTTTCCACAGAGTTTTCCACAAAACTTATGTAAACAGGGGGAAATTCCGGCGCGGCGGAGAGGGTTACATAACTGCGCGTAAAGACAGTTTTTTACTTTCCCCTCCATTAAAGTGACGAAACCGGCGGAGGAGGTTTCGTTTTAAAGTGGAGCATGATTCCGGCGAGGATCCACTCGCCTGAATCATAAGGAACCTCCGGATAGATCGGCGCGCCGATCCCGGCACTTCGATTTATTCAGACATTCCATAATTATTTGGCAAAAGCCTTGATTTTTCACGGGCCGCGGTGTAAAATGGCGTGGCCGTGAATAGATTTGTCAGTGGGGACAGGCGGCTTTTGACTGCCCGGCTCACTTTATTGAGAGGAACGATACCTTTGGCTGAACCAAAAAAAGCGAATTATCTTACCGGCGCGGCGATCCTTGCGGCCACGGTGGCCCTGACGAAGGTCGTAGGCTTTGTCTACAAGATCCCCCTGTTCAACATTCTGGGGGACGCGGGGGCGGGCCACTTCAATGTGATGTACTACATCTACAACCTGCTGTTGACCGTCTCGACCGCAGGCGTGCCCGTGGCCCTGTCCCGGCTCATTTCCGAGGCGCGGGCGTCAAGCAGGCCCATGCAGGCAAGGCGGTATTACTCCGTTGGCCTCATGGCCTTTGGCGTCATAGGGCTTCTGGGCTCGGCGGTGATGTTCGTCTTCGCCCCCCAGCTTGCCGCCTTCATGAACGACGACCAGGTGGTGCTGGGCGTCCGGCTCCTTTCTCCCGCTGTGTTTTTCGCCTGCGTCGTCTCGGTCCTCCGGGGCTACGCCCAGGGCCACAACGACATGCTCCCCACGGCGGTGAGCCAGATCCTGGAGGTCCTTTGCAAGCTGATCTTCGGCCTTGCTATCGCCTGGTATCTCAAGTCCATGGGTTACCCTGTCAGCGTGATCGCCGCCGGGGCCATCGTGGGCGTTACCATCGGCCTTTTCCTCTCCGTCCCGGTGCTGGCGGTCATGTGCCGCCGCGTTGCCCTGCGGACACCCTCCACGCTGAATCTGGACCGGCCCGACAGCCGGTCAGGCACTCTGGGGCGGATCCTGAAGGTCAGCATCCCCATCACCATCAGCTCCTCGGTGCTGAACATCATAAATCTTGTGGATACCTCCCTGGTCCGTGACAGACTGGCCTCCGGATCCGGTTTTTCTCCGGCGGATGTGGATATACTTTACGGTGTATACTCCAAGGGTATGACCCTCTTCACCTTCCCCTCGGCCTTCATTACGCCCATCGCCGTGGCGGTGGTGCCCGTGATCGCGGCTGCCATTGCCGCCGGCCGGCGGGACGAGGCCAGAACGACCATGGAGTCCAGCATGAAGCTGACAAATCTGCTGGCCATGCCGGCGGCGGTGGGCCTCGCGGTGCTGGCGGAGCCCATCTTCCGCGTGCTGTTCCCCGGCTCCAACGAGAACGGGCCCGCGCTTCTTTCCATGCTGGGCGTTGCCTCCTTCTTCGTCTGCACCTACCTGATCACCAACGGTATCCTCCAGGCCACGGGCCACGAGCGCCTGGCCCTGCTGGCCCTGCCCGTGGGCGGGATCGTCAAGATCGTCGTCAATTACATCCTGGTGGGTACCCCGTCCATCAACATCGCCGGCGCGCCCGTGGGGACGCTGTGCTGCTATATGGTCATCACCGTGATGAACATCTGCTTCATGACCGCCAGGCTCCCCGAGCGTCCCAACTACTTGAAAATCACCCTCCGGCCCCTTCTGTGCGCGCTCCTCATGGGCGCCGCCGCCTGGGCGGTGGAGGGACTGGGGGAGAAATACCTCATGCCTCTCCTTGGAAACGGGCGGCTCGGAAGCGTTGTCTGTCTGGGGCTTGCCGTCCTCGTCGCGGTGATCCTGTACGCGGTGCTGATCATTTTGCTGAAAGCTGTGACCAAGGAGGACATTTTACTGCTCCCCAAGGGACAAAAAATAGCAAAATTGCTGAAATTGAGCTGAGCGGCCCGGATTTATTCATTTTTTACTTGCAGTTGAGGGAAAAGTATGATAGATTTTGTATACAAATCGTCCTATGATGTGTCGGATCTGAGACGGATCGTGAAGATCCTCCGGGGCGAGGGCGGTTGTCCTTGGGACCGGGAGCAGACCCACGAATCCATCCGCCGGGAATTCGTCGAGGAGGTCTACGAGGTCGTCGAGGCTATCGACGAGAAGAGCCCCGAGCATCTCAGGGAGGAGCTGGGCGACGTCCTTTTGCAGGTGGTGTTCCACGCGGACATCGAGGAGGACGCCGGACGGTTTGACCTGGACGCCGTAGCCGACGGGGTCTGCAAAAAGCTGATCCTGCGTCATCCCCACGTGTTCGGCGACACTTCCGTCGCGGATTCGGCGGAGGTCCTGCAAAACTGGGACAGGATCAAGAAGGCCGAGAAGCATCGGGACACCCTGGCCGCCGATCTTGACAGCGTAGCCAAGAGCCTTCCGGCCCTTTGGAGAGCCGAAAAGATACAAAAAAAGGCAATCAAAGCCGGGGCTCTGCCAAACGCGCCCGAGGACGCTCTCGCCGCAACGGACGGAGCCTTTGATAAGGCGCGCCGCGCCATGTCCGACCACGGGGACCCGGCGGAGGCGCTGGGGGATCTGCTCTTCGCCTGCGTCAGGCTCACAAGGCTGTATAAGCTGGACCCGGAGGAGCTTCTCAACGCCGCCTCCGACCGCTTTGTCGCCCAGGTCTCCGAAAGCGGGGATTGACCCGTACCCCATCCGATTTAAAGAGTAGCTTACTCTTTAAGATATAATACCAATTCCCACAAGGGAAAAAACACACAGGAGGAAAGAACAATATGAACAAGACAGAACTCATCAGCGTTGTCGCCGAAAAGACCGGCCTCTCCAAGAAGGATTCCGATAAGGCCGTCAACGCCGTACTTGATTCCATCGTTGAGGCCATGAAGGCCGGTGAGAAGGTCACCCTGGTCGGCTTCGGCGCTTTCGAGGTCAAGGAGCGCGCCGCCCGCGTGGGCCGCAACCCCCAGACCAAGGAGGAGATCAACATCCCCGCCACCCGCATCCCCCAGTTCAAGGCCGGTAAGGCTCTTAAGGACACCATCGCCGAGTAAGTATCCGATCGGCAATAGCAGTATATAAAGCAATAAGCGGGGAGGGGATAAGCGCGGAGCGCTTATCCTCCCCAAAGGCTTTGCCCCGGACAGCCGGGGCAAAATGTCTGTTTTTGGAAAATCATATACCGACATTTCTTTAAAAGCTTTATCCGAAGGAAGAGGACTTTTCGCGCAAAGCAGGAAAGGCGGCGCGGGGAATATTGTCGTATTTCCAAGCCGCCCGACAAAGCATCCGGGGTCCCCGCGCCTGAGGGCGACCAACGGGAGCCCGAAGTAAAGCGGTTCATGCGAAAAGACCGGCGCGAATGAAAGATTTTAATTAAATATTAGTATACCGCCCCATTATATGGCGCGAACGGAAAAGAGGACAACCATGCGTCTGGATAAATACCTGAAGGTCTCCCGCCTCATCAAGCGTCGCACCGTGGCCGCCGAGGCCGCCGACGGGGGCAGGATCTCCGTCAACGGCGTCACAGCCAAGCCCTCCAAAGAGATCAGGGTGGGCGACATCATCGAAATGAGCTTCGGCGCGAAAAAGGTCCGGGTGGAGGTCACCTCCGTCCAGGAGACTGTCCGCAAGGACGACGCGGCGGGCATGTACCGCGAGATAGATCAATAACCTCCGTGCCCTTTTTATAAAGGAAGCGATTTATTATGAAGAACTTTAAATGGGACAAAAAGTACCTCTACTGGGGCGTGACGGCGTTTTGCGTGGTGGTGGCCAGCATCACGTTTTTCTGGCTACTGAACACCTGGAACGGCGCCAGACGCGCCATGGGCGTGGTGATCTCGGCCCTGGCGCCCATCATTTACGGCTTTTGCATCGCCTATCTGCTCAATAAGGTACTCGTCATATTTGAGGACCGCGTCTTTAAAAAGCTTTGCCAGAAGCTCTTCAAAAAAAATCCCGTGAAGGCACGGAAGGCGGCGCGTGTTTTCGCCATCATCGTGACGCTCCTGCTGGCTCTGGGCCTTATCGCGGGCATCTTCTCCATCGTCCTTCCCGAGCTTTACAACAGTGTCGTGACCGTCGTCTCCAACTCCCGGAACTACCTGCAGAGCGCCATCAACTGGCTGCAAAAGGCCTTTGACGGCTATGCCCTGGAGCCCGTGGCCGTGGAGTGGATCAACACCATCTCCCAAAAGGTGGTGGATTGGCTGGAAAATGACGTCCTGCCCAATATCACAAAGCTGCTGGGAAGCATCACCGGCGGTGTCATATCCGTTATCAGCACCATCTTCAATCTGTTCGTGGGCCTCGTCATCTCCGTTTACGTGATGTACAACAAGGAGACCTTCGCCGCCCAGGCCAAGAAGCTCACTTACTCCATATTCCGCGTAAAGACCGCCAATATCATCATGAGCGAGCTGGATTCCATAAACGACGCCTTCGGCAATTACATCGTGGGCACGGTCATCGACTCCATGATCGTGGGTCTTATTAACTACATATTCATGGCCCTCATGGGGATGCCCTATACGGCCCTCGTCACCATCATCGTGGCGGTCACGAATCTGATCCCGGTCTTTGGCCCCTTCATCGGCGCCATACCGTCCACGCTCCTGATCCTCCTTGAAAACCCCACCCAGGCATTGATCTTCGTCATCTTCACCGTGGTCCTCCAGCAGGTAGACGGCCAGATCCTCAAGCCCCGCATCCACGCCTCCCGCACGGGCCTTTCGGGCTTCTGGATCATGTTCGCCATCCTGTTTTTCGGCGGCCTCTTCGGAATTTTCGGTATGGTCATCGGCGTGCCCGTGACCACGGTCCTCTACAACCTGTTCAGGCGCTTGAACAACCGCCGCCTGGCAAGCCGTTCTCTCCCGGAGGACACCGCCTTCTACCGCTCGCTGGAGTCCATCGACCCGGACACCCTGGAGCCGACGTACGCCGCCCCCGACGTGGGGGAGCGGGAGTCCAAGGTCACCGCCATACTCTCAAAGCCCATTACCTTCAAAAGGACCAAAAAGTCCGCCGCCCCGGAGGAAAAACCCCCGGAGGACAAAAGCGGAGAGGAAAAGTAAAAGATCATTGCCTCCCTTTTGAAGGGCGGCGATGATCTTTTACTAACGGAGTAATAAATATTAGTATTATTTCCCCCTCAGCTCCCAGAACGCCACCGCCGCCGCGGCGGACACGTTCAGGGAGTCCACCCCGTGATGCATGGGTATCCTCACCGTGTAGTCACAGGAAGCCACCGTGGACCCGGCAAGGCCGTCCCCCTCGGTCCCCAGGACGATGGCGAGCCGAGGCTCGGCCTTTACCGCCGGGTCGTCGATGGGAACGGAGTCGTCCGTCAGCGCCATGGCCGCCGTTCTGAAGCCGTTTTCCCGCAGAAGCTCCAACCCGCCCTCGGGCCACTCCTCAAAATAGGTCCAGGGCACCTGAAACACCGTTCCCATGCTGACCCGCGCCGCGCGGCGGATCAGCGGGTCGCAGCAGGTGGGGGAGAGAAGCACCCCGTCAAGGCCGAGGGCCGCGGCGGAGCGGAAGATGGCCCCGATGTTGGTGGCGTCCACAACGCCCTCCAGCACCGCGGTCCTCCGGGCATTTCGCAGGATATCCCCGATGCTTGGCAGTCCCGGCCTCTTCATGGCGCACAGCACGCCCCGGGTCAGTTCATAGCCCGTGAGCGCGCCCAGAAGCTCCCGACCTCCCGTGTACACCGGCGCGTCCGGACACCGGGCGATGATCTCCGCCCCATCCCCCTCGATATGCCGCCGCTCCATCAGCAGCGCCACAGGCTCAAGTCCGGCGTCCAGCGCCGCCCGTATCACCTTGGGACTCTCCGCGATAAAGACGCCCTTCTCCGGTTCCCTCCGGGAGCGCAGCTGCGCCTCGGTGAGCCGCGCGAACAGGTCCAGCTCCGGGGCGTCAAGGTCGGATATTTCAATGACCCGCGCCATAAAATCACTTCCTTCACGAAAATTTTATCACGCAAATACTTCCAAGTCAACGCGGACAGGTGTATAATAGATAAAATTATATAATTTGCTTGGGAGGGCATAACATGAACGAATACGAAAGAGCGCTGGAGCTGAAAGAGGAGACCGTCGCCAACCGCCGGTTCTTCCACCAAAACGCCGAGTGCGGCCTCGATATGCCAAAGGCGGTCAAATACGTCACCGAAAAGCTCACCGAATACGGTCTCGAGCCGAAAAGGCTGGGCGCCGGCGTCACCGCGACGCTGGGTTCCGGGCAGCCCGTCCTTCTGCTCCGGGCCGACATGGACGCCCTGCCCATGCCGGAGGAGTCCGGTCTGCCCTTCGCCTGCCCCACGGGCACGGAGAATCACGCCTGCGGCCATGACTGCCACGCGGCCATGCTGCTAACGGCGGCGAGGATGCTGAAGGAGCGGGAGAGCGAGCTGCGCGGCACGGTCAAATTCATGTTCCAGCCGGCGGAGGAGACCTTCGAGGGCAGCCGAAACATGATCGAGAACGGCATATTGTCGGACCCCGCCCCCCAGGCGGCTCTGGCTTTCCACACCGGCCCGGGAAAGCTGCCCGTGGGCCTCGTCATGTACAACGACGCCACCACCATGATGTTTTCCACCGACATCTTCAGGATCACCGTCCTGGGCCGTGGCGGCCACGGGGCCTACCCCCACACCGCCGTGGACCCCATCAATATCGGCGTCCATATCCATCTGGGACTCCAGGAGCTGATCGCCCGTGAGTCCGATCCCCAGAAGTCCACGCTTCTGACCGTGGGCCGCTTTGAGGCCGGCTCCACAGCCAACATCATCCCCGACACCGCCGTTCTGGAGGGCACCATCCGCACCAACGACAGGGAGGCCCGGGACA
>CANQSU010000045.1 GCA_947626585.1 uncultured Oscillospiraceae bacterium
GATACCCTTTACGCCTATGTGCTGACGAGAATCCAGTATTGGGCGGGACAGGCGGAGCTGGGCGAGGAACAGCTTTTGGAGAGGCTTTTGAAAACCGGTGACAAGGGACGCGCCGCGCAAGCGAAGAAACGGGCTGCGGAGCTTACCAAGGCCGAGAAGCGCAAGGCAGAAGTGGACAAGCTGTTTGCCAAGATGTATGAGGACTGGTCTGCGGAGCGCATCACGGGCTACAACTTCAATATGCTGTCCCAGAAGTACCAAGCCGAGCAAAGCGAGCTGATCGACAAGATTGACCGCATCAAAGCAGAGCTTGCCACCGAGCGGCAGACGGCATCCGACGCTGAGAAATGGGTCGCGTTGATAAAACAATACTCCCACCCCACAGAGCTGACCGCCGAGCTTCTGAACACTCTGATTGAGAAAATTGTGATTCACGAAGCAACGAAAGACGCAGACGGTATGCGGGAGCAGGAAATCGAGATTTACTACCGTTTCGTCGGCAAAATTGACTGACAAACGGAAAAATACACGTTTATATCCTTAACTAAGTGAAACGGGCAGGTATATGCCGGATGTGGACAAGCTTCTGGAGCTTTCGGGGCTTTTGGGCGTCAGCGTCAACGAGCTTTTGTCCGGCGAGAGGCTGGAGACGCCGGAGCGGGCGGCGGAAAAGGCGGAGGAGAACCTGATCTCCGTCCTGTCCCAATCGGACACCTTCGGCCTCTCCGACAGGATCGCCTATTTCAAGCACAAGTGGCTTTCCGAGCATAAATTCGACATCTGCCTTACCGTTATCCTGTATCTGGCCGCCGTCACGGCCGCCCTCATTTGGGTGGGGCCGGCGGTGTTAGCGGCGGTCATCCTGCTGGGGGTGGGCCTGTACGGCCTCATGCGCAACAGGATGATGGCGTATGTGGAGGAAAGGGCCTTTGACGGGGTCGGCGGAAAAAGGAGGATGGAACACATTGAACAGAGATGAAAGAGGAAGCGTTGGGCGCAACATCGGCATTGACCTTTTGCGGATCGCGGCCATGTTTATGGTGGTGCTTCTTCATATGCTTCTGCCCATTATCAGCAAGAGCAGGACCGGTGGGGGCGTCTTTGAGCTTACATGGCTTCTGGAGTGCGCCTGCTACTGCGCGGTGAACTGCTATGGCCTCATCAGCGGCTATGTGGGCGCGGGGAGCCGCGTGAGCCTGGGAAGGGCCGCCGCCCTGTGGCTCCAGGTGGAGTTTTACTCCCTGGGCATCACGCTCCTGGGCCTCCTGCTCCGCTCCCCCGTCTCCGGAGACCCGGTTTTGTGGGCGGCCTTTCCCATCACCTCCGGGCAATATTGGTACATGACCGCCTATTTCGGGCTGATGCTCCTGATGCCGCTTCTGGAGGCGGGCGTCAAAAGCCTTCCCGAGAGGGCGCTGGGGCTGCTGGCCCTGGGGGTGCTGATCCTCAGCGCGTCGGTCACCCTCTACGCGCCGGCGGCCAGCATGGGCATTGTCAGGGTCTACGGCCTCGGGGCGGGGTACAGCGTGGTGTGGCTTGCCCTGCTGTATCTGGTGGGAGGCTTCCTTCGCCGGTCGCGCCTGCTGGAAAAGGTGAAAAAATGGCATGCGGCGGCTTTGTACCTCCTCTCCCTCACACTCACCTGGCTGGGCGCCATGCGGGACGATTGGCGGTATGTGAGCTACGTCTCGCCCACCGTTTTGCTGGAGGGCGCGGCGTTGACGGTGTTTTTCGCGAAGCTTGAGATCAGAGGGAGCCTCGCCCGAAGGGCCGTCGGCATTGCCGCCCCGGCGGCGCTGGGCGTCTACCTCATCCATATCAGCCCCTGGCTCTACAGAGCCTTTACGGGCAAGCTTACCCTGTCGTACCCGGAGCTTGGCGGCCCTCTTTGCGTGACGCTGGTGGTGCTGACGGGCGTCGCGGTGTACCTTTCCTGTACGGCCGTCGAGCTTGTGAGACTGAAGCTCTTCGAGCTTTTGAGAGTGAAAAAGCTCGCCTCCGCCATAGACGGAGCTTTCAGGAAGTATTTGGAAACGGGGGGGGGTAACATTACATAGGTTAAAGAGTTATGCAAGCCGCGGATGCCTCCAGGCCTTACAGCGGCCTGACGCTCCCGCTCTCCTTCAACGAAAACTTTTTCCTTGACAAATGGGTCGTTTCCGCATATAATACCCCCAAATGGCGTTGAGGGGAAGAAGTAGGCGCGGACCGTCCCAGAGAGAAGCCGGCGGGTGCGAGGCTTTGACGGGAACCGCCGAAAGGTCGTCCCGGAGCCGCGAAGGTGAGGGCTTTGCCGCCAGCCTCCGACGGGCGCTCCCGTTACAGAGCGTTGAGCGCCCACGCCTGCGCGTGGGAATTCAGGTGGTACCGCGGATGATGCGGAACCATCGGGCAAGCCGGCAAGAGCAGCCGGTTTGCCCGATGGTTGCGCTGTTCGCCCTGAGCAGATTTGCTTGGGGCGAATTTCTTTTTCTCCCCAAAGAGCAAACCCTCATACTAATACCCAATTAAAAGTAGACACCGAGCGGCGAGGATTTTTTGCGTCAGATGAGGAAAACGGCGCAGAAAATACTGTATGTATTGTCAAGCCGTTTGACGAAGTATGGCGCAAAAAAGACCGCCGGGAATGTCTTGTTTTAATTGGGTATTAGTATCAGTCAGCGTGCGCTGACAGCTCCCTTCCCGCTTCACGGCAAGGGAGCCAAAAAAGGAAAGGAGATTCGGATTGAAATGAAAGAACTGCCGAAAGTGTACGATCCCAAATCGGTGGAGAAGCGCGTCTATCAGATGTGGGTGGACGGCGGATATTTCCACGCCGAGCGGGACCCGGAGAAAAAGCCCTTCACCATCGTCATCCCGCCCCCCAACGTCACGGGCCAGCTCCATCTGGGCCACGCCTTTGACGAGACGCTGCAGGACATCTTGATCCGCTACAAGCGGATGAAGGGCTTCTCCGCCCTGTGGCTGCCCGGCTACGACCACGCCGGCATCGCCACCCAGATCAAGGTGGAGGAGCAGCTGAGAGGCGAGGGCCTGACCCGGTTTGACCTGGGGCGCGACAGGTTTCTGGAGCGGGTCTGGGACTGGAAAAACAAGTACGGCGACAGGATCGTGGAGCAGCTCAAGACTCTGGGCTCCTCCTGCGACTGGCAGCGCCAGCGCTTCACCATGGACGAGGGCTGTTCCAAGGCCGTGCGGGAGGTGTTCTGTTCCCTCTATGAAAAAGGACTCATCTACAAGGGAAAGCGCATCATCAACTGGTGTCCCCACTGCACCACGGCCCTCTCGGACGCCGAGGTGGAGTACGAGGAGAAGCCCGGTAAGCTTTGGCACATCCGCTACCCCCTCGCCGACGGCTCCGGGTATGTGACCGTGGCCACCACCCGGCCCGAGACCATGCTGGGCGACTCCGGCGTAGCGGTGAACCCGGAGGACAAGCGGTACAAGGATATCGTGGGCAAGACCTGCATCCTGCCCCTGGTGAACCGCGAGATCCCCATCGTGGCCGACGAGTACGTGGACATGCAGTTTGGCACCGGCTGTGTAAAGATGACCCCCTGCCACGACCCCAACGACTTCGAGGTGGGCCTGCGGCACGGTCTTGAGCAGATCCTGGTCATCGACGGCGACGGAAGGATCATAAACGGCGGGAAGTATAACGGCATGGACCGCTACGAGGCGAGAAAGGCGATCGTGGCGGACCTTGAGGAGCAGGGGTATCTCGTGAAGATCGAGGACCACGTCCACAACGTGGGCACCTGCTACCGCTGCCACTCCGACGTGGAGCCGCTGGCCTCGGACCAATGGTTTGTGAAGATGGAGCCCCTGGCGCGCGAGGCCATCCGCGTTGTCGAGGACGGCACCATCAAATTCGTCCCCGACCGCTTTGCCAAGACGTATTTAAACTGGATGCATAACGTCCGCGACTGGTGTATCTCCCGTCAGCTCTGGTGGGGCCATCAGATCCCGGCCTGGACGTGCGGAGACTGCGGACACTTGACCGTCTCCCGCACGGACCCCACGGAGTGCGAGCATTGCCACAGCAAGAATATCGAGCGGGACCCCGACGTGCTGGACACCTGGTTTTCCTCCGCCCTCTGGCCCTTCTCCACGCTGGGCTGGCCGGACAAGACGGAGGACCTTGAATACTTCTATCCCACCGACGTGTTGGTCACGGGCTACGATATCATCTTCTTCTGGGTGGCCCGCATGATCTTCTCCGGCATGGAGCATATGAAAAAGGAGCCCTTCAAGACCGTCCTGATCCACGGCCTCATCCGTGACCAGTACGGCAAGAAAATGTCCAAATCCGCCGGCAACGGCGTGGACCCCATCGAGATGATCGACCGCTTCGGCGCCGATGCCCTCAGGTTCAATATCATCACCGGCAACTCCCCCGGGAACGACATGCGCTTCTACGTGGAGCGGTGCGAGGCCATGCGCAACTTCGCCAACAAGATATGGAACGCCAGCCGGTTCGTGATGATGAACCTCAGCGTGGAGGACAGGACTCTGCCGGAAAAGCTGGAGCTGCCGGATAAGTGGGTGCTGTCCAGGCTCAACGACCTCATCCGCGAGGTCAACGACAACTTTGACCGTTTCGAGCTGGGGATCGCCGCCCAGAAGATCTACGACTTCATCTGGGACACCTTCTGCGACTGGTATATCGAGCTTTCCAAGCCGCGCCTTGCCGAGAACGACACCGACGTTCAGCGCGTCCTCTTATACGTGCTGACGGATATCCTGAAGCTCCTTCACCCCTTCATGCCGTTCATCACCGAGGAGATCTATCAGGCCCTGCCCCGCGACAAGTCCGCCCTCATCATCGAGGATTTCCCGGAGTATCAGGACACTCTTGCCTTCCCCGGCGAGGAGGCGGACTTTGAGAAGGTCGTCGACGCCGTGGGCGCCATCCGCTCCAAGCGCAGCGCCATGAACGTGCCGCCCAGCCGAAAGGCCAAGGTCGTCATTTCCACCTCCGATCCCGAACCCTTTAAGGCCGGCGCGCCCTACATCGTGCGCCTTGCCGGCGCTTCCGAGGTGGAGGTCACGGGTGAGGTCCAGGGCGACATGCCCGGCATGGTGACGGTGGCCACCCATTCCGCCCGCGTCTTCCTGCCCCTGGCCGAGCTGGTGGATCTGGCCGCCGAGCGGGAGAGGATCGAGAAGGAGCTGAAAAAGAACCGGGGCTTCCTGGAGGGGCAGATGAAGAAGCTCTCCAACGAGGCCTTCGTCTCCCGCGCGCCGGAAAGCGTGGTGGCCGCCGAGCGCGAGAAGGCCGAAAAGCTCAGGGCGCTCATAGAAAATCTTGAAAAATCCCTTGAGGCGTTGAAATAACGACAAAATTTGCGCCATAGATATAGTAAGATACCCGTGTACAGACCGTACACGGGTTTCTTTTTTACATAATCATAATTGGAAGTGATTCTTGTGAAGCTTACAACCACACAGGAGAGCGGACGGCTGACGCTGGCGCTCTCCGGGGAGCTTGACCACCACGAGGCGAAGGTGCTGATCCGGGAGCTGGAGGAGAAGCTGGATACCGTCATGCCGAGGGATTGTATTCTGGACCTGGGAGGCCTTAAATTCATGGATTCCTCAGGCATCGCGGTTATCCTGAGGCTCCACAGGCGCATGAACGCCCTGGGCGGACGGCTCTTTGTCCAAAACGTCCAGTCCCAGCCCATGCGGGTGCTGGACGCCTCGGGTATCGACCGCATCATCGAGATCTCAGCCTGAACCCTCGGCCCCTTCGCGACAGCTCCCGTCACCTTAAGCGGGGAGCCAGAGAGGAAATCTGACAGGAAAAAAGGAGTTTACATAATCATGAACGAAATCAATAGTGTGCGCTTTGAGTTTCCGTCCCTGTCGGCGAACGAGGGCTTTGCCCGGGGCGCGGTGGCCTGCTTTGCCGCCCAGCTGGACATGACGCTGACGGAGCTTGGGGACGTTAAGACGGCGGTGAGCGAGGCCGTCACAAACTGCATCGTCCACGCCTATCCCGACAGCGTGGGACCGGTCATTCTGCGTCTTCGCATTTTGGAGGGCGGGGAGCTGGAGATACAGGTCAAGGACCACGGCCGGGGCATCGAGGATGTGGAAAAGGCCAGGGAACCCCTTTTCACCACCGGAGGCGACGACCGGGGCGGTATGGGCTTCACCATCATGGAAAGCTTCACCGACTCGGTGAAGGTGCGCTCCAGGGTGGGCGCCGGTACCACCGTGACCATGCGCAAGCGGGTGGAGAAGCGGAGAAAAACAAGATGACACCCACCCTCGGCGACACGCTCAGGGCCGCCAGAGACGGGGACAACGAGGCCATGGAGACCATGGTCCGGGAAAACTCGGGCCTAATATGGAGCGTTGCCCGGCGGTTCTTCGGCAGGGGAGTGGAGCCGGACGACCTCTACCAGCTGGGATGTGTGGGCTTCATCAAGGCGGTGCGCGGCTTTGACGACGCCTTTGGCACACGTTTTTCCACCTACGCCGTGCCGAAGATCGCCGGCGAGATCCGCCGGTTCCTGCGGGACGACGGGGCGATCAAGGTGAGCCGGAGCCTCAAGGAGCGGGCGCAGACCGTGCGCGTGGCCAGACTCGAGCTTGAGCAAAAGCTGGGACGGGAGCCGGCGGTATCCGAGATCTCCGAAAAGACCGGCCTCTCCCCCGAGGATATCGCCGCCTGCGAGCTGGCCACCGCGCCGTCGGAATCCCTGCAGCGGGAGAGCGGGGAGGACGGCTGTACCCTTGAGCAGATGCTTGGCGACTGGGGCCAGGAGGAGAAGCTGGTGGAGCGGGTGGCCCTGCGAGAGGCCATCGGCAGGCTGCCCGATAAGGAGCGCTCCGTCATTGCCCTCCGGTACTTCCGCGCCCTTACCCAGTCCGACGCCGCCCGTATCCTGGGCGTCTCCCAGGTCCAGGTGTCGCGCCTGGAAAAGCGCGCCGTGGAACGCCTGCGGGAGGAGCTGGGATAGCCCGACAAAACGCCCGCCGTACTTTCAAAAAAGTGCGGCGGGCGTTTTTTCGCGCGCTCGGTGGCGGGAAGCGCACAGCCGAAGGCAAGCATATCGGCCGCCTCCATGCGATCATCCCCCCTCCAATCGGACCGGGTCGGTTCTTTTACCTGTTGCACAACAAAAGAAAAAAACACGAGTTATATTACGAAGAGAAGAAAACAATTCAATTCAATTTTTAAAAATTAAAAAAAGAGTATTGCAATTTTCGGATAGAGGGAGTAAAATACAATTTATATTCGCCGCGATCAAAGCGCGGCGTTTATGCGTTTTCGGCGACGGAAGCGCGAAAAAAATCGGCACAGGGCCCTGTGCCGTCCCAGAGGGGTGTCCCTCTGGGACGATGGTCCTTTGTGGCTTTCACCGAATACGGTACTACAGGAGGGATAACACATGAAGAAAAGATTGTTGAGTCTGTTCCTGACGCTGGTCATGGTCCTGGGCCTGATCCCGGCAATGACCCTGCCCGTTTTCGCGGATACAGCGAGCGGAAATTCGAGAGCCGGCGGCGGTACCGCCGCTTTTGGACTTCCCCTCGAGGAGTATCCACAACAAGGTTCTACAGAATATTGGAACCTCATGGCCAGCGCCCCCTTTGGCGCGCTGACCAGTGACAACGTGGATAGACCCATCACCATTAACGCCAAGAACGAGCTGTTCCTGAGCTATGGCTGGGACGCGAACAAGAAGGACGGCGCCAACTGGATGCGCACCTATGACGCCAGCGTGGATTCCGGCACCCCCGGCGATCTTGGACAGTTTAATAACAAAACGGATCCCAGCTTTACCACCAGTATGGCGAACAAAAGCGGCTGGAAGGCCTACTTTGCCGACAGCGCCGGCTTCAACCCCGGCACCGGCAAGGATCAGTACATCGCTTATTTGTATTTCGACAATGGCGGAAAACTGCGGCTCCGTGTACTGGACAGGGGACTGAATGAAAAGGCGAATGTACAAGTCGATGGCGACAATTTCGCGCCCTCCAAGCTCGATTGTTATGCTGGCGGCGGTATGCTGTGCGTGGTCTGCGGCGACTTTGACGCCGACGGCACGGACTCCATCATCGTCAACTCGCCCCGCGTAGGCATCAAGGAATATACCTGGGTGTCCAACAGCATCCAAGGCGGGGCCGAGATCACCGGCTCATTATCCGAACTCCACGATTTTCTCACCGGCAGCAACCGGAACAATGTGCAGATGGTGGCGGATGACATAGACAGGGACGGTTTTGACGAGCTGGTGGTCACAACCAGCAGAGGCAATAGCAACGGAAATTCCAAACTGTACATTCTTGAGAAGGTGGGCGACTCCTGGCAAATCACCTACCAGGTTAACATCCAGGCCAACTCTCCCGCTACCGCCGTCGGCAATGTGATCGCTTCCCAGATGGCGGATATGCCCGAGCTGGTCACCGCCGGATTTACCGACAATACCGACGATACCTTTTATTGGCGCGTGACCAAATTTAACGGCTGGAAGGGCTCCAACAGTGACGGCAAGAACTGGATCGCCAATTATACCCTGGAAGCCGAAGGCACGCACGCCAACAACGGCTGGCAGAACACCTCCAACGCCGGTCACTATTCCGACGACAGCGAGATCCACCCCATGGGGGTCGCCTGCGTCAACTACAAGGGCGGAGCCAACGCCGAAGGTATCTTCATCCAGGGCGAGGTCTTTGACTACCGCTCCGCCGAGGGAGAAAGCGGCTCGGCCACGCTGGAGCGGGCTTTTATAGACGATTATTACACCTCCAGCGACAAGGGCTCCGGTGCCTGGGTACTCACAAACTCCCAGGTGGAGGATATCGCCGTAGGCAACTTCGACGGCAACGACGAGGGACGTGAGCAGGTCATATTCACCACCATACTCAAGCAGTCCCTGGGCTACAACAACGCTTTCTCCTTCCTGAACGTCTATGAGTACGACGGCAGCAGCTGGAGCAGCACCATGACCAACTGGTTCATCGACCACAAGGGCAAGGGCTTCGTCACCCTCACCGCCTTTGACGACGACAGCGACAGCGTGGTGGCCAAATTCCAGAGCATGGAGAAGAAGTATTCCCAGCCCGACGTGCTGGCCGTGCTGGAGAGCTTCCCCTATTATGAAGAGCTGGGCGAGGACGCCTGGGGCGAGAGCAACACCACCTTCAGTACCGAGAAGGGCTCCGGCTCCGCGCACGAGAACAGCCACAGCCTGAACACCAATGTGGTGCTGGGCTTCGAGGTCTCAACGCCCGTACCGCCCATCACCGGCGGCTATGAGCTGAATATCAACAACAACTTTACCTGGTCTTCCGCCACCAGCACGGAAAAGCAATTCACGCTGGACTTTGCCAACAACTCCGGCGACCACGCCGTGGTGGTCTATCAGGCGCCTATTCTGAATTATACATACGTGGATATCAACCACGGCAACCAACCGATCCACATTGAAAAAATGCTGGACGCCAACTACGCCATGATCAGCCTGGACAGCTACAATGAGCAGGCGGCCCAGTTCAGCGGCATGACCATAATCGACGAAAGCTATCTGCCGACGCCGGGCGACCCCTGGTCCTATCCCTCCTCTGTCACGGGGGCGACCAATGCGAATAAGGAGCTGGAGGGCAGTGATGTAGAGGCCGCGACCCAGTGGGTGAGCTACGGCAACACCAGCGGCAACATCGTCCAGGAATTTGAGTGCGTCGACACCGTGGAGGATACCTTCACCTACGACTTCTCGGTGGATTTCACCGCGTATATGTCGGTCTTCGGCCTGAAGGCCGGCGGCGGCGCGGGCTACGGCTATTCCGTGAGTAACACCACCATGAACACCAGCGGCGTGACCCGTTCCGGTACCGTCCAGGGCATCGGCGGCACCGAATGGGACGACCGCTACGATTTCCAGTGGCGCTTCGCCCACTGGATGCTGAACATCAACGGCAAGAAGGTACCCGTGCTGGGCTATCTTGTCCAGAACCAGTTGTCCCCCCCGTCCCCGCCAGAGAACGTGGACGGTACCGACATCACCTCCACCTCCTTTACCCTCACCTGGGAGCAGGGCGGCCGTCCCGCCGATGAATACCGTGTTTACATCCAGTACGACGACGGGGACTACGGCCTGCTGGGTATTGTGGACCGTCCTCTGGATGACGACGGCAGCGGCGACTTCGGCTTTGATATCGGCGACCTGAGCCCCGGCGAGACCTACACCTTTGTGGTGCGCGGCTTCGGCGACGGTGTTGAGTCTGTGGACAGCGAGAGCTATGTCCTCACCACCAACCCCGACTCCGAGCAGCGGGTTGTCATTAACCCCGTAAAGGACGTCACCGTCGCCGAGGGCGAGGACGCGGTCTTTTCGACCGTTGTGGATCTCGCGGACGCGGGGAACGCTTCTTATCAGTGGCAGTACCGCAGCCCGAGCAGCAATGTGTGGCAGGACGCCGAAAACGGCAAGAGCATGAGCCTCACCCTCCAAAGCGTGACAAGGGATATGGATGGCTACCAGTACCGCCTGAAGGTGTCCGCCAACAAGGGCGTGAATCGCTATACCTATTACAGCAACACCGCTACCCTGAAGATCGGCACCAATCCCGCCATAGCGAATGTGTCCATGAGGGATTATACCGGCGGCGCCGGTTCCAAGGCCGATCCCTATATCGGCAGCGGCACCTATACGGAACAGATAACGAGTATCTCGTCCGAGGAGCAGACCTTCAACGGCGAGTTTGACCACGGCGATCACAGCGACCCGGTCTACAAAGTGGGCGGCTCCTATGTGGCTGTCTGCACGACGGGAAGTGTGACCTATACACAGGTCACGCTGGATGAGGCCAGCCACAGCTTTACGGCGGTGGAGGCCGGAACGCTCACGCCCACGCTCCAGTGGGTGGGAGACAGCAACGCCCCGCTTACCCCTGAGCAGGTCCCCGCAGGCTTCGATGGCTCGACAGGTGTGACTAAGAAAATTGGGTCGGAAACCTACTACGAGATGGTCGAGTGGATCGAGGAGAACGGCGTCCTCCGGCCTGACAGTGTCAAGACCTACTGGCTGAAGGAAGGGGACACCGAGGTCAAATATTATGAGACAGAGAATGGCGAAAGCTTTACGGAGAAGGAGGGATTCAAACCCTCTTCTGATGAGAACGCCTTTACCTCTCCTGCGTACTTCCATGACGAAGCGACCGGCCTTGAAACCGACACAAAGCTTGTTCTGGAGGGCGACGGCGGTTTCTTCGCGCTGAACAATACCGAGGCGTGGGCCGTGGACACGGATTTTAAGAATGTCACCTCCAGGAACGTCATCACCGTGGACGATACTCAGGTGGATGTGGATACCGGCCTCATCGAACGCTACACCTATACAAAAATGGTCGAGGTTGAAACTACCCAAGCCGAGGTCAATAACGGCACATCGGTGACCCTGCAAGCCAATCTGACCTATGCGAGGGGCGGTAATCTGCCCGACGGCACCAGGGCCAGCTTTGTCATCACAAATTTGGACACCGGCGCCGTTACCACCATAAGCGCCACGGTGGAGAATGGAGCGATCAGCAGCTCATGGACGGCGCCCTCGCCGGGGCTTTATGCCATAAGGGCCACCACGGTTTCCACCGCCACCATTAGCGCGGCCTCCTCCCAAAACACGATCTACTACCGGGCGGCCGGCGACCCGGAGGCCCAGGAATACCGTATCACCCAGTCCGGCCAGAATGTACCGCCGGAGAGCGTGGTATATGGCAATAACGCTGTACTCGCCCTCTCAACCCGCGAGGGTTCGGGTGGCGTGTGGTCGCCTGTCAGCGATCTGAGCGGGATGTACATTGAGCTGGTGAAACCGGATGGGACGAGCGAAAAGCTGGAGCAGCTCACCCTCGCCACTAGAGGCAGAGCCGCGGGCAGCTACACCATCCGTGTGTGGGAGAGCGAGGAAGCGTACGAGGCCAATCATATCAACAGTCCGGCCAAGGCTCTCACCAGCACCACCATCCAGGTGGACTATGCAAAGGTGACAATCTCCCCGAAAATCGGCTCATCGACGCCTACGAACATTAGCCAGATAGAGCTTGAATATAGCTTAGTAGGCGGCTTACGGGATGATTTCAGCGATATCGCTGACTACATAGAGGCCGTTTGCACCCTTTACAAGGAGGACGGCGGCATAGACGAGAGCAGCTACGGCCGCTTCCCCGTCAGCCTCCGCTGGAAGACGGATCCCGATGGTGTGACAACCGTAGCCGAACGCAGGGAGAAAATCGAGGCATCCTACCGTGTCACGATGGAGACTGGTATGATCGAACACCTGGCGGAGGTCGCCCCGGTGAACTTCAATTGCGGCGAGGGCGGCACCATCAGCGGCGCGGTCACCAATGTAAGCTCTACGCTGAGCATTGAAACCGGTACCAACCAAAGGTACGGCTCCACCCTGCAGTTTACCGCCCGGCCCTCCACCAACCATTACGTCAGCGAGTGGAAGATCAACGGCGAAGTCGTCAACAGGGATCGTTTGCCCGCGGGCGTTACCATCACCGAGATGGCCGGCTCCACCGGTAACGAGATGCTGAAGATCACCGACTTCGGCGAGGCTTTCCTTGCCAAGGCCGGCGCGAGTACCCCCGTGGGCCAGCTGACCGTGGAGGCTAATTTCAGTAACCAGCGCGCCACCGTCAACTTTTCCAAGGCAGACGGTGACGGCGAGTTGACAGCCGCTCTCCAGAGCGGGACACCGCTGAATAACGGATCCAATATCAATTACGGCGCCACCGTTGTGTTCACCGCCACGCCCGCCCCGGGATATATGGTGAAGGAGTGGAACGTAAACGGAGAAATTTACAAGCATCAGGAGAGCGGCGGGATCTACCGGGAGAATACGCTCACTCTGACCGATATCCAGCTGGAGGATGTGAAGGAGGGCACACTGACTGTCACCGTCACCTTTGAGACGGAAAAGTTTACAAAAGTCTCCTTCTCCATGGTGACCCGGAAAGACGACGAGGGGGATGTCTGGCAGACCTTCGCCGCCGGCAAGATCACGGTCACCACATCCGACGGCGAGCCGGTGACGGGCGTTGATCCCGGCGCGTCCGGTACCTTCTCCATCACGCAGGGCACCGCCTTTACCTTTACCGCTGCCATCGATGAACCGGACATGAACGCCGTCCAGCAGTGGCAATACCGCACCAGTGAGGACGGGGATTGGATCACTGTACCCGAGTCCAACGGCAAGACGCAATATACCTATGAAAACCCCGACAGCGATGTTTTGGAGGTCCGTGTCTGCATCGACCGCGCCCAGACGTATACTCTGACCTGGGAAGTCAAGGGACAGGACGGCGGCGCCGCTCCTGGGGCGGCGAACGCCACGCTAACCGCCACCAGCAACGGCGAGCCTATTGAAGCCGGCGATCACACCGCGTACATCAGCGTGGATTTTACCCTCGAACTCAGCGACGACTACTATGTGGTCGAGTGGTCGAGTAACGTCGTTCAGGACGAGTCCGATCCCAAAAAGGCCCGGCTCGAGTCACTGACGGCTGAAAACACCACCGTCACCGTCACCGTCGCCGAAAAGCCCACGCTGGAGCTGCCGGAAATCGAGAACGCCAGCCTCATCACCGTCAAGGGCACCTATGCCGGCGGATCAACAATATGGACATACCCCGGTGAAAACGACAATCTCCATTACGACCCGGGGACGGATCTGGAGATCACCGTGACGCCGAGCGACAACTACTACGTGTCTCAGCTCCAGGGACAGACATGTACCGCCGCCCACGGGGCGCAGACCCACACGCTGACGGCGCAGAATGAAGATGTGACCGTCTCCGCGACCCTTACGGAGAAGCCCACCATCACTCTGCCGGAGGAGTTTGAAAACGGTACCATCACCGTCTCGGGCACCTACGCCGGCGGATCGGTTCAGTGGAAATTCCCGGAAAACACAAACGAGAATTACCACTACGACCCGAATACGGATCTTACGATCACCGTGACGCCGGACGCGGACTACTACGTAGAAACGATTCAGGAGAGGGCCTTTGGCGCCTCCCACGGGGCAAAGAATACTACGCTGACGTCATGGAACGAAAATGTGACCGTCTCCGCGACCCTTTTGGAGAAGCCCCAGATCACATGGGAGGAAGAGTATACCGGCGGCACGGTCACCGTCACGGGTATGTACAACGGCGCGCAGAAAACCTGGACGCTGCCCGGTGAAGCCATCATCCACTACGACCCGGATACGGCTCTTACGATCACCGCGACGCCGGGCGACGACTACTACGTCGGCACGATCAACGGTGAGACGTTTGATTCCACCAACGGAGCGAAGTCCAAAACGCTGAGCAACCAGACCTCGAATGTACACGTCACCGTGGCATTTGAAGAGAAGCCCCAGCTCACCCTGCCGGAGGAGTTTGCAAACGGCACCCTCACCGTCACGGGCACCTACAACGGCGCGCAGAAGACCTGGACGCTCCCCGGCGATAACGTCAATCTCCACTACGACCCCAACACCGGCATCACCGTGAAGGTGGAGCCGAGCATGGGGTACGTGCTGAATAATACGACCGGGTGGACGATACCCGCGAACAGCGACGACGCGACCCGGGAGTACACGGCAAACGACGTCCGGAACGGCCTCGACATCAGCGACGATCTTGTCGCGCTGCGTCAGCTTGGAAAGATCACGGTCCATTTCTTCGTCATCAGCGAAGGCGGCTGGCAGGGTCCGGACAATGGCGGCGTGGCGCACGGCACGCTGAATGCCACGGTCAGCCGAAAGGAAATGCCGAGCTATTCGAATTCCGGCGCGGCAGATGATGAAAAGACAGACAATGTCGATGATCATACGCTGAACGTCTACGAGGGCGGCAGCGTTACCCTGAACGCCGCGGGCATCACCGGCGCGGAGGACTCCCAGACCCAGCCCCACACCGTGGACTATTGGAGTACGGACAAGAACGGGAACTTTACCCTGCCTCTCCAGAGCGGCGGCGAGGACGTTATCAGGAGAGATCTGACAATAACCTACGCGCAGCTCGAAGAACTTGCCCGGAGTTCCGGGACCGAGGCTGAGGGCGCTTTGTACATCGGCGTGCGTTTCACCACCAAGGGCGCGCGCGTCCACTTCAGCATGATAGATGGACAGGAGGATCTGGGCGATGTCACAGCGGAGCTGACTTCTTCGCGTACTCCGCTCAATGACTATGATTACATTGGCATAGACACGAGCGTGACCTTCGCCGCTGTGATTCGTGACCCCGACCACTATGAGGTCAAAAACTGGATCTTGGGCGAACAACCCCAGGTAGGGGAGACGTCGGATACATTCACCTACATCTCCACCGGTACCAACCTGGTGGTGAAACTGGAGCTCCAGGGAAGGATCCTGGAGAGCTTTACGGTGGTGTCCGGCGGCCATGGACAGGTGACTCAGTCTTCGGATTCCGTCCGCTATGGGGAGAGCGTCACCCTTACCGCCGTGGCCGATCCCGGCTATGAGTTTGAAGGCTGGTACCGTGACGGCGCCCTGATCGAGGGGGCCGACGCGGAGTATACCCCCGAAACTGTGGAGAACACCACCTACACGGCCCATTTCAAGCCCGTTCAGGGCCTGTCCCTCAGCTTCGCGGTAAGCGATGAGGAGGGCGGTGCCATAACGGCCGCGGCCGATGGCGAGACGTACACCAGCGGCGAATCCACCCTTCAGGGCGGCCAGGTGGTCGTTCTCACCCTGAACCTTGAGGACGGCTGGCGTCTGGTCCGGGACGGCCAACAGTGGGCCAATCTGCCCGAGGGCGCCCAGGTGTCCGCGGACGGCCTCACCGTCACCCTTCCCGCCCTGACCGGAAGCCTTTCCGACACCATCACGGCCAACGTTGAGCAGATCCCCGTATACACGGTGACCGTTCAACAGCCTGTGGCGGCCTGGAAGATCATCGCCTATGTGGACGGCGTCCAGCAGGAGACCGACCAGTTTGACGTACTGGAGGGGACGACTGTCACCTTCGATTGTACCTTTGTGGGAGGCCCGTCCTATGAGTTCAAGGGATGGCTGGTGGACGGAGAGTCCAGCGGGAACGGAACCGACCCGCTGACCCTGACGGTCACGGCACCCGTCACCGTCAGCGCCAACACCACTATTGGCGTAATGCGTTCGCTTATGATCGAGGTGGAGGATCAGGGTGAAGTCGATGTGCCTGTGTCTGCCATGGTAGAGGGCCTTTCCACCAGTTATGGCGTCGGTACGCATGAGATCCCCAAGGATTCCGTGATCACCGTTACCGCCACACCGGGCGAGAACAGGATGATCAAGTCCTGGTCCGTGAACGGCGTGGTCCAGAACACCGCCGACGGCCGGCCCATCCTGGAGCTGAAGCTGCCGACGTTCACGCTGGATGAGGATACCACCATCCTTATCGTATTTACGGAGAAAAAGGTCCATGCCTATCCCGAGAGCGAGGAAGGCTACTACACGGTCAGTGACGTGACCAGCTACCCCAGCGGCGAGAACAGCGGCGTTGAAGGGGGTAAGTATCGCGAGGGCGGCGACCTTAAATTCACCATCACGCCCGTCGAGGGCGCGGACGGGGAGATCCTTGTACCGTACCTCGAAGGTCTTATGGAGATGGGCGATGAGGTCACCGTCACCGAAAACGAGGACGGCGGCTGGGATGTGGATATCCACGGCGTCAAGAATGAGGTGAAACTGCCCTCCTTCCGGGTAAAGCTGAACACCGGAATCCCGGACGACAAGTTAGGCGGCTTGAAAAGCGATGAAAGCGTGCTTGACACTCTTGAAAAGTATCTGCCGGAAGGTGTGACACAGGTGTCTGATATCACCGGCGAGATCATCGAGGACGTCATGACCAAGGTGGCGGCCGAGGCTGTGCCCAGCGCCCCCGACGACAACGTGGAGGTCTACGACGTAGAGCTTCAGAGATACGACGAGACTGAAAGCGAGTGGAAATCAATCACCGATGCCGATGAATTCCCCGATGGCGGTCTTACGGTGATCCTTCCCTATCCCGAGGGTACCGACAGCAGGGACACCTTCACGGTGATCCACATGTTTACCGTTGCAAACGGGGATAAAATGCCCGGCCAACGGGAGGTGTTTAAAAAGAATAATGGTCTCGAGAATACCTCCGCGGGCCTGCGGTTTACAGTTAACAGCCTGTCGCCCATCGCGGTCGTCTGGGAGAAGTACAAGGCTCCCACCGGCGGCGGAGGCGGTGGAGGCGGCGGCGTGCCGGGCAGCCCCGTCATCGTACCGGAGAAGGTACCCGGCGGCAAGATCGGCGCCGACAGGGAGGAGGCCGCTCAGAATGAGCTGGTCACCCTGACGGTCACCCCCAACAGCGGCTTTACCGTGGGTACGCTGACGGTCACTGACGCCAACGGGGATCCGGTCGAGATCCTCGACAACGGCGACGGGATCTATACCTTCCTGATGGCGGAGACCGGCGTCCGCGTGGAGGTCACCTTCGTGCTTGACTGCGAGCGGGACGAGACCTGCCCCATGCTGCCCTTTAAGGACACGAGCCCGCAGGCATGGTATCACGACGGCATCCACTACTGCGTCGAGCATAACCTGATGGATGGACTTTCCTCCACCGTCTTCGGACCTGGGGACGCCACCAAACGCGATATGATCGTGACGATCCTCTACCGGTTGGAAAACGAGCCCGAGGTCGGGAACAGCGCCTTTAAGGACGTGCCCGCCGGCGCGTGGTACGCGAAGGCCGTCGCCTGGGCAGCCGCCAACGAAATTGTCGATGGGTACAGCGACACGGTGTTTGGCCCCGAGGATCCAGTTACCCGTGAACAGCTGTCCGCCATCCTGTACCGCTACGCCAAGTATAAGGGCTATGACGTGACCCGGCAGGCGGAGCTGTCCGGCTACACGGACGCCGGGCGCGTAACCGGTTACGCTGTGGACGCGGTGCGCTGGGCCGTCGCCGAGGGCCTGATCGCGGGCGTCACCGAGACCACCCTTGTTCCCAACGGCAATTCCACCCGCGCTCAGACCGCGACGATCCTTATGCGTTTCTGCGAGAGCGTCGAGGAGAAATAAGTAATGCTGATATCGATTTAAGAGCATCCCCCGAGCGGCGGAAATATCTCGTGTCAGACGCGGTAAAGCGGCTCGCGCGAGGACGAAAACAGGCCGCCGCGAAAGGTAAAATTTGAGTTGAGATCAGTATGCAAAAGGCGGGGCTTCGCCCCCGCCCCGGATCAAAAACCCGCCGCCCCACTTTCTGGGGCGGCGGGTTTCAGTCTGTCAAAAAAGCCTTCCCATCGAGAGTCAAACGAACAGGGGAGGTGAAGGAAATGGAGAAATGGAGCAAGGACGAGCGGCGGGAAGCTGTGCTGGCGCCCAAAAACTTTATCCTGGGCTGTCTCCTTCCGATTTTGCCGGTCTCGGCGGCGCGTTCCGGAAAATCGCCAACCTGCTGCCCTTCGCCCACGCCGTGGAGCTGGAGCGTGCCGTCCTCCGTGGAGCTTACGCGGCCATATTCCCGCACCTCTGGTGGGTGGCGGCCTACGCCGCCGTTGTGACCGCCGCCGCTGTGTTCTGCTTCCTACGCGACAGGACCGGCACGGCGTGACGGCGGAAGAAGAGGGGACGGATCTCCGAATCCGTCCCCTCTGTCCACGTATATTTCTTTGGCGTTGATACTGCCTCCGTGCCTTTTGGGCATGTCGGCATTTTTTGCTTCAGCACACCTTTTGGGTCCAGCCGCGGGTGTCTGGGCGGGTGCCCCACTGGATGCCGGTCAGCTCGTCGTAGAACTTCTGCGTAAGCTCTCCGATGCCGCCGTCGCCGATGGTCAGGTCCTTGCCCTCGTAGTAAATGTGGCCCACGGGGGAGACTACGGCGGCCGTGCCGGTGCCCCACATCTCCTCCATGCGGCCGTTTTGGGCGGTCTCCAAAACCTCGTCGATGGAGATGAGCCGCTCCTCCACGGTGCAGCCCCAGTCGCGGGCCACCTCAAGGATGGACTTGCGGGTGATGCCGGGGAGGACGGAGCCCTGGAGCATGGGGGTGACGATCCTGCCGTCGATCTTGAACATGATGTTCATGGAGCCCACCTC
>CANQSU010000046.1 GCA_947626585.1 uncultured Oscillospiraceae bacterium
CGGAGTCCACCACGACCACGTCCACCGCGCCGGACCGGACCAGTGTCTCGGTGATGGCCAGGGCGTCCTCGCCGGTGTCCGGCTGGGAGATGAGGAGGTTTTCGATATTGACGCCCAAAGCTCTGGCGTAGGCGGGCTCCAGAGCGTGTTCCACGTCGATGTAGGCCGCTTCGCCGCCCCGCTTCTGGGCCTGAGCCACGATGTGCAGGGCCAGGGTGGTCTTGCCGCAGGACTCGGGACCGTAGATCTCGATGATGCGCCCCTTGGGCACGCCCCCGATGCCAAGGGCGAAGTCCAGCGCCAGGGAGCCGGTGGGCAGCGCCTCCACGTTGACCTGCAGCCCCTGCCCCAGGCGCATGATGGAGCCCTTGCCGTAGCTCTTCTCTATCTGTGAAATGGCCGTCTCGAGCGCTTTCTTCTTTGCCTCGTTGTCCGCCGGTATCGTCAGCGGAGCGGGTGCCTGTTTCTTTGCCGCCATGGTGATTCTCCTCCTCGATGTATCTGAATTCTGTTTATTTCTCTTGTCCCAACGCGCCGGCGACCACTCTCGGCGTTCCCGCCAGGTCCGGGTGGCACGCCACACCGCCAAAGCCCTCCCGGGAGAGCATGTCCATGATCTTGCCGCTCTGGCCCTCGCCGCACTCGAACATGATGACGCCGGTGGGCTTCAGAATGGCCTTCCAGGCCGGGATGATGGCCCGGTAGAAGTCCAGCCCGTCCTCCCCTCCGTCCAGGGCCGAACGGGGCTCATAGTCCTTCACTCCTTTGTCAAGGGTGGGTATCTCGGCCGTGGGCACGTAGGGCGGGTTGCAGACGATGAGATCGAATTTCCCCAGCAGGATCGGGGGATTTTTCAACGCGTCCGCCTCGATGCAGGTGGTATTGCGGGAGACGCCGTTTCTCAGGACGTTGCTTCTGGCCACCCTCAGCGCCGGCATGGAGTCGTCCACCAGCACCACCCGGGCGCTCTGGACCGTCTTGGCGACGGAGATGCCGACGCACCCGGTGCCGCAGCACAGATCCAGCACCCGCGTCCCGTCGGTGACCCTTCTGCGCAGGAGCCTGATGGCAAGCTCCGCCAAAAGCTCCGTGTCGGCCCGGGGGATCAGCACCTTGGGGTCCACGTTGAAGGGCAGACCCATGAACTCCCACTCACCCAGCACGTAGGCTATGGGCTCGCCGTCCACACGGCGCTTTGCCATCTCGTTCACCTTCGCCTCAAGCTCGTCGAAAGCGTAGAGCTTCATGTCCCGCACAAGCTCCTCGCGGGTCTTGCCGGCGGCGGCGCAGATGATGAGTCTGGCCTCCAGGTTGTAGTCCTCGACCCCCGCGGCCTTGAGGATTCGGCGCAGGTCAAGATACATGTCGTTGTAAGTCTTCATTTCGTTATCTCTCTATCTTGCTGTCTTGGCGGAAATTACCACTTGTCTGTGCCTTCCCCTTCGGGAATGACCTCTTTCATCGCCGCGATCGCCACCTCGAGCATACTGTCGTCCGGCTCGGCGGTGGTCACCAGCTGAAGGGCCTTTCCGGGGGCGGAGAGGACGGTGGTCAGGATGTTGTCGTGGCGCCCGGCGTATTTGATAAGCTCATAGCTTATGCCCACAATGACCGGCAGAAGCGCAAGCCTCAGCAAGAGTCGTATCCATACCGTGGACCAGCTGACCACACTGGTCACCAGGATGCTGACGATCATCACGATAAAAAGAAAGCTGGTGCCGCACCTGGGGTGGAGCCGGGGCTGGGTCCTGGCGTTTTCAACGGTCAGCTCAAGGCCCTTTTCGTAGCAGAAGATGGTCTTGTGTTCCGCCCCGTGGTACATCCAGACACGCTTTATCTCCTTCATCCTGGAGGCCAGGATGATATAGGCCAGGAAGATGAAGATCCTAATAACGCCCTCGATGAGGTTGCGGAGGATCCTGTTTCTGACGACGCCGGTGAAAAGTCCCGCCAGCACCGTGGGAAGCATGAAGAAAAGCCCCACGGCCAGCACAAGCCCCAGAAACACGGAAACGCCGATAATGGCCTTTTCCGCCTTCTCGCCGGAAAGGTGCTTTTCAAACCACAGGTCCAGCTTTGACGGCTCTCCCTGCTCCTCCTCGGGCAGAAATTCCGCCGAGTAGGTCAGGGCCTTGACGCCGTTCACCAGCGTCTCCACGAAATTGACCGAGCCGCGGATGAAGGGCCAGCCCAGGATGGGGTATTTCTGGCGGAGGGCCTTCACCGGCTCCACCTTCGTTTCCAGCTCCCCGTCGGGCGTCCGGACCACGATGGCCTGCTTGTCCGGGCCCCGCATCAATATTCCCTCCATCAGCGCCTGTCCGCCGATGGAGGTACGGAATTTCACTTTTTCTCTGCTCAATCTGTCTTTCCTCCCGTATCCGCCGTGGGCCGGGTGCGCGGCCAACGGCCAGCGATTATTCGAAGGTCGGTTCTATCGGTATCCTGATCGTCACCAGCAGTCCCCCGCCCTCGGCGTTCGAGAGGGTCAGGTCGCCGCCGTGGTATTTGATGATCTCGTCGCAGACGGCAAGCCCTATGCCGCTGCCGCGCTCCTTGGAGCTTCCCTTGTAGAATTTGAGCTTCACCCGCTCAAGCTCGTCCTCGGGGATACCGGGGCCGTAGTCCCGGAAGGTCAAAAACACGTTCTCCCCGTCGGTCCGGGCCGAGACGGTGATGCGCTTGCCGTCCCGGGCATATTTGGCGGCGTTGTCGAAAATATTGTAAAACACCTGCCGGAGTCTGGCCGGGTCGCCGTTGATCAGGGGCAGCTCCTCATCGCTGGGCTCGTACTCCACGCTCATGTCGTCCTGCTTCAGAAGCTCCCTGTAGGCGAAGATGGAGTCCTCAAGCTCCGCCGTCACGTCAATGGGCTGGGCGTTCAGGGTGAACCGCCCGTCCTGCATACGGGTAAACTCCAGAAGCTCCTCCACCATCTTGGTGAGCCTGCGTGCCTCCTGCAGGATGATCCCGATGCCGCGCTTTGTCTCCTCGTCCAGATTTTCGTTGTAAATGAGTGTCTCCCCCCAGCCGGTGATGGCCGTCAGGGGCGTCCTCAGCTCATGGGACACGGAGGATATAAACTCCGTCTGGGCCTTCTCCGACTGGCTGATCTTCAGGCTCATCTCGTTGATCGCCTTGACCATGTCGCCCATCTCGTCCCGATAGCGGTTGCCGATCTGGATGCCGTAGCTTCCGCCGGAAATCTGCTTTGCCGCCGCGGTGATCTCCCGCACAGGCTCCACCACGGAACTCAAAAATACCATGCTGATAACGACCACGATGAGCATCACCACCGCTCCGGCCGCCGAGGCGACCAGAACGTTGGTCCTCACCAGCTTGTCCGCGGGCTTGAGGCTGGTCACATACCGCATGACGCCGATGATCTGACCGTTGGAGTAGGTCATGGGAGCGGAAACGCTCATGATATGCTCACCCGTGGTGTCCGAATAGCCGTCCCAGGGGGAGATCCTGCCGGTACTCAACGCGTCGGTTATATCCTGGGTCCCGGGCATACTGCCCGCAGTCATGGAGTGGGAACTCAATTCAATGCGCCCCGAGGTATTGATGAACTGAAGCTCCAGCTTGTTGACGTCGTCGAAGTTGGCGATGTACATGTACGCGCTGTCGTAGTATTCGGCGTAGGTGCGGGTGATGTAGTTGGCGAAGAAATCCGTGGCCGTCTTGGCCTTGGCGTGGAGCCCCTCCCGAAGGCTCATGTACACCGTGGCCCGCATGGACAGGGAGTAGGCCGTCACCGCCACGACCACGATCAGGAGGATGATAAGCACGGTGGTCATCATATAGCGCTTCCTGAGTCCGCGTATTTTCAGGAAATGCCGTTTCTTCGCGGCCTTCTGCGCCATACTCATTTCCCTCCTCTCCTCGTCGCCGGGCTCGCTGGTTATTTATATGCCCCACTTGTAGCCGTAGCCCCAGACGGTCGTGATATACGTGGGGCTCGTGGGATCGTCCTCGATCTTGATGCGCAGTCTCCGGATATTCACATCCACGATCTTCAGCTCCCCGAAGTAGTCCCGACCCCAGACGGAGTAGAGTATATCCTCCCTCGACAGGGCGCGGCCCGGGTTGTCCATGAAGAGCTTGATGATGGAATACTCCACCTGTGTGAGCCTGACCCGTTCGCCGTTTTTCTCCAGGGTCCGGTTGCGGGAATTGAGCTTGAAGGGGCCCTGCACCACCTCGTCCGAGGGCGAGTCGTCACTCTCGCCCACGCGGCGGTAAAGGGCGTCGATGCGGGCGGTCAGCTCCGCCGGGGAGAAGGGCTTTGTCACGTAGTCGTCGGCCCCGGTCATAAGGCCCGTCACCTTGTCCATCTCCTGGGTCCGGGCGGTGAGCATGATGATGCCGATCTTGGAGTTGGACGCCCGGATCTGCCGGCACACCTCAAATCCGTCCATGTCCGGCAGCATGATATCCAAAAGCGCCACCTTGATGTCCGGGTTGAGACTCATCTGCCGCAGAGCCTCCGCCCCGGTCCCCGCCTCGATGGGATCGTAGCCGGAGCGCTTCAGGTTTATGACCACAAAGCTTCTGATGCTGGTCTCGTCTTCAAGAACCAATACCTTTTTCATAAGCTCCTCCTTCTGATCCTTCAGGTTTCTCCCGTGATCCATTCCGAATAGATGAACCCGAAGTTTTCCCTCAGGATCTCACGGGTGACGGGCAGCGCGTCGGTGGACAGTATCTTCGCGGCGTAGATGGTCTCCTCCGTCTCCATCAGCTTGAACCTGCCGGCCGCCGCGGCCCGTTCGGCCCGGTGATCGCCGGTGAGAGTGTATACCGCCAGAAAATCGGTCCCTCTGCCGCCCTGGGCGTCCAGTGCCGAGAATATGACCATGCGCTCGCCGGAGGCGCCCTCCTCGCGGCTTACGGTCATCTTTCCCTTCCACTCGTCGGGGAGTACCAGATACCAGGAGTCGGTGAAGTTGGAATAAGTGGTACACACCAGCCGCCTGGCGCCGGTGGAGTAGTAGGAAAACCAGTCTATGGTGTAATAGGTGGTGCCCTCCACCGAAGAGGGGAGCGCCGTGGGCTGGGGCACATCGATGATGCCGTCGGAGTTGATATCCCGGCAATAGAGCGCATAGCTGAGTCTTTCGGTGCCCTCACTGAGGCCCACGCTCTCATCCAGGGTGATGTTTGCCAGCTTCCCCTGCCACCAGGTGAGAATATCCGTGACGATGCCGGTGCCGTTTATGGTACTCTCCACCAGGACCGCCTCGGCCCCGCCGATGACGGAGGTATTTCTGACACGAAGCAGCGCCTCGCTGCCCGTGGAAAGCCGCGCCGTGCCGGTGACCACCTCGCCATCGCTGGTGAGGGCGTAATGCTCGGCCTCGCCCGTCAGCTCCGACGGGGTCAGGCGCAGGACAAGAATATCGGTCCCCGCCTCCCGATTGAGATTGCAGGCGGTGAATTCCGAATAGTTTGTGTTGATGAGCCGGTTTACCTCCCAGCCCTTGATGGAGTATACGGAGAGCATGTTGATCCCCGCGCCCATCTGCCAGCCCACGGCCACCTCCCGCGTGCCGTCGCCGTCCATGTCGATGTAGGACACGCTGTCAATGCCCGAGCCCTCGCCCTCGATACGGGCGATCTCGGTATAGCCGCCGCCCACAGCCTGAAATATGACGATCTTCAGCGGCCTGTCGGTGCCGGCAAAGTTGAAGAACGCCATTACCTCCCTGACCCCGTCGCCGTCCAGATCCTCACGCTGTATGGGCTGGCGGTTGGATCCCGACGAGGGAGCGGCGTACTCCGCGCCGGAGGACAGCACCGAGTCTATGGCACTCTGGAGCTTCAGGTACCCCTCCGAAAGCTGCGGCAGGGCGTACAGGTCGTCCGCCGAGGTCCTCATGCACCCGGACAGAATAAATCCCAGCGCCAGAGCGATAAATATTGCGACAGCGGGCTTTTTCACCGTCCGGCGCCTCCTTCGCACAAAATCACATTATAATTATAACACAAAGGTTTTGATTTTGGTAGTGTTTTTCTCACTCCTTTTGTGGTACAATGTAAAAAAATCGTTAATGGGAGGCGTGAGTCTTTGGTAACAGCGTTTTATTCCGACTCCGGCGAAAAAGCGGACGCGTACCGCCTTCTGGCTTATGCCTATGAAAAGCTCCACGCCGCGCCCATGCCCGAGATTGCCAAAACCCCGGAGGGCAAGCCGTATTTCCCCTCCCGCCCCGGTGTTTTCATCTCGGTAAGCCACACACCGGGGCGCGTGATGGTCTGTCTGGGCGAGGCCCCCTGCGGTTGCGACACGCAAATCCTAAAAAATGTGCCGGACCGCGTCGCCTCCCGCGTCTGCGCGGAGGCCGAGCTTGCGGAGTTCGGCTTTTTCGAGCTGTGGACCCTGAAGGAGAGCCTCATAAAGCTCACCGGACGTTTCATTCCCTATAAGGACATGGTCTTTCGCCGTGACGGGGCGGATATCCTGCCCCCCTCCCCCGGCGTCCGTGCCCGTCTCTACCCGGCGGATACCCACATGTCCGCCCTCTGCGCGAAAACGGACCCACCGGACAGGCTCATCTACGTTCCGGTCAGGAATCTCATTTGATCCCGTGATCCCGTCAAGAATCTCACTAAAATAATATTGACGAGGGGATCACGCTACTATTACGCTCTAAACTTGCAATAGAATGATTCACTGAAAAACCGGAATTTGCAATTCTATTTTTTGGTAAGAACATGCCAAATATCTGTCCCGACAAAGCCGCATTTTCGATATAAGCGTTCGGGATTGGTTGGATTATTCATTTTTCCTGAAACCGTTGCGAACTTTGCTGTATTCCGCATTTTAGAAAGCAGCGTATTGACTATGAATTGACCGTATCCGCACCCCCGATATGACGGAAGGACTTGAATCCACTCTAAAATCAATTCGCCGATTTCTTGATCATAATCCGCTATCCCGCCCGCGAATACAGCTTGCGTCCCTTTCTCTTTCAGCAAGATCCATAGGTCGGGGCAGTAGACAGGCGTATGTCGGTAGCTCTCGATTTGTTCAGCGGTAACGCTTAAATCGGTATAGCTTCCATTGATAAGTTGAACAAATTCAGATACCAAGGCTCCGCCCGAGACAATTTCAACCTCTTGTACAGTCCTTTGCCGGATGTTTTTCAAATTGTGATACAAGCGGAAGTACGGCTCATCGTTGTAATCAAGAAGCAAATTGTCAGACATTTCTCTTTGGTGGACGATTTTCGTATTTGGTGGCATAGTGATGCTCTTATATTTCCAATACGGAATACTTGTCGTTCCACAGGGATCGATCAAATAGCTTTGTAATGAAATCATTATCCCACATCCACAAAAGCCTGATTTGTCCATAAAATCCGTTGTTAGCAGCATACCGCATAAAACAGCATGGAAATAACGCCGACAATCCAAATATATCAGGTTTTTGTTGAAATATCAAGAAAAGCAATCGTCAACATTTTTTGAAACTTAATATGAATCTCATTTGACCCCTTGCAATTTGCGCGCAAGTAGTGTATAATTTCTCTCACATGCCGGTGTGTTGGAATTGGTAGACGAGGCGGATTCAAAATCCGTTGCTGATGAGGCGTGCGGGTTCGAGTCCCGCCACCGGCACCAGACAATAGCAACCTGTTTTTCTGAACATGAAAAGCAGGTTGCTATTGTTATTTTCACCAATTTTTGCCGCCCAATTTAAGCACAATGACAACATCAACTACCGTTGCAATGATTCTTGCAACGATTTGTACGGCTATAACCCACATATAAGTATATTTTATACGAACCCTCAAATTTAAACGCACTTATAAGTGAAATAAAACTTTGCCAGAAAGGGGCATGAAATTGAAACTTCCATATGGATTCTATTTGAAGCCTGATGACACTGTGGGCATCGATGAAGAAAAGGCAAATACAGTTCGGTTGATTTATCGGCAGTACCTCTCCGGCATGAGCTTGGGTGGTATCGCCGATTTGCTTTATTTGGGACACATTTCATCACCCAGAGGGAAAGAACGCTGGACACAAGCTATAATCAGCGGTACCTTGTCGAACCCGAAGTACATTGATGCCATCATACCTTTTGACGAATACGTTGCCGTACAGTTTGAGAAAAGCAAGCGAAGTCTCAACGACGAATATACAGGCAAGAGGAAGGCCACCCGGTACAACTCCAAGAGTGTACTGAGCGGCCTTTTGGTTTGCGAAGAATGCGGGTGTAACTACCGGCGAATCACTCGTCCTTCCGGCGAGGTAGTCTGGCGGTGCGCCAGCCGCGTGGAGCATGGGAAGCAGTTTTGTAAGAGCTCACCAACTATTACCGAGCAGGAAGTAATTACTGCTATATGCAGAGCAATGAGAATGACAGAATTTGATAAAAACGTGGTAAGGAATCAAATCGAGAAAATCGTTGTTGGAGAGAGCGGCACACTGAACATTGAAATGAGGTCTCAGATAATGACACAATCTTTTTGATGTCAGTATTCCATTTTTTCGGTCATTCTGTTATAATATCCCTATATGTAGATTTGCGAGGGATATTATGACAGCAGAGGAAAAGCGTACAGAGGCTATCTGGACATACATGATATCGAAGGAGCGAATATTTCGCCGTTTGGTGGACAGGGGCATCGTCAGCCAGGACAATGTTGAGTACTTTTTGAACCTGATGTATGATGTCATTGATTTGGACAAGATCCCAGGCGCCCGAATCACCCCGTTAGGAGAAAAAATGCGAAGCCCCGACCCTTGCGTGAATCCATATGTTTCATTGACGGATATAGCGAAAGAAAAAGGTACAGCCGCTCCCGGCTATCTGATCCAGAGCTGGCTGCGGAGCAGCAATACGACGGATTACCTGAGATGTTGGGAAAAGAAGAATAATTTGAAGTTCTGGGAAGACGAATGTGACGAGTTGATAAAGAAAGTCCACTCAACAAGCTTGACATTGACGCCGACGCTATGGATAACCAGCACCAGCGCCATAGGCATAAAGACATCCCGCGGCAAAGGTGGAGGGACAAAAGCTCACCCTGAGATCGCTATGATGTTCAGAGCGTGGTTGTTCCCGGAGTTTATGATGGAGTTGGTTAGGTTCTATCGTATGTATCAACACGATGGGTAAGACGGAATCTTTTTTATTACAAAATATATTCTTAGAAAAAAGGGGTAACAGTCATGCATCTACAGAAGATTCATATTGAAAACTATAGATTGCTAAAGAATGTGGATATTTGCCTTGATTCGACACTTACTTTGATTGTTGGAAAAAACAACACAGGGAAGACATCCATTGCTAATCTAATTGGAAAGGTTCTCAATGGAGAGAAGACTCTTGCTATTGATGACTACCCCCTTGACTGCAGATCTCAACTCTATGAAACGATGGAAGAATACTGGTCAGGATCAATAGGCAGGGAGGAGATAAGGAAGCGTCTTGCGGAGACAAAGGTCTCATTCTATATTGACTATTCAGAAGAAGGTGAGGACCAGCCTCTTGGGGGATTGCGACCTTTTATTATTGATGTTGATGACCAATGTACAGTTGCCAAAATCGATGCAGTTTACGAATTTGTAGAAGCGAAAGCGGAGGAGTTGTTCACTAAATGTAAAGAGCAATATGAACAACTGTTACAAACACATCAAAAGAATGATTCAACACTTAAGGAGAATGACAGATATGACAGGGCAATTACTGCCACAGTGGCAAGAGAATCCTTTTCAATGCTTTTTTCACTTAAAATATTGGCGGTGAATCCCAACGATGCTAAGGACTATCAAGCGAAAACCTCTGCTGACTTGAATGGACTCTTTATTTATCGTACTATTGAAGCGGAAAGGAACCTTGACGAGTCTGAAGAAAAGAATAGACATCCCCTTTCAGAGATGATGAATCGTGTATTTAACTCCGCTGAAGAAGATGTTTCAGAATCGTTAAGCCCAATAATCTCTGAACTTAATCGGTTTATTTACGATGCTAACTTTACAGCCCAAGAAAGAATTAACACACTCATGGATAAAATTATTAGCAACATGGTCTATTTCGGATATCCCTCAGCGGAGGATTTGAAGTTAAAGGCCAATTCGAATATTTCATTAAAGCAGCAAATCCTGAGCAACACGGACTTAACATACACATCTGCAGATGAGAGTGAAAGCCTACCGAGTACACATAATGGCTTGGGGTATAAAAATCTTATTAAGATTTCTCTGATTCTTAGCGAGTTTTCTAAGGTGGTTCATGAGAATCCAGCATCAATACCTTTGCTGTTCATTGAAGAACCGGAAGCCCATATGCATCCGCAGTTGCAAACGACTTTTGTGGAGTTCTTGAATAGGTTTCTTGAAGGATCAATTGGCAACGGAAGACATGTGCAGACCATACTATCCTCTCATTCACCTCATATTGCAAATGCTGTCGACTTTAAACAAGTGAGATACATGAGAAGGATGACGAGTGGGGTAATATGCAAAGATTTACAAGACTTCTGTCGACAGGGACAAGCAGATGAGCAGGAAGAAAACCGTGCCTTCGTTCAAAAATATATGAAGCTCAGCTACTGCGATTTATACTTCTGCGATAAGGCTATCCTTGTTGAAGGGGCCTCTGAAAGGCTACTTATCCCAAAAATGATAACGAAGTGTGCTAAGTCGGGTTTATTTGATAAAGCAGTACCACCACTTCAGTCACAATATTATATAACGATTGAAGTCGGTGGAGCATATGCACACAGATTCTATGATTTTTTGGATTATCTCGAAATTCCTACTCTAATTCTAACAGATGTTGATTTTGTAAATGAGCATAACAAAAAGTGTCAAATGGTAGAAGCAAAACATTCCTCAAATGGTGCAATAAATCGTTGGTGTCGCGATGTTTATGATATTGCGGTAACAAAACCTGTACCAATCGAAAAAGTAATTGAACTTTCCGCGGATTCAGTGAAGAGGACAAATGCGCTACGCCATTTGGAATATCAGAAAGAGGAGAAAGGGGCATACCCACGGAGTTTGGAGGAAGCAATTGAAAACATCAATAGAAATCTTTTCGGTATAATAGAGGAAGCGACTGAGATACCGCTGTTTGACGAGGATGAATATGGGGAAAGTAAAACCGACTTTGCCATTAAGTTGCTCACGGATCCTAAATATGAAGATTTTATAGTGCCATCATATATTAGGGACGGCTTGGTTTGGCTCAATGATCAGGCTAAGATGCCTACGCAAGAATCCCCTGTGCGTAAACACAAACAATTACGCTGAGAAGAATAGGGAGTTTTGATAGCTATGACGGAAAAAACGAACTATGAACTGGCAAAAGAGAACGCTGATAATACAGACAGAGAAATAATCGAGGTTTTGAAGTCTGGTAAATCATTTCGAGTTGAGGCGGGCGCAGGTTCGGGCAAAACGTATTCATTACACAAGGTAGTCGAATGGATCGACAATAATAAGGCCAAGGAATATAAGAAATCTGGAAAGTACGTTGCATGTATCACCTATACTAACGCTGCGGTAGATGTTATTGCATCTCGCATTTCACAAGGTAGTTCCATTACCCCTTCTACAATACATAATTTTGCGTGGGAAAACATATGTAATTTTCACTCAACTTTGATTAATGCTACAAAAGAGTTAGAACTCATTCCTGACAATCATGCGGTAGATGAAGTGAAACAGGTAGTATATGATCTTGGCGTTCGTTACTTAGACGAAAATGGGGCACTTCATTTATTTCATGACGATGTAGTAAAACTATTTGCTTGGTTTTTAGATAGGCCAAAGTTTCGCATGATTCTTGCAGATAAATATCCGTTGATTCTTATTGATGAGTATCAGGATACGTTTAAGCTTATAATCGACAAATTCATAGCGCATTATATTGAACCAGAAACAGGTCCGCAATTTGGATTTTTTGGTGATGCATGGCAAACGATTTATGCTACTAATGGAGCATGTGGAGCAATACAAAGTGAAAAGATTGTAGAAATAAAAAAAGAGGCAAATTTCAGATCTCAAAAAGTTATAGTAGATGCATTAAATAAAATACGTCCGGATCTTCCACAGGTTTCCGCACTGGATGAAAATGATGGGGAAGTAATTGTCATAACCACGAATGATTTCAAGGGGCAGAGGAGAACAGAAAAAAATTTCAAAGGCGACCTACCTGACGAGGTCCTTTCAGAGCACATTACTTCTGTTCGGGATAAACTGGCCGAAAGAGGATGGGTAACGAACAATAAAATATTGATGATTACACATCGACTGTTGGCAAAACAACAAAATTATACCAATTTCCTTGAGGCTCTTGGAGACCATTTTAGAGACCAAGACGATAAACATTATGTTTTTTTCAAAGATAAGATTGAACCCTTGTATAATGCATTGATACAAGGCGACGCAAAGTTGCTATTCGATATATTGGGGACAGCCAGGAAACCTATTGAAACAAAACGGCAAAAGAAGCAGTGGAAGATGTTACAAAATGCACTGGAAACTGCAAGGCAGGGAACGATATACGATGTTCTGAAAGTTGCATATGACAGCAGATTGATACCTATCAACCCAGATATTGAAACATTTATTAAACTATATGAAGCCGGAGAACCGCACCCTTACTACGGCACAATGCTGGAGAAATTTTACGCCATTCGATATGAGGAGGTTGTTCGCGCTATTGATTTTTTTAAGGTTGACGGATTATATTCGACAGATCACGGAGTCAAGGGTGAAGAATATGAAAATGTCCTGTTTGTAATGGGAAGAGGGTGGAACCTATATAAATTTGAAGAAACAATTTGGAAGGACGAAAATACCCTTTCTGAGAAAGAACTGAAAACATATATCAGAAATAGAAATCTGTTTTATGTTTGCTGCTCAAGGCCGAAAAAAAGGTTGGCAATTTTAATAACAGTTCCGATATGTGAGCAATTTAAAAGTTATCTGGATCACGTTTTTGGCGCAGAAAATGTTTTTGAGTATAGCCACTTTTTAACCTTATAGAACTGATGTGTTTCCAGAAAAGCTAGAACTTATGAGACTTTTCCGAAAATGATTACATTCAGCAAAAAGAGGTGAACACCCTAACCGTCGAATTTTGTTGAATCCTTGTGCCGCAAGGCTTTCTCAAAAATAGGATTTTTAACCACTTATTTCATCGTCGTCGCTTAAAGCCGCGATAGCTCCTCAAAGGGCAGACGCTAAATGCGCCTGCCCTTTGACTCACTCGCCCGCTTCGCTCCTCCTCCCAAAACGCGACCCGCTACGCTGGGCTCGCGTTTTGTTTTTAGAAGGAAATTTTTCCGACGTACATGGCGCCGGAAAAAACGCTCAATGAGGGGATTTGTCCGCTTTTGTAGATAAGTGTATTATACCACAAAGCGAGCGATTTGTCAGGTATTTTTTAGCATTTAAAAGCATTTTTGCACAGGCGGATTCCAAAACCGCCTGTGAGCTTGCCGCTTTGGCTGGGGTGGGGGTTGCTTTTGTCAGCGTATTTGACGAATTTTTCTTGTGCGGGAGGATATACTGGCTGTGACTTAGTTCAAGGCGTGTGATAAAATGAGTAAAAAAGCAGTAAAATGTGTCAAGACAGGGAAAAGAGAAAGGAGAATCGTTATGGCTACATTGGCTACGCCGAAGGGCAGTTCATATGTGGTGAAAAGCAGCGAGGCAAATCAAGTGATCTCCTATAAGCCGACCGCCGCGCAAATCGCGAAAATCAAGGCACGGGCGAGGGAATTTGAGCAGAATAATCTGAAGAAAAAATAACGTCGGAGTCTGGACTGGGTATGGAGAAAAGATGCGGAAAAGATATTCCGATGAAAATACGGATCCTTTCACCGGAAAATAGAAAATATACAAAACAGTTTTTCTGTGACAAGCAGGCTATAGACCACTATTTCAGAGAAGAGGCGCCATTTGATCGGACCGCAGTTACATATCTTTTCATAGACGACGAAAATGACCGCGTTGTGGCCTGTGTGACGCTGGCCTGCTCCGCCATTTTCAGTACGGAGACCGGGGAACAGTTTTCAACGATACTCCCCGCGATGGAAATCCTCTATTTCGCGGTGGATGAGGACTATAAGCATATCCCGTACAAAGAAAACAGCATTCTCACGTTGAGCCACTTTCTTTTGAGCTATATGCTCGACAGAATGAGCGACATGTCCCATGATCTGATCGGAGCGGCAAAGGTCGTCCTGTACTCCGTGCCAAGCGCGGTGAATTTCTACAAGAGATGCAATTTTGTGGAGTTCGGAAATACGATGTATGGGGACAAGGGTTACTTTGTCGAGGGGTGCATACCCATGTATTATAACTTAAATTAACACCCGTGACCTTCGTTTTGAGTGTCCATAAGGCCATTGACCTTATGGACACTTTATTCTAACGATGGATTGATATTTGTTACATACGATCATTATATCACTTTTCAAGAAATAATATAAAGAGGGAAAATATGGCTCACAATAACGGAGCAGACCAAAACAGGTTCAAATCCACAAAAAAACACATAATTCTTGATTTTTCCGATTGCAAATACTTGGGCGAAGTCCATAAATTGCTCAAAGCAAAATTCGGATTCCCGGAATATTACGGAGAAAACTGGGACGCCCTTTGGGATTGCCTTGATGGGCGATTTGACGGAATGGAGGCAGTTTTGATTGAGTTTCATGGGTTTTTGTCAATGAATGAGGAACTAAAAGAACACTGCGTAACGATGCTTGAAATTTTTGATGAGATACACGCAAAATCACCTAACGTCTGCTTCGTATTTATTGACTGATCGGTTTTTGATTTTTAAAGTAGGAGTTTTAACCACTTATTCCGTTTTGAGTGTTCATTAGGTATTTGACGTTGTGAACACTCGATTTGTTTTATGTATGGGGCTGTGAAAGGCGAAGCATATAACCGTTCTTTTTCACAGCCCCTATTCGTAAGCTTTTCTTTAATTATTTCGTTGTCCGCTTTGACGGGGCGCGGTCCACACAGCGGCCCGCTTTTCAATTTCTTGAAAGGAGAAAAAGATATGAGGATGCTTTTCAAGCAACGCTTCTTTTCATGGTTTGACAGCTACGACATCTATGACGAGGCCGGCGGGACGCTGTACACCGTCAAGGGGCAGCTGAGCTGGGGGCACTGTCTGAAGATCTTCGACCAATACGGGACCGAGGTGGGGACGGTGAGAGAGAGGATCTTCACCCTTCTTCCCCGGTTCGAGATGTACATCGGCGACACATTCGTGGGGAGCATAAACCGGGAATTTTCCTTCTTCCGGCCCCGTTACAACATTGACTGCCGGGGCTGGCGGGTGCAGGGGGATTTCATGGAGTGGGACTACACGGTGTCGGATGCCCGAGGCGGGAGGGTGGCGGCCGTGTCCAAAGAGATATTCCATTGGACGGATACCTATGTTATCGATGTGGCCGATCCACGGGACGCCCTGCAGGCGCTGATGCTGGTGCTGGCCATCGACGCGGAGAAATGCTCCAGGAACAACGGCTGAGGGAAGCGAAACGGTTTTTATCTGTTTGCCGCCCAGCGCTGGAGGAAGGTGACAAGCTCCGCGTTGGTGACGTCGGAGTTGGGGGAAAAGGCGGTGGGGGTAATGCCGGTGGTGACGGAATTCTCCACGGCCCAGAGGACGGCGGCGGTGTAGAACTGGCCGCCGGGTACGTCGGTAAAGGGATTGGCGGCGGAAGAAGCGGGGGTATGGGAGGCACGGTGCAGGAAGGTGACTACCTGACCGCGCGAGACGGGCTCCTCCGGGCCGAAGGTGTCGGCGCTGATGCCCCGGGTCACGCCCGCCTCACAGGCCCATAGCACCGCGTCGCGGTATTCGGCGCCGGCGGGAATGTCGGTGAAGGGCAGCGGGGAACCGGAGGGCCGGGGAGAGCCGGCTGCCTTCCAGAGGCACTCCACCACCTGAGCGCGGGTGGAGGCTTCGGCGGGACGGAACCAGCCCGCGGACGTGTCCAGAATCCCCTGCTCCACCGCCCAGAGAAGGGCGCCGTAATAGAAATCGTTTGTCCTGACGTCGTGGAAGGCGTTGGATTGAGAAAGGTCAAAGGTGAGCTGATCAAAGCCGTATCTGCCGCCGGAGCCCTTCACCGCCGCGATGTCGGAGAGCCCGCCCGCGAATCCCGGGACGCCGGCACGGGAGATGTACACCTCCGGCGCTATGGAGCCGTAATCGCTGACGGCCGGCAGGACTCCGCCCGAGGGAGTGTCCGACACCAGCCAGGAAAGACCGGTGTCAAGGTCGGCGACCAGGGCCGTGTCATGGCTTATGTGGCTTCCTGTCATATGTCCGACGGCTCTCCCGCCGCCGGGGAGGCCCACGCCGACACGCTCATTGGCGGTGCTGAGGTAGAAAAACTCCCCGCTCTTCTCAGCCGCGGCATAGCCGTCGGAGAAAGCGGTGAGGCTGTCGTACGTGAAGGGGATCACCGTGGCGCCGTTCTTGTCGAGGGCGCCGTATTTGCCGGCCCGGTTCCTGGCCACCCAGAGGCCGTTGGAAAAGAGGCCGCCGCCGTCAAGATAGCGGAAATCGGTGTATTTGGGCTCGATGACCCATTTCCCGTCCACGTCCATGATCCCGTAGAGGTGGGTGGCGGCGCCGCCCGCGCCGACGGAGGTGACTCTGGCGGCGATGAGCCCGCCCTCCGGCGGGTACAGGGCGCTGACATAGAACATATCCGAGCCGTACAGGTAATCCCGCGTGGAGAGGGCGGAGTATTCACGGATCAGCCTGCCGTCGGTGTCCATCAGGAAGAACACGCCGGGGGAGTCGGGCAGGTCGCCGCGAAGCTCCATCATGATCTTGCCGTCAACGACCAGGGAGGTGGAGGCGGCGCAGTCGGAGGTCTCGGAAACCCACCAGAATTTCCGGGCGTAGGCGGCGTCGACAACGGCCTTGACAGTCTCGGCGCTGGGGCGGATCTCCCGCCCTTCGGAGGTAAAGACGCGGCCCCGGACAGCTATGGCCCCGCCGTCGGCGCGGCAGAGAGCGAGATCCGCGCTGTTAAAGCCATCGGCCCGGGAAAAGGCGGGGAATACGCGGCCTGTGGAGCTTTCGGTGTACGCAAGGCGAGTCTCACGGCCGTTTTCACTAAGAAGGTAGAAAACCATCATGTCCTCGACCGGGGCGCTGTTGTCCCACCAGACGTAAGGGTCGGACATACGCTCACGCTTTGCCACGAGGGCGCAGCCGTCGGAGAAGGGGCCGGCGTAGTCGTAGATAAAAGGGGTGAGGGCGGAGCCGCGCTCATCTATGTAGCCCCACCTGCCGCCGGACTTCACCGCGGCAAAGCCGCCGGAGAAGGGGGAAACGTCCTCGTATTCGGCCCAGATGAGGGGCTGGGAGGTGACGGGCCAGGACCCGCCCTCCTCCTCGTTGGCCAGAGCCGTGGGAGCAAAGGAGAACAGCAGCGCCGCCGCCAGCAGGGCGGGTAAAAGCTTTCGTTTCATGGACAGACCTCCGAACGATGACATTCAAGCTTATTTTATCCTACACGGGCCAGTTTGGCAATAGCCGCCCCGGGAAAAACAAAAAAAGACGCCCGATGTGTTCAGCGGGCTGAAAATACTTGCAAAATCAGGGGAGAGAAGGTAAAATATAAGTACAATTTTCCGCGATTCGGAATAAGGGAGCCTCTGAATAAATGCGCCCGGGGCGCCTCGCGGCCTTTTTGCGCCGCAATTTTGTCGCGATTTCCCGGAATACGGCAAGTATTCCCGCAAAATCGCGTCTCGGTGTGACGCGAAGATCCTCGCGGTCCGCTCTTGCCGATTTATTCACAGGTCCCTAAGAAATTGACAAAGCGAGGTAATCACTATGAGCGAGCAGGGAATCGGAACAAAATGCGTACAGGCGGGCTACACGCCGGGAAACGGCGAGCCGCGCCAGATCCCCATCATCCAGTCCACCACCTTCAAATATGACACCAGTGAGCATATGGGCAGGCTCTTCGACCTGGAGGAGTCCGGGTACTTCTACACGCGTTTGCAAAACCCCACAAACGACGCCGTGGCGGCCAAGATCGCCGCTTTGGAGGGAGGCACGGCGGCCATGCTCACCTCCTCGGGGCAGGCCGCCAACTTCTACGCCGTGTTCAACATCGCCGCCTGCGGCGACCACGTGGTGGCCAGCTCCACCATCTACGGGGGGACCTACAACCTCTTCAACGTGACCATGCGGAAGATGGGCGTGGACTTCACCTTCGTCTCCCCGGACTGCACCCCCGAGGAGCTGAACGCCGCCTTCCGGCCCAACACGAAGGCCGTGTTCGGCGAGACCATCGCGAATCCGGCCCTCACCGTCCTTGACATTGAGAGATTTGCCAAGGCCGCCCACGACCACGGCGTGCCCCTCATCGTGGACAACACCTTCGCAACGCCCATAAACTGCCGGCCCTTCGAGTGGGGCGCGGATATCGCCACCCACTCCACCACCAAGTATATGGACGGTCACGGTGCCGGTGTGGGCGGGGCTATTGTGGACTCCGGCAAATTCGACTGGTTTGCACACGCGGATAAATTTCCCGGTCTAACCACCCCCGACGACAGCTACCACGGAGTCACCTACGCCGAGAAATTCGGCCTGGGCGGGGCCTTCATCACCAAATGCACGGCCCAGCTGATGCGGGACTTCGGCTCCATCCAGTCCCCTCAAAACGCCTTCATCCTCAATCTGGGCCTGGAGAGTCTCCACGTGCGGATGCCCCGGCATTGCGAAAACGGCCTCGCCGTGGCGAGGTTCCTGAAGGATCACCCCAAGATCAGTTTCGTCATCTACCCCGGCCTTGAGGGGGACAAGTACCATGAGCGGGCCATGAAGTATATGCCGGACGGCACCTGCGGCGTGGTCAGCTTTGGCTTCAAGGGCGGCCGGAGGGCGGCGGAGGAATTCATGAAGCACTTAAGGCTCGGCGCCATCGAGACTCATGTGGCCGACGCCCGGACCT
>CANQSU010000047.1 GCA_947626585.1 uncultured Oscillospiraceae bacterium
CCGGCGGAGTTTTAGAATACCACATCCGCGCGCCCTTGTCAAGAGGTTTTTTCAACTTTTCTTCAACTTTTTTCGCGCGGGCGCTTCTCCCGCGCTGTCATTCGCGACAGCTTGCCTAATATACTACGACTCGTCCGTTTTGTCAACACCTTTTTTCGCTTTTTTTGAAAAAAATTTTTGCAAGGGCCTACATCATGTTATTACGGAGCCTCTGAATAATTCTCCCCTACCGTCCTTTCCTCAAATATGTTATAACCCCACCATTACAAATACAAAGTGCGACACGACCAATTCGCTGTTATTTACTTGTCTGGATAGAAACATTTACATTTTACTGATATAATTATCACAACTGCCCTGTCCAAGTTTTTGTAACCAAATTGAAAAAAGCGGTAGTAGATAAGTGAAAGGCCTTATCACCATTGAAAGAAGGAGGTGACCTAATGGAAGATAGCCAGATTATTGAACTCTATTGGCAGAGAAACGAAGCGGCTCTTGCTGAAACTCAAAGGAAATATGGGCAGTACTGTTATGCAATAGCTAACAGCATTTTGTATAACAATGAGGACGCTGAAGAAATCGTAAATGATACATACATCGGTGCCTGGAATGCCATACCGCCACACCGTCCCGCAATTTTTTCAACATTTCTTGGAAAGATCACACGACGGCTCTCATTGAAAAGATTGCGTTACAGGACTGCTGAAAAGCGCGGCGGCGGAGAAAGTATTGCTGCGTTGGATGAGTACGAAGAATGTATTCCCTACGGGCAAAGCATTGATGAAGGTATAGCAGAAAAAGAGCTTACAAATATCATCAATTCTTTTCTTGAATCGCTTCCCACAGAAGAGCGCCGGGTATTTCTTTGCAGATACTGGTATTTTGATTCTATCAGTGACATTGCTTCCCGATTTGGATTTAGTCAAAGCAAGGTGAAAACAATGCTAAAGCGCACAAGGGACAAACTCTTGCTGCGTCTCAAAAAGGAGGGTATTTTTATATGAAATCTGTTTTATTACAGGATGCTGTTGGTGAGGTCCGTGACGACTTTATCTACGATGCCCATCGTAAAGAATCGTGTGTATCAAAACGGTACGGTTTATTTTCTCTGCGCCGCATAGTTGCGGTCGCGGCCGCTGTTATGATTTTATTCATTACTGCGGTTCCTGCTATGGCCGCTATGGATTATGAGCCCGCTTATGAGTTGCTGTATCAGATCTATCCGGCAGCAGCTCAAAAACTGAAACCTGTCCACCTATCTTGCGAAGATAATGGTATTCAATTTGAAGTTGTTTCCGCATACATTGATGGCGATGAATTGAAGGCTTATATTGCAGTACGGGATCATGACTCAGACCGAATCGACGAGACGGCAGACTTGTTTGACAGCTATTCGATCAATACACCGTTCGAGTGTTTAAGCAGCTGTCAGAACATCAGCTATGATGCGGACAGCCGAACAGCAACCTTTCTTATAAGTATTACACAATGGGATAGCAAGCCCATTCCAGGTGATAAAATCACACTAAGAGTAAAGAAACTTCTGTGCCAAAAGAACGAATTTGATGAGGCTATATTCGGATTGAATCTAAGTGCAGTTCAAGCAAAAAAAGAAACAATAAAACCTGCATGGATTTTCGGCGGCAGCGGATCTGCATATGAGAAATACAGCAAAGATTTCACTGCGTTGATCCCGCAAGGCAATCTCTACTCTCCTGTCAACGGTGTCGAAATAACCGGCATCGGTTTTGTTGAGGGAAAACTGCATATTCAAGTCCAATATTTCAATGTTTTTGAAACAGATAACCACGGATATATCTATTTTAAAAATTTGAATGGCGATGTAATTTATTGCGCCGCCGCAATCAGTTTTTCTCTGAATAATGAATACGCAGACCGTTACGTTGAATATATTTTTGATTTACCTGAAAATAACATTAGCCAATACAAGCCATTTGGATATTTTGTGACAAGTGACACTCTTATTGAGGGAAACTGGAGCATTACATTTCCTTTGGAAGCGCAGAAATAAGCAAAACACGTTAAGTACGACTGGACCGCACCCCCCAAAAAACAGCCAGTGAAAAAAGACACCCCCTGTTGTAGAATGAACGGTACAACAGGGGGTATACGTATGATCAGGAAATATACAAAGGTAGAACGTCTGGCGCAACCGAGTAAACCGCCTCACAATGGTGTGCCCTATCCCCCACACGGACAAAGGGCACCCTTTCCACGTTCGTCTTGACGACCGTGCAAAGACCGATGGCGTTATTTTGTGCGACCAGGCACGGATGCTGGACCTTGCCAGCCGCAACGCATCCTTTGATGAGAAGAACATCACCGCCGAGGCGGTGGATTTGATAATCGGATTTGTGGAGATAAAATAGCAGTCCGGAAAAAGAAGGGCAAATTGAATTGGGAATGGTAGTTTTTACCTCATACATAACAAATATTATTTACGCATTTAAAAAGGAACACAAAGTCGAATTGGGACATCACAATAACGGCCCGTCACGTGCCGGCCCGGTTCCAATAGCGCTTTCTCTGCGTTTCGTCAAGCCCCGCTACAAACTCGGCCTTGCAGGCAAGGAAATCCTGAATGTCCATGAGAACGTGGTACAAAATCGCGCGGCTTTCGAATTCCTCCCTTGACTTTGGAAGCTCCTGCCGACGCATATCGTCAAAGATCTGGTCGAGATACTCGATCTGCCTGTCGGGCGTGTTGACCTCCACCACGTATTTTGACAGATATTCAAGGTAATCCGCCACCACCGCGGCCTGCTGGGGGATGGAGCGGATGCGCGACATCTCTCCCCGGAGACGGTCAAGGATCCTGAACTGCTCAAGCCGCATCTCAAAGTAGGCTATGTAGTATTCCGGGTGGGAATGGAAGGTGTTGTCCTGGTACTCATAGGCGCTGTTAACGAATTCCTGCAGCTCTCCCTCCATGCTCCCGATCTCCCGCCACACGTCCCCGCCGGCCTCACCGGCCCGGAGATACGCGGCCACTTCACAAAGGATCTGCTGAAGCTCCCCCTCCACCTTGCGCATGTCGGCAATGATCTGCCGGCGGTGGGACCAGTTGGCGTGGAAAAGGTTCAGGATCACCGCCAGCGTCACCCCGATGAGGACAAGAAGGAACTCGTTGAGGACAGACGGCCCGCTCAAATCCCGGCTGGTCACCAGATGCGCCGCCACTACGGCGTTTACCGATATGGTGGCCCGCAAGCCAAAGGACTCCGCGATAAACACCACCAGCATCAGTATAAGTCCATAGGCCAGCCAGATGTTGTCCACATGGGAGACGACGAGGAGTGACAGCGCCAGCGTCACCCCGAAGGTAGCAAACCGGCTGATGGACAGCCGGAAGGTCTCAAGCTTGGATGTCATCAGCGTCAGCAGCGCCACCGTCCCCGCCGACGCCGCGTATTCCAGATGGAGGCTCTGGGCTATGAAGATGGCGATACTGCTGCCGATGCCTATCTTCACCGCCAGGAGAAGGTTCTTTCTGTACTTTTTCATACACATCACCCCGGCGAAAATAATTCTATCAACAAATCAAATACCGAAATAATAATATAACAACCCCTCCGCACACGTCAAGGCTTTTGCCCCGATAAATACATATGCCGCCGTGTTTTGCACGGCGGCATTTTACTGTCGGCGAAGGGGTATGACGGTCAGTCGTTCAGGCATCGGTAGATCCGGCGCATCAGCTCCGGATGCAGCGCGGCGTAATTGGGCAGATAGTTGAGTACATGCTGGACGTAGAAAACGCTCATGTGCCGCTCCGGTTCCATCACCGCCAGAGCGCCGGCGGCGCCGTCCCAGCCAAACTCCCCCTTTGGGAACTCGTCTCCTCCCAGATGAACGCGCATACCCAAGGCGTAGCCCTCGGTCTCGGAGGGCTTCATGGTGTTGTGGTAGTCCTGAAGCGTCTGGCCGGAGAGCTGGTTTTCGGTCATGAGCCTGACCGTCTCAGGCTTCAGGATCCGTGCCCCGTTGGCTCCCGTGCCGCCGCAGGCCAGGGCGTCCAGGAACAGGATGTAGTCCTCCGCCCGGCAGCACAGCCCGGCGCCGCCCGAGTCATAGTCCGGGGTGAGCTGGTGGGTGTTGTCCCGTTCCACCTCGAACATGTAAAGCTCCCTGTCATGCCAGCACAGCTGTGCCGGCATCCGCTCCATCTTGGCGCCGTCGGGTCGGAAGGTGACGCCCGTAACCCCCAGGGGCGCGAAGATGTGCCTTTCCAGATAGTCCGAAAAGCGCTCCCCGGAGGCGGCTTCGATAACGGCGGCCATCACGTCGTGGCACATGCTGTAGCGGAAGTGCGTGCCGGGGTCAAATTCCAGCGGCTCGGCGGAGAGCATACGGATAAGCTCCCTTGTGCCGGCGTTTTTCTTTTTCGCCTCCAGGATGGAGGGCAGTGTCTGGTCGTAGCTGAACCCGCCGGTCATGGTCATGAGGTGGCGGAGGGTCATAACGGTCCTGGCGGGGCGAACGGTGTCGCCGTCCTTGACATTCGGGTGCGCGTACTCCGGGAGGAATTTAGATACCGGGTCGTCCAAGCCAAGCTTACCCTGTTCCCAGAGCTGCATGGCGGCGGTCATGGTTGCCAGCTTCGTACAGGAGTAGATCCAATACCACTCCCCTCCCCGGATGGGTTCTCCGCCCTTCCAGCCCATATGTCCGGCGTGGTGGCGGTAGACCTCCCGGTGGTCCCGGTAGACGACGCACTCGCAGGCGGGGATGCCAAAGGTCTGTTCCACACCGTCAAGGAATTCAGTCACAGTGTCAAAGCTCATACCCATTTCCCCTCCCCCGTCCGAATGGCCGCTTCAAAGGGGCGCAGGGAAACGGTCTCTCCCCCAAGGGGGAAGTGACAGCCGGTCCCCCGGTTGTTGAAGAAAAATCTGTAGGTACCGCCCTCGCCGGTCCTGGTGGTGACCTCCACGCCCCTTGGCAGTGTGGTCAGCATGGGCACGGACTGCTCCCGGAAGATTTCGGTCATCAGCGTGCGGTACATGGCCTTCTCCCCCACGGTGCCCACATAGTAAGCCTTTCCCGCGCCGAAGCCGTTCCTGGTGACGGCGGCGGTACCGGAATAGAAGCGCCCCTCATAGCGCGCCCAGACCTCGGCCCCCTCGGGCTTTACAAGGTCGCACCAGCCGGTGACCGCGTAGCTCTCCCCTTTTGTGGCGGAGACCCTCTGTTTGAATTTGCCGATGGGGTCGTATTCCTCCACCACGCAGCCGCACAGCTTCCGGAACACGGTCGGGAGGGGTTCGCCGAACACGCAGTTTCCGGTCTTGTCCTTGACGCCGGAGCGGTTTGTCAGCACCACCGTGCCGCCTCGGGAGGCAAAGTCCTCAAGCCGGGCCGCCAGCGTGGGCTCGATGATATGATGGGTGGGTACGACGACCACCTTGTAGCCGTCAAGGCTCTCTGTCTCATGGATCACATCGGTGTTGATGCCAAGGCCGGCGCAGGCCTCCTGGAAAAGGCGGAGCTGCGTCCAGTAGGCGAAATTTCCCGACTGCCGCTGATCCTTCAGCGCGAATTCCTGGTCCGCGGAGTACAGAATGGCCACGTCGCTGTGGACGGCGGTCCTGTCAAGGTCCGGGATGTCCCCGAGCCGGCGGACGAGGTCACGTATCTCGTAAAACCGTCGGTTTTCCCTGTTGTCGTGGTCAAGCAGCCCGTGACCCATCATCTCCGCGCCGGAAAGAGCCGAGCGCCAGCGGAAGAAGGCCAGCAGATCCGCCCCATGGGCCACGGCCTGCAGGGCGTAACCCGCGAGCTGTCCCGGCTCGGTGGTGGGACAGAAGGGGCTCCAGCAGCCGCCGGGGCCGGCAAGCTGCTCCAGAATCCAGTAGTTCTTCCTCTTGAAGCCCCGTACGAAGTCCAGCGCAAAGCCGTTGGAGTAAAGCTCCTCCGGGTCCTCAGGGGGACGGATGGGCGGGTAGTTGTCGTAGGCCGCCACGTCAAGTCCGGCAAACTCCTGATGGAAGTCCGGCATGTGAGCCGGGAAGCAGGCATTTGTGGTCACCACGGCGGACGGGTCAAATCTTTTTATAATGTCCCGCTGGAATTTGACGTAGTCGGTGGTGCGGGACGCGCCGAAGCGCTCAAAATCCAGCATAAAAGCCGGGTTGTGCCAGTCGGGCATGCAGTCCGGAGCGAGAAGTGGGTCGATCTCGCTCCAATCGCTTACCTCCCCGCTCCACACCGCGTTTCCCCAGGCGGCGTTGAGCGCCTCCACGGTGCCGTACCTCTCCCTGAGCCAGTCCCGGAAGGCCTGACGGCAGGCGGGACAGGTGCAGTGGCTGTTTTCAAGCTCGTTGTCTATCTGCCAGGCGTATATTTCGGGCCGGCCCGCGTAGCGCTCCGCCATCTTCTCCACGATCCGTCCGGCGTACACGCGGAAAACGGGGCTGACGATGCACCTGTGCCCCCGGATACCCGTGTCGGTGGGCTTCCCGTCCCGGCCCCATTGAAGGGTCTCCGGGTGGTTTTTGTAAAGCCAGAGAGGGCCGCAGTTGGTGGGCGTTCCGAGAATTATTTTCATGCCGTGGCGCGCGAAGATCTCTATGGCCTCGTCAAGCCAGCCAAAGTCGAACTGCCCATCCCGGGGCTCCAGGCGGCTCCAGGCAAACTCGGCAAAGCGCACGACCTTGACGCCGAGAGCCTCCATGCGCGCCGCGTCCTCCTCCCAAAGCTCCCTTGGCCATTGCTCAGGGTAGTAGGCCATTCCTATGGTGATCATCTGGAGTTCCCTCCTTATACTAATATTTAACTAAAATCTTTAATTCGTGACGGTCTTTTTTGCGCCATGCCGCGTCAGACGCCTTGGAAATACATACAGTATTCCCTGCGTCGTCTTCCTTGCCTGACGCAAAAAATCCTCGCCCCTCGGTTAAAACTTTTAATTAAATATTAGTTAGTCGCTGATAGCTATCTCGCAGTCCGTTCCGTACTGCTCCACAGTGAAGTCGCAGGGCTTGTCACAGGCGACGGTGAGCTTGTTCCCATCCCTTGCGACGGTGAAGGTCAGGGCGGGCACGCCGGTCATATCCACCACCTGGCGGCTTACCTTATTGCCGTCGGCGATGTTGTAGAGCTTCAGCGTCAGGCCCTTCGTGTAGTCGTAATCGGGGCGGGAGGTCTCGCGGCCCACGGGGAGGACCGTGTTCTCACGGACGTAGAGGGGCAGGGAGAAAAAGTCATATATGTCCCGCCTCCAGCCGCGGCCCTCCACCGTCTCTCCGGTGAGGAGATGCGTCCACCTGCCGTGGGGAAGATAGTAGTCCACCCGCCCGTCCTCACGCATCACCGGAGCCGCCAGGAGAGCGTCTCCCAGCATGTACTGCCGGTCCAGGTCCTCACAACCCGGATCGTCAAACTCCAGCATCATGGCGCGCATCATGGGTACGCCGGTGCGGGCGGTGTACGCGGCCTGCGCGTAGAGGTAGGGCATCAGGGCGTTCTTGAGCCTGGAGAAATACCGGCACACGTCCACGGCCTCCTGGCCGAAGAGCCAGGGCACCCGGTAGGAGGTGGAGCCGTGGAGGCGGGAGTGGGTGCTTAACAGCCCGAAGGCCAGCCAGCGCTTGTAGAGGTCGGCGGGCGCGGTGCCCTCAAAGCCGCCGATGTCGTGGCTCCAGAAGCCAAAGCCCGAAAGGCACAGGCTCAGGCCGCCCCGCAGGGACTCAGCCATGGACACATAGGTGGAATTGCAGTCACCGCCCCAATGGACGGGGAACTTCTGGCCGCCCACGGTGGCGGATCTGGCGAACAGCACCGCCTCGCCGTGTCCCCTGACCTCCTCAATGACCTCAAAGACGGCCTTGTTGTAAAGATAGGTGTAGTAGTTGTGCATCCGCTCGGGATCTGAGCCGTCCCAGTAGACCACGTCCGTGGGGATCCTTTCTCCGAAATCGGTCTTGAAGCAGTCCACGCCCTGGGCCATGAGCGCGCGGAGCTTGTCCTGATACCACTTCACCGCCTCGGGGTTGGTAAAGTCCACCACGGCGAGACCGGCCTGCCACAGATCCCATTGCCATATGTCGCCGTTGGGCTTTTTGAGAAGGTAGCCCTTTTCGGCGGCCTCGTCGAAAACGGCGCTCTTCTGGCCCAGATAGGGGTTGATCCACACGCAGACCTTAAGCCCCTTTTCGTGCATACGTTTCAGCATCCCCTCCACGTCGGGGAACATCTCTTTATCCCAATCAAAGCCGCACCACTCGTTTTCGCGCATCCAGAAGCAGTCAAAGTGGAAAACCCGCAGGGGGATATCCCTCTGGGCCATGCCGTCCACAAAGGACATGACGGTCGTCTCGTCATAAGAGGTGGTGAAGGAGGAGGTGAGCCACAGCCCGAAGGTCCAGGCCGGGGGCAGGGCCGGACGGCCGGAAAGAGCCGTATAGCGCTCCAGCACGCCCTTCCGGTCGGGGGCGCCGATGAGGATGAAATCAAGACGCTGACCCGGCACGGAGAACTGTACCTTGGTGACGGCCTCGGAGCAGACCTCGAAGGACACGGGGCCAGGGTCGTTGACAAGGACGCCGTAGCTCCGGGAGCTTATGTAAAAGGGGATGTTCTTGTAGCTGATCTCACTGGACGTGCCGCCGTCCTCGTTCCAGATGTCCACCACCTGGCCGTTGCGGACGAAGGGGGTGAAGCGTTCGCCCAGGCCGTAGATCTTCTCGCCCACGTCCACCTGGAGCTGGCACCGCATGAAGGGCCCCTCGGGAGTCTCGATATAGCTGAGCATGGAGGAGCCGTAGCGGCTTCCGATGTTGGTGAGCTTCTCGCCGTTATAAAACCAGGTGAAAAGGCAGGGGTCCTTCTTTCGAATGACCAGCTTCAGAGCGCCGGAGGCGATCTCCACCTGGCCGCCCTCCTCGCGGTATTCCATGGGGAGATTTCGGTCGTCCAGCTCAAAGCGCGGCAGCTTGCGCCTGTCGCCCTTGAAGTGGACGGAGCGGAGGCGGAGCATATCGGGCTGAGGCGCGGTGATCAGGATTTCCTGCACCGGCCCGTCCATGCTCCGCTCGTCCTGCCGGTAGGGCACGGCGAAGATGTACACCTCCCGTTTATCCTCCGAGAGGCGGATCTGACGTATCTGTTCGCAGTTGAAGCTTTTGACGCCGGGGCGCATGCGCCACTCGCCGAGATTAAATTTCATAGGGGGTTCCCTCCCAATATATCGTTATCGGTTTTGTCCGTGGATGTCTTATCAGTAATTGATGGACGGGCCCTCCTCCTGGCTTATGGTGAAGCCGTCGGAGGCCTTGCTGTCGCCCTCTATCTTGCGGAAGATGGGCATGGCGATCTGACTCGTGGTGTAGATCATCAGGATGGGCAGGATGAAAAGTCCCACATAAAAGAGAAAATCGTTTATCCCCGTGAAGATCAGCACCTGGATCACCAGGATCCCGATGAGTCCCAGGGTGCGGGGGAAGAAGCGGATCAGAATTTTCCGGGAGTTGGCAAGATTTTTGAACAAGGTGTTCTCGTATCTTGCCTCAAGGGGGAAAACATAGATGTAGTGGATGAGGAGTACAAACAGAACGATGAGCGCGACGATCAGGAAGGGCAGCGCGTTTTTCTCCAAGTTGTTGAACAGCTGGAAGTCCAGCCACACGCCGTAGAGGACGACACCGGCGATGATCGTCAGGGGCACGCCGTGCCTGAGGTTTTTTGCCCAGGCCGTCCAGAAGGGCGCAAAGACCGCGCCGTTGTCCCGATGCTCCGCCATTTTCAGCGTCACGGTGAAAGCGGCGATGGTGGACGCGCCGGCGGTGACGATGGGGACGCACCCCACCGCCCACAGAAAATTCAATAGGACGAGGTTAACAATTCGCGTCCCGTAGTACAAGAAGGGGGAATCGGCGTTGAACTTCATGGCGGCGCTCCTTATTTAAGGAAAAAATTGGGGGAGGGGGAAAGCCCCCTCCCCCGGATTATATCAGAACATTCTTTGTCGGTGTGAACAAATATTTTACTTGGAGAAGCCGGCGTCTACCTGCATCTGATAGAGCCTGGCGGCCTCGTTCTTCGCCCACTCGATGCACTGATCATAGCCGTACTCGTTGCACCTTGTCTTCATCTCGGCCACAAGGGCGTCGAACTCGGCGTCGGTCTTGGCGTACATGGCCTGATAGGTGTACTGCTTGATGGCGGTGCCCACCTGGCTGCGGGTCATCTGTAGCTCCTTGGACATGTCGCTGGCGGTGTAGTTGACGGTAGGAGCAAGGATGTACTTCTGATCGTCAAGATACTCGTTGATGTTGTTGTAGCCCATGTGGTCACGCCAATCCTGCTCCATCTCGCACCGGGCGTCGGTGGCGTAGCTGGCCCAGGAGGTCTTGTTGAAGGTCTCGCCCTCAATGGACTCGGGGTTCTCGGCGTACAGGGACCAGGGGTTGAAGTTGAACTGGAAGTGGCCGTCGTTGAAGGTGCCGTCCAGGGTGTAGGTCCTGCCGGTCCAGGGGCTGGTCCACTCCACGCCGCTCAGATCGTAGGAGGGGTCGTTGGCGACCTTGAGGCCCAGGTCAGTGAAGTAGGTGGTGCCGTCCTCGTTGTAGTCCCACATGAGGCCCTGGAGACCGTAGAGGGAGGTCATCATTCCCTCGGGGGTGTAGAGCCAGTCAAGGAAGTGGAGGATGTCCTCGGGGTACTCGGTACGGCTGCCGATGCAGACTACATAGGAGCTGCCGGAGAGGGACAGACCGTTGACGAAGTTGGTGGCGGACTTGGGCTGGATGGTGGTCATGAACTCACCGGCAGCCATGTGGTCGGGGGTGTTGAACTGGTCGGAGCCGGCATAGTTGAAGATGGAGAACAGGGTGCCGCCTGCCTGGACCTTGGCGACGTACTTCTCCCATGTGTTGGTGGCGGAGTCGGGATCCAGAAGACCGCGCTGATAGAGCTTATTGGCGAACTTCAAAGCCTGCAGATAGGGGCTGTTGTCGTCAAGAGCGCCGTAGAAGTTGCCGGTCTCGGGATCATAGAAGCCCATGGCGCCCTTGTCCCCGTCGTAGCCGGTCATGCCGGTGGCCAGGCACTTGATGTACATGCTCATATCGCCGTCCCAGTCCGGCCACAGGCTCAGGCCGTAGGTGGGGTTGCCGTTGTCGTCGGTGGGATCCAGCTCGTGCATGTCCTCCAGCACGTCCACCAGGTCGTCCAGGGTGTTGATCTCGGGATAGCCCAGCTGCTTATAGAGATCCCAACGGATCTCCCAGGTGTAGGAGAAGTCGGCGTGGTCGGTGTCGTCCAGGGCAAGCTCATTGTGGATGCCGTAGATCTTGCCGTCCTCGGTGAGGTCCTTCATGGCGTCAAGCGCTACGGGGAAGGTGGACTTGATGTTGGGGGCGTAGTCATCCAGAAGACCTTCGTCCTCCCAGTCGAAGAGGAGACCCTGAGAAGCTGCCTTGCGGAAGTTTTCGCCGGCGTCGCCCAGGACCACGATGTCGCCCAGGTCCCCGTTTTCCATACGGGTCTCAAGAGCGCCGTCTGTGTTGGGGATGAAATTCAGCTCAATGCCGAACTTGTCTTTCAGGACGATTGCTCCCCAGCCGCCCTGCTTGCCGGAGTAGTTGGCTACCTGGCTGAATACGTTGAGGGTGATGGGATTGTCTACGCTGCCGGCCAAATACAGGTCGTCGTTGCCGCCGCCGGTATCACCGCTCGCGGTGTCCTTGCTGCCGGTAGAGTCTTTGCTGCCGGTAGAGTCTTTGCTGCCGGTGGTGTCGTCACCGCTGCCGCCGCAGCCCGCCAGAACGCTTACGAGCATCATAAGCGCGAGGAGGAGCGCCAGGAGTTTTCTGGTGGTCTTTTTCATTTTTTTCATCCTTTCATTTTATTTGACCCTGTTACGGGCCTTCTGTCAACCGGGTTTCAAGGGCCCGGAAAACATTATAAACCGCCTGAAAGGGGAACCCTTTCAGGCGCTTTTCCCGAGGGAAAAGCGCGTTTTACCGTCAACCCTTGACGGCGCCCAGCATGATGCCCTCTTCAAAGTATTGCTGCATGAAGGGGTACACGAACATGATGGGGATGATGGTCACCATGGAGATGGTGTACTGGATAACCTTGGTATTCAGCATCGCGGCGGAGACATTGCCGCCGGACTGCATGACGTTGGCAAGGTTGGAGGAGCTGTTCAGATACACATACAGCCTGTGCTGGAGGGTATACAGCGAGGGGGTGTTGGCCATGAGGATCAGGGAGTCCTGGAAGCTGTTCCAGTTGCCCACCGCGCCAAAGACGGCGATGGTGGCGAGGATCGGCTTGGAGAGGGGCAGGATGATCTTGGAGAACACCTGCATGTTGGACGCGCCGTCTATCCTGGCGCTCTCCTCCAGCTCACTGGGGATGGACTCGATGTAGGTCTTGACCAGAATGATGTTGTAGGGCTGTACGATACCGGGGATGATGTAGCCCAGGTAGTTGTCCGTGAGGCCAAGCCCCAGCATGTTCAGGTACCAGGGCACAAGGCCGGCGTTGAAATACATGGTAATGACCAGCGCCCTGTACCAGAGGCTGCGCCGCCACATTTCCTTCTTGGTGGTCAGATACCCGGCAAAGGCCGACGCCAGGACCATGACGGCGGTGCCGAGGATGGTACGTGTAACGGAGATGAATACGGACTGACCGAAGTCCGAGACGTTTTTCAGGGCAATGTAGTTCTGAATGTGGATCCCCTTTGGAAGGAGGGTAATGACACCCCGGTTGACAAGGTCGTTGTCGGAGATGGTGTTGATGAAAAGATAGTAGAACGGGAAGATGCACAGAAGCGTAAAGAGTATGAAGAAGGTGATGTTGATCACCATGAACACCCGATCCATGGGCGATCTCCTGTACTCGATTCCCATGGCGGTGTGGCGCGCATGAGCTATTTTTTTGACGTTCTCAGCCATATTCGCACCTCCTTATATGATGCTCTCGCCGCGCAGACTCTTGGAGACCTGGTTGGCGGAGAATAACAGGATGACGCTGATGAGGGACTTTGCCATGCCGACCACCGTGGACATTGGTATGAGTCCGTTGCTGATACCGATGTTGTAGACGTACAGGTCCAGTACCTCGATGGCGTCATGGTTCATGGCATTCTCAAAGACAAGGTATTGGTCAAGACCGTTGGAGAGGATACCCGCGATGCTCATAAGCAGAAGTACGAAGAAGGTGGGCATAAGCTGGGGAATGGTGACGTTCCATATCTTTCCGAACCTGCCGGCGCCGTCGATGGTGGCTGCCTCGTAGAGCATGGGGTCGATGCCGGAGATGGAGGAGATATAGATGATGGCGCTCCAGCCCAGGCCCTTCCAGGTGCCCCACAGCCACATCTTTATCCACATGTGGGAATTGTTCATCAGGTAGTTGGTTCCCGCATTGATGTGCAGGATGTTGTTCAGGAAACTGTTGATGAAGCCGTCGGTGGAGAAGATGGCAAGCGCCACGGCGTAGACGATGACCCAGCCCAGGAAGTTGGGCACCGTGGTGAAGGTCTGGACCGTCCGGCGGAACCGCTTGGAATTGATCTGGGTCAGCAGGATGGCGAACACCATGGGCAGCCAGCTGGTGACGATGCCGATGCCGCTCATGGCCAGGGTGTTCTTCATGACGCGCAGAAGATCGGCGCGTGTGGCGGAGTTCTGGAAGAGGAAGGTGAACCATTTGAAGCCCACGAAGTTCTCCATGCTCAGCTCCTGCCCGGCAGAGTAGTCAAAGAAGGCGTACCGCCAGCCCCAGAGAGGAAGATAGGAGAATACAAATGCCAGGGCGAGAATGGGGAGGAACAGAAGAAACAGGTGGTACTCCTCCTTCATGCCCATCTTGCTCTCGGAGAGGTCGGATTTCTTTCCGTTGAGGAAGAGGATGGCGACGCTTGTGAGGAAGATAAGGGCCGCCAGGACGATGAAGAGGTAAAAGCCCATGGATACGTTGGGGGGCACACGGGCGGTGTCGGCGGCGACGATCTGATTGTGGCATACGCTGATAAGTACAAGTCCCGCGCCCATGAGCAGGGAGCCTATGAGCGGGAAGCGGGCGCCGTAGAAGCGCATCCGGTCATTTCCCACGGACATGCACCCGCCGATGGCGGCAAGAATTATGCCTGCAACCAGCACTATGCTGGCGACCATCAGCAGACGGAATGTGGAAGCCTGTATCCACCCGCGGTTCAGCGCGCGTCCCAGATTGCCCACCAGCGATTTGTAGGAGATGCAGGAGGTGAGAAGCGAGGTGTAGCGGCTGATCTCCGTGGTGATGCGCCCGGGGTTGAAGCCCGGATAGAACACCGCGGCGCAGGTGAAGAGAATGACGACCCGGTGCAGAATGTACATGATCCCACCTCGGGTCTTCGCTTTTGTTTGAGTCATTTACATCCCTCCTAAAAAAATATTTCGCGAAAACGTTTTCTTCCCGGTGAGCAACCCCCCAAGCATAATAATATTTTGCATATAATTGCCAAATAAGGCTATTACACGGTCATATCGCGCATCACAGCTCCACGGTCACCCGATGGGTCCCTCCGTCCCGGGGTCTCGGGAAGGTCAGCGGCGCGTTCTTCCCGTCCAGGGTACAGACGGCGGCCTCCGTCGCCCTCACGCGGCCGTCACGGGAGACGATCTCCACCTCAAGGACGAAGTCCTCCGTCCTGACGGTGTAGGATATCCTCTCCCTTCCGGGGAGCATCACAGGGGATACGGTCACTGTGTCGCGGCTTATATCGAAGCCTAGGAACTCGTACACCGCCAGGTTCAGCCAGGAGGCGGTGCCGGAGAGCATGGGGCCGATGTTTTCACAGGTCTCGGAGTTGTTGTACTGGGTGCAGAAGCGCGGGTTTCCCTTGAGGACGAAGGGGTTTTTCATGGTCCCGTAGGGCACGGTGCGGTCGATCATGAAAAAGGCCAGGTCCGCCAGCCTCCTTGCCAGCGTCTCGTCCTTTACCCACTTGGCCGCCTTGAGGGAGGCAACGGCGGACATCATGGCCGCGTGCTTGAACACGCCCCCGTTCTCCCGGTCCCCGGGGAAATAGAGCGCCGTGCCGGTTGCCACGCCCAGAAGGTCATAGTTGACCAGCGTACACAGCTTCAGGCCCGCCTCGGTCCTGAGATACCGATCGACCACGTCCAGCATGGAGGCGATCTGCTCCTCCGTGGCCACGTTCGCCAGCACGGACCAGCTGTAGGAGTTGAGGTAGTAGCTGCCGTCTATGTCGGGGTCAAGGCTCAGTCCGTCGCCTTTAGCGCCGAGATATTTGTAGGGCCTGTCGTCGTTCAGGAGGCACCGGGCGTAATACCCGTCCTTCCAGGCGTACTTCCGGATACTGTCGGCCATCTTTTCGGAAAGCCGCGCGGCCTCGGCGGCGTCGGCGTCCCTGCCGATCATGGCGCCCAGCTCCGCCGCGGCGTCGGCGGCGATGACAAAGAGGCAGGCGTTCATGACGCTCTCGGACAGGGTGTTGTTAAGCGGCGCGCCCCACTCCTGGCCCTTTTCCTCAAGCTGCTTTCTGTAGAGAGCCTCCTTCTCCGGCCCCTGCATGACCACATGGTCAAGGCGCAGGGTGTCGTTCCAGTCGGCCTTGTCAAGTAAGGGCATACCGTGGGCGCCCACGGAGATCCTGCCGGAATAGGTAAGGATCGCCATGACGGTGTCCCACAGGGGCCGCTTTCTGTCCGTACCGGCCACGGGGTACTCGTGGGTCAGAAACTCGGTGTCACCGGTAAGCTTCACATAACGGTAGACCGCCTGGAGAAGCCACAGCTGATCGTCGGAGCAGTCGCCGGGATTCTTGCCCCGGACGGTGAAGTCGTGGTAGGCGTAGCCCATCTCAAAGACATTACGGACCCAGTTGGAGATAAGCTCCCGCACCAGCTTCTCCCTGCCTATGGCGGCGAGGTAATACATGGAGGCGAAGATGTCCTGGATCTCCCGGAAGCCCGTCTCCCGGTAGGACTTCTGCGTCCAGGCGAAGGCCCGGGACACGTAGGTCTGGTAAAGCACCTGGAAGGGCAGGTTGTGGCCGATGTAGGTATCCATCAGCCTGTCTCCGGTGTCTGTCCGTATGTACGCCGGGTAGCGGTCCCAGAAATCGATCACCTTTTGAAGCGTCCCCGTCAGGGCCGCAGGGTCGGAATATTTGGTCAGAAGTCTGTCAAGCTGGTTGTCAAACGCCTCGGTTACGTCCCCCTCGCCCTCGGTCATGCCCACCAGCTCGTCGACGACGGCGGTGCCGCCGTCCCTGACGGAGAAGCTCCTGCCCATGGCGAAGAAGGGGGCCATCTTCCGCTGATAGCGGCTGGGGAGGCGCGCCAAAAGCTCGGGATGGGCCAGCGTGCCGGAGCCGACGAAATCGGAGATGCCGGCGCAGAATTCGTCAAAGCCGCGCCCATTATGTAAAAGCGCGGCGAATCGCTTCTCCCCGGCGCACTCCTTGGGCTTGTGGTGGAGGGTCATGGCGGCGGGCGCGCCGTTTTTATAGTAGATCTCACTCTCGGCCACGATGTTGGTGTAGACCACGTCGTTGGCGATGCCCTCGGCCATGCCGATACCGAACATGCCGGTCATGACGATCTTCAGGTCCCTGTCGCGCCCCGAGTGGTTCACGATCTCCACCCTCTGGGCCTCCACCGCCGTGGGCATCCCGTCCTCCTGGGGCAGGAGGAAGATGGTGCGGCGGACTGTCAGGCCGCATTTTGTCTCATAGGTAATGACCGAGCGGTTCTGAGAGTGGACACAGGTGGCGGAGAAAACGTTTTCGTTCACGTCACAGGAATAAAAGATCTGCTTTCCGGCTTCCAAAAGATAAAACTGCCTGTTGGCCGGCTCACCGTTCTCCTCCGGGGCAAGCACATAGCGGGTGGAAAGCACCTGCTTTGGTCCGGCGGCCCGGAAGGAGCCGCGGCCCAGGCCGTCCAGGGCGCTCTTGGGTGTGGTGTACAGAGGCTCCGGGTAGTCGGACCTGTCGCCCAGCAGCAGATTCACCGGAAAGTGGGGCCCCACGGGGTAGGCCTTCAGATCCAGCTCAAGCTCGCCCTTCTCATTGAGCTTTCCGGGGCTTGCCAGGACCCTATCTACCACATCCAGGACGGCGGCTTCCACCCGTTCTGGCATGGGCCCTGTCCCGTCGGGGGTCATGTGGACGGCCCCGCCGTCCCTGAGGGCGATGAGCTGACTGCCCGAAAAGCCGGAAAGGTATTCCGCCACGGCGGGGGTGTTCATCAGATACGCGCAAACCGGCGCGTGGTACGGAAGACCGGAAATGCCCAGGGCGGAGACCCGGTCGGCGGCGAAAAACTCCGCGTCCAGAGCGCCGGAGATCCGGGGGAAGGTCTTGCGGATAAGCCCTTCGGCCGTGACAGTCTGGGTGCGTGCCTGTTCTGCGGTAAAAACCATATGCTTGTCCTCCGAAAGGATGATTCTCAATGGGCTTCTTTTCTCAGATCCCTGACGGTGCCGCCGGGCTGGATGGAGCCGGTGATGGTGATGATGCCCGGAACATAGCACTTGGGGTCCTCGATGGCGCTGATGAGCTGTTCCGTTGCTCTGGCGCCGATGCCCCAGCCGTTCTGCCTGTAGGTGGCGAGGCTCGGGCGCAGGACGCCTGTCATGCGGATCCCGTCGAAGCCGAAGCAGCTGATGTCGTCGGGGACGGACAACCCCTGGGACTCAAGCTCCGTCCGGCCGCCGAGATACGCGATATCGTCCGGGTACATGATGCAGGTGGGGCGTATCCTGCATTGGAGAAGCCTTCTGGTGGCCAGACCCGAATCCGCCGGCTCCTGGTAACGGGCCGGGATGACATACTCATCCGGCACCTGCAGTCCCAGGTCCCGGCAGGCCCGGTAAAAGCCCGCCAGACGCTGGCGGGTCACGTCGCCGTCCTCGCCGTGGATGAAGGCGATCCGGGTGTGGCCCATGCCGTAAAGATACCGGACGATCTCCTCCGCGCTTTCCACATTGTCGCCCGTGACGGTGGCGCGGCCGGGGAACACGTCGTCAATGGCCACCACCGGCAGCTCGCTCTCCGCCAGTCTCCGGGCCTGGGCGTGGTCGTCCTCGCTGTAGCCGGGCTGGACGATGATGACCCCGTCGCACTGGCGGCGCTTGGCGTGCTGATAATAGCCGTGTTCTCCGGTGACGTTGCTCAGAAAGGTGATGTCATAGCCCCGCCGCTCGGCGGTGTCCCTGATGCCCTCGAGGATAACGGAAAAATACTCGTGAGCCATGATGTTTTTGAAGAGGATGCCGATGTTCATGCTTCGGTTGGTCTTAAGCGTCTGGGCGGCGGCGTTGGGAAAGTAGCCCATCTCCTGAGCGGTGCGCCGCACAAGCTCCGCTTTCTCGGGTCCGATGCCCGGGCGTCCGTTCAGCGCCTTGGAAACCGCGGCGACGGAGAGACTGCATTTTTCGGAAATGTCCTTGATGGTCACCATACTTTATGCACCCTCTCCCGCTATAAGACTTTTGTTAAACGTATTCTCTGTGCAAATTATACAACGTCCGTAGGAAAACGTCAACAATTTTTTAAAATATTTAAAATATTTTGTCATTTTTAACAATCTCGAAAAAAGAAATCGCGAAAAAAGGAAATTTCAAGTAAAAAAAGGTTGCCTTTTCCCCGGCTTTGTGCCTATAATGTAGCTTATAAAAAGAAAACGTTTAATGACGGCTACCGGTGGCCCAGCGAGAAAAAAGCATCCCTATCGGGGTGAAAAGGAGAATTACTGTGAAAACAATTAACGAGCGCAAAACGTAGAGCAGGCCAGGAAAAAGGCATAGCAAAGCAAGCCCCCGACG
>CANQSU010000048.1 GCA_947626585.1 uncultured Oscillospiraceae bacterium
CCGTGGTTCGCGCAAATAATGTTGGAAACTCTGGACACGAACATCTTAGAGCACAAATACGGGGACCACTACCTGAGATACATGGACAACATCTTTATCTTGGGTACCAACAAGCGCAAGTTACGCAGGGCGCGGGACGAGATAGGCCAGTTCCTCCGGGAAAATCTCCGTCTGCAGTTGAAAGGCTCTACCCAGGTCTATCGGTTCGAACACCCGAAGCACCCGGACGAGGTCCGGGCCAAGGGCGAGAAGCAGGAGACACTGGGGCGTCAGATAGAGTGCCTGGGCTTTGTGATCCACAACAACCGAGTAACCATCCGGAAGAACATTTTAAAACGGATCAGGGCGAAGGCAGCCAGAATACAGCGTAAAGGCCGTATGACTTGCCGTGACGCCTCCGCCCTGACATCCTACAAAGGCTGGCTGAAACACACGGCAACCCACGGATATTACGTCCGGTACATCAAGCGCAACGCGGACCTGAATGCCGCACGGCGCAAACTACGAAGGAGGGCAAAATATGGCACAGTGGAGAACGGCGCATTGCACCGAAAAACTGCCTGAGCTGGACACCGCGTCCAGCCCCACCACGGTCTATCGCCGCAAGGACTTTAAGCAGGTGAGCTGGGAGTCCATGGGCGAAGAGGATCCCGTCCAGATGTGGGAGTTCCAGGAGCAGGAGATCCCTCGCGAGGAGTGGGACCAGTACAACAGCACTTCCACCCAGCAGATCATGCAGACACTGAACGACCTGAAAGCGGATGTCGCTTTCCTCTCACTCTAAGGAGGGCTGAATCATGTATGAGTATCTCACGGAGCAGTGGGCGCTGAACTTCGTAACAGCGGCCACACTCAAGAAGTACGTCAAGCTCGAGGCCAAGAAACCGGGCGCCGGTATCACCGAGGAGCAATATCAGGAGATCACGGGCGAGCCCTACGAGGAGTCCTGATCATGGAGGACAACCTGAACCAGATGAAAGTCTGGGTCTCTTCCGCCCTGGGGATCCTCACCGGCTTCTGGGGCTGGATGGGCTGGCTTGCTGTGGTCTGGGTAGTGTGCATGGTCCTGGACTACGTCACAGGCTCCATGGCTGCCGTCAAGGCCGGGGAGTGGTCCAGCAAGGTTGCTCGGGAGGGGATCTGGCACAAGGCCGGGATGGTCTTTATTGTGGTGCTGATGGCACTGGCGGACGTGCTCCTGGGGATTGTCCTGGACAAGCTCCCAGTGATCAATATCCCATTTAGTGGTATCATCTGCCCTGTGGTCCTGGTGTGGTACATCCTCACCGAGATTGGATCCAGTGCAGAAAACGCAATGGCCATGGGCGCACCTCTCCCGGCCTTCGTCTTGAAGGCGTTAAAGAAGGCAAAAGACCTCACCGAAAAGGCTGGGGACTCCATATGTGAAGACAACGAGGAGGCAGGCAGGGACGATGGGTAGCACGGAATTTGAGAGAGCAGCCAAGCGGGCTGTGGTAAACTACCACAACTCCCAGGCGGACTCCACGGACAAAAACGGGAAGATCACGGAGGACAACGTCTTTACCGTCTGGATGGTTAGATGCCTCCAGAACAACAAGGCGCTGCTGTCCACCAACATCCCAGACGGCATGTACTACGAGTACACCTGGAACGGAGACAAGGACGAGGGGTACTTGGACGCGTACAAGAAGTGGAAAAACTCCATAACGGACAAGGAGGGCAACATCCTGTGACACTCCAAGATACTATTCAGGAGATGCTCTCCGAGGACTGGAAAGAGCGCTTCAAGGCGGAGTACCACCAGCTGGACACCCGCACAAAAAAGCTGCAGGAGACGTACGACCTCTGGGAGGCGGGGGAGTTGCCTTTCAAACCGAAGAGCCCGAAGGACGCCTTCCGCCGGCAGCTGATCTACATGCGCGGCTACCGGGACATCCTCAAGGAGCGCTCCTACATCGAGGGCATAGACCTCAGCGAGCCGAAGACGGAGGAGTAATCATGGCTGGAATGAAGTACACGAAAGACAACCCGCCCCCGCAGTGCTACATGCGCCAGTCCCGCTGGTACAAAAAGGCCGCAACCGTCCCCAAGATCCTGGGTGTGTGCTGGCATTCCACCGGGGCCAACAATCCCGTGTTGCGGCGCTACGTCCAGCCGGACGACAACGCTTCAGATAAGCAGGTGATGCTGGCACTGCTGGGCACCAACCCCAACCACAACGACTGGAACCACCTGCCCGATCTGGGTGCCGGTGTCCATTGCTTCATCGGAAAGCTGGCAGATGGTACCGTGACAACCGTCAATGTAGGACCGTGGTACCTGGAGGCCTGGGGCGTGGGCACCGGATTCTCTGGCTACTCCCTTAACCAGGGGTGGATCCAATTCGAGATGTGCGAAGACGGACTCAAAGACCCGGAGTACTTTGCGCAGGTGTACCGCGAGGCGGTGCACCTCACCGCGTACCTCTGTAAGAAATTCGGTCTGGATCCGGGCGGCGTTGTCCATTACCACGGCGTGGACTGCCCCGTGATCACCTGCCACAGGGACTCGTACAACATGGGCATGGGATCTAATCACGGGGACCCGTACAACTGGTTTCGATATCACGGAAAGACCATGGACAGCGTCCGCCAGGACGTCCAGGACCTGCTGCAGGAGCAGGCGGAGTTGGACCGCAAGGCCCAGGAAGAGCAGGAGAAAAAGCAGGAGGAACAGGCCGTGACTGAGAAGCGATACAACACCTTGGAGGAGATCCACACCGGATTCCCGTGGGCTGAGGAAACAGTCCAAAGGCTCATCGAGGCGGAGATCCTCAGTGGCACAGACAATGGCCTGGATCTCTCTCAGGACATGCTGCGCATGCTTACTATCATCCACAAAGCAGGAGGCCTGCCCGTGATCGGGCCGGCAGTATTCTAACAGTAAGCCCCGGCCTTCGGGCCGGGGCAATTACCAGGGGGTGAGACTATGCCAAGTATGCTGGCCATGTTAGAAAACAACATGCCAACCTACAACAGCGGCGAAGGACTCCGCGAACAGGTGGAGGGCCTCTACGACTACCTCTATCAGCTCATGGAGCAGATCCGCTATAGCTGGCGCAACATAGACCCAGCAAAGAACTTCAACGGGGCGGCGAGCGAGGCGTACAAGTCGGAAATCACAAGCCCGATCTACACCCACTTGGAGGACACGGATGGCAACATCCTGGACCTAAAGATAACCGCAGAGGGCCTGTGGCTCACCTGCTACGGAGAGGGCGGCACGCCGGAAAACCCGGTGGTGGGCAGTCTCTCCTTTACCGCCAGGGAGTTTAACGTATTCTACCATGACGAGGACGGAGACTGGTCTAAGATGACCCAGACCGCCAAAAAGTTCGAAGTAGAGCTCTATGGAGACGACAGTCACACCGGCCTGGTTGCCACAACGGAGGGGATCTGGACCGAGGTATACGGCCCGGACGGAAAGTCCGGCCTGAAACAGACAGCGGAAGGTCTCTTTACCGAGGTATATGGCCCAGATGGAAAAAGCGGATTGAAGCAGACGGCGGAAGGACTATACACAGAAGTATATGGCCCGGACGGCCACAGCGGTTTGAAGCAGACAGCAGAGGGCCTTTGGGTGGAAGTGTACGGAGAAGGCGGCGGGCCCGGCAATCTCAAAGAGGGCTGCTTGCGTCTAACCGCGGACGACTTCACCACCTTTATGTCCGATGACGGCGAGTGGTCACAGATGACGCAGAAGGCGGACGGACTCTGGATAGAGGTGTATGGTAAAGACGGAGGGCCGGGAAACGCGAAGAAAGGTTCCCTGCGTCTAACCGCCGATGACTTTAGCACGTTTATCGGAAAGGACGGCGAGTGGTCCCAATTCACACAGAAAGCAGACGGGATCTACGCCACAGTATACGGTACCGGAGACGATGGGAACCCATCCGAAGGGAGCCTGGCTTTCAACTCAAACAAATTCGCGGTTACTCTATACGGCGGAGACCGGGGCGGGCAGAAAGTTACAGGACTGGTGGCAGACCTTGACGGCTTGAGCGTGATAGTGCAAGGCACAGATGGAAAAGGCGGACTGGTGGCCACGGCCACAACCTTCGAAACCTTCTATCAGACGGATGGCGAATTCTCCCAGGTGAAGCAAACTGCAAACGGCCTGTATGCGGAGGTGTACGGACAGTTTGGCGGACCAGGTGACGCGAAGGAAGGATCCTTGAAATTCACTGCCGATGCCTATGAAACGTTTGTTGGAGCGGGCGGAGCGTTTTCAACAGTTGAGCAAAAAGCAAATCGGATAGACTGGGTTGTGAAAAACGACTGGACAGCAACCGAAACATCATTTACCCTAACGGACCGAATGATAGACGCAATGGCCGACAAGATCGTCCTATCGGCTACGAGCAGCGGTACGACATCGACCCTAACTCTTTCGGGCCCGAACGCAACGCTTGCATCTACAAGTATCGAGTTCTCGGGCTTGGTCACCTTCCACGACTTGGACCCATACTCCTGGGAAGAGGCAACAACCATCATAGATGGCGGAGTGATTATCGCCGGAACGACTATTACATCTCCGATCATTCAAACCGGCACTCTGTATGGTTCGAACCTGTACGGTGGGACTATCGTGTGGGGGGACTATGAGTACTTCCGCGAAGGATGGGGGATGCTCACCTATGGCAGCGGCTACAGTGATGACGGAGTAACAGACATCGTATGCATGCGCAGTCACTACGGCATTAAGATACAGTGCACGGACAGAGACTCCGGCATCGCCCTTACGTCAAACTATATTTTTTGCGGATGCGATGCAAGCAATTTTCGCGTGTATTACACTAGCTCAAGCGGGACTAAGTCCCAGGTGAGCCTGGAGACGCTTATCAGAAATATCATTGCAGAGGAGAAGGCATAATATGAAAGACAATGCAGCAGAGGACCGGCCATCGCTGGAGCGGATTACCAAGGTCCTGGAGAACGCGTATAGGATCTCCGGGGAGATCACCGCATCCGGGCACGTATTGGACGTGGTGTTCAACGTGCGCTTGGCCATCTCGGAGTCCGTCAAATACTTGCGCGAGATGGTAGAGGAGGAAAAGAGCAATGCATCTACCGGTGATACCGAACACAAGAACGAAGGCGCCGGTACTGCCTAACCCCTCCGGGATCCGCAAGCAGTACCAGGACGAGTTCGAGGGCCTGGACCACAACGAGGCCACGACCCAGGGCGAGTGGTGGGACATGCGAAACCTCACCTCAGAGTATGAACCGTGGCTGGCCACGCGGCCGGAGCGACGCAAGTACCGCAAGCTCACCGAACCGTGGGGCCTCTTCGAGTGGGAAGGTCTATGCTGGGTGGATGGGGATGGCTTCTACTTCAACGGAGAACGCAAGGGCACTGTTGCGCGAAGCCGGAAGACATTTGCTGCCATCGGGGACTACATCATCATCATGCCGGACAAGGCCTATTACAACACATACTCCGGAGAGTTCGGAAGCTTGGAGGCCACATGGTCCGGAACTGTAACCTTTACGGACGGCTTGTATGTGGGGGAGACTGCCAAGGCCAACACCATCCAGTCCTCCGGGGTAGACTGGTCCAGGTACTTCCGGGACGGAGACGCCGTCACTATCGAGGGATGCACCAAGCACCCTGCCAATAACAAGACCCCCATCATCCGGGAAGTGTCCGGGGACAAGCTCTATTTTTACGAAAACACCTTTGAGCTGGACGACGGAGTGGAGGAGGATACCGAGAGCACAGTGCCCTATACCGAGCCGGGGCAGATCACCATCAAGCGCACCATGCCAGACATCCTCTACATGTGTGAGAACGAAAACCGCCTATGGGGCTGCGACAAGCGCACTATCTACAGCTCCAAGCTGGGGGACCCATTCAACTGGAACTGCTTCGAAGGCGTGGGCACGGACTCCTATGCCGTGGACACCGGCAGCGAGGGTAGCTTCACCGGGTGCTATAGCTACCTGGGGGTCCCCATGTTTTTCAAGGAGACCATCCTGTACAAGGTCTATGGCACCATGCCGAGTAACTATGAGGTGACCCCAACCAACAGTATTTCGGGGGTCATGGAGGGCAGCTCAACGTCAATGGCCGTTGCCGGCTCCACCCTCTTTTACCTCTCGCCGCACGGAATCATGGCATACTCCGGAGCGACCCCAAGGACCGTGAACCACCCCTTTGGAACAGACCGCTACAAGCTGGCCGCTGCCGGCAGCACCGGAGGGAAGTACTACATCTCCATGGAGGGCCCCAACGGATACTTGCTCTTTGCCTACGATGTAGAGAAGGGCATGTGGCACATTGAGGATGACAAGCACATGCTCAACTTTGCATACTGGGACAAAAACCTCTACATGCTACAGGATGACGGGCAGATCTGGATTACAGGCAACATCGTAGATCCGCCGGCAGACTCCACACCAGAGGGCCCCTTCGACTGGTATGCGGAGTCCGGGGACATCGTGGGAGACTACGCCAGAAGCGCCGGGGCACCACCCAACAAAAAGCACCTGACAAAATTCCAGATGAGGACCGTCTTGTACGAGGGCTCCTGGGTGGAGCTCTGGGTCCGCTACGACAGCAACGGGGACTGGCAACTGGTGGACCGCAAGGAGTTCGAAAAGGACAAGCCAAAGCGATCCCACTACATGTCCGTAAAACCTATCCGGGTAGACCACTTCCGGGTAAAGCTGATCGGCCATGGCCAGTGCAAGATCCAGTCCATTAGCCACGACTTCGGGGTAGGCAGCGAACTTCGCTCCATGCCCGGTCCACAGTAAGGAGGGAATCACCAATGGCACTAGTTGGAAGTAAGAAGACCACGAAGCCTGGACTGATTAAAATAGTCAAACCTACCACGGGCACGGCTCAGCTGTGGGGCAGCACCAGTGGAAATGGCAGCACGAGCGGAACGGGCAGCACCAGTACAACTGCTTCGGCCGGATCCGCCGCAAGCGCAACGCCGACAACAAGCACCAACAAGACCACGTCCGGGTCCTTCAGCGCGTACAACAGCGCCGGAACGGGCACAGCTGCAACCGGATCTGCGCCGGCAACCATCAGCACGGCGTCCGGATCCGGATCGGGGGCGGGCTACCAGACTATCAACACCGGAAAGAACGCATACGGAAACGGCACCTACTACAACCAGTCCAGGGCTGTTACCGCCGAGGATCTGCAGAACGCGCTCAGCGCCTCCGGCTACTCTCTCAATGATGACGATGCCAAGCTGGCGGCGCAGTACCCGGAGTTCGGCATGTCAATTCTTGGCCTGATCCAGGACTACAACAAAGAGGGCACTAGCGCCGAGCAGAAAGCTCTCCTCCACGAGCAGGCACAGCAGCTGCGCTCCAGCTATGGTGGATACACCGGCCGGGAGGACGGAACCGGCCGCATTTCGGACGGGCTCCTGGCAAACCAGATTGACGACCGACTTCAGGAGCTGCAGAACTACCCGGCCTTCTCCTGGGACGGCGAAAAGCCCACATACAGCGACCAGTACTCCGGCCAAGCGGATGCACTCCTGGGGCAGCTTCAAAACTACGGAGACTTTTCATATGACAAAGCAGCCCCGGTCTTTGATGACCAGTACAAGTCCAACATCAATGACTACTTGAGCCGCCTGGACTCCTACGGGGACTTCTCCTGGGACCAGCCGGCCCCGGAGTTCCAGGACAAGTACCAACCAAACATTGACGACTACTTGAGCCGCCTGGACTCCTACGGGGACTTCTCGTGGGACCAGCCGGCCCCGGAATTCGAGGACAAGTACCAACCAAACATTGACGACTACTTGAGCCGCCTGGGCAATTACGGCGAGTTTGAGTGGGACAAGCCGGCCCCGGAGTACACCAACCAGTACGAGGCCACACAGCAGGATCTCTTGAATCAGCTCCTCAACCCGGAGGAGTTCCGGTACGATCCAATGGAGGACAACCTGTATCGCAACTACCGAAAGCAGTACCTCCGGGAGGGGGACCGGGCCACCCAGAACGCACTGGCGGCCGCAACCGCCGCCACTGGCGGACGGACATCCAGCTATGCTGCCATGGCAGCAAGTCAGGCCGGGGACTACTACGCGTCTCAGCTCACAGACAAGATCCCGGAGCTGTACCAGATCGCCTATCAGAAGTACCGGGACGACATTGCCAACACCCGTTCCAACCTCTCCACTGTGAACGGCATGGAGCAGACGGACTACAACCGCTACTTGGACGACTACTCCCAGTGGAACACAGACCGCGCCTTCGGTCTGCAGCAGTGGCAGGCGGCTTATGATCAGCTCCAGGACGCCCTGGGCGCATACCAAAACGCACGCGGCCAGGACTACAACATCTACCAGGGAGCACTGCAGCAGTACAACGCGGACCGAAACTTCGGCCTGCAGACCTGGCAGGCGAACTACGACAAGCTCCAAAACAACCTCAGCGCATACCAAAACGCACGCGGCCAGGACTACAACATCTACCAGGGAGCACTGCAGCAGTACAACACAGACCGCGACCTGGCCTACACCGAATTCCAGAACAAGTTTAACCGCCTCAACTCCGCATACAACTCCACACTGCAGGCGGATGAAAACGCATTCAACCGCTATTTGGCGGAGCTGGACCAGTACAACACAGACCGCAACTTTGCTTACGGTGTCTACTCAGACGACTACAACCGGGCCGTCAATAATCTGGGACTGCTGCAGCAGCAGGAGCAGACGGACTATGACCGGGCCCAGACGGAGCGCAACTGGCAGTACCAGCTCAGCCGGGACAAGATCGAGGACGACCGCTACAACGATGAGACAGCATACAACCGGGCTTGGCAGCAGAAGCAGTGGGACTACAACGTGGGCCAGGATGCCCTGGACCGCGAGTGGCAGCAGAAGCAGTGGGACTACAACGTGGGCCGGGATCAGATCGAGGACCAGTGGAGGCAGACGGAGTGGGACTACAACAAAGAGCAGGACGCACTGGACCGCGCATACCAGCAGCAGGTCTTCAACTACAACGCCGGCCAGGATGCCGCCAACCGTGCCTGGCAACAGCAGCAGTTCGCCTACCAGCAGCAACAGGATCAGATCAACAACGCATGGCGGACCAAGGAGTGGGAATACAACGTACAGCAGGCGGAGCAGGAGCGCCAAGACAAGCTGACCCAGCAAGAGAAAGAGGACCAGGAGAAGCAGCTTGGCTACATGGCAGACTACGCCCTCGGCATGTATGAGTCTGGCATGTGGACATACGAGCAGACGATGCAATTCTTGGATCAGTACGGGGTGCCGGGGTACGTAGATGTATCTACACAAGAGCAGCTGACGCCGGCCGGTTCGGTGAAGGGCAAGGCGAGCTTGGACCAGACGGAGGCAAACCAGTCGAAACTATTGCAAGACTACCAGAAATTCCTGCAGGGAAATAAGTGATAAGCGGGAGGGGATATTGTGGCATCATACAGCAGCAGCACCACTGGCAGCGGAAGCACAAGAAGGCAACTGACTCTGCAGGAGCGCCTGCAGTTGTTCCGAGACATGGCGTCAGACACGGACAACAACTACCGAACCGCCATGACATATGGAAAGCTGGGATATTCCCAGGACGATGACGAGGACACCCAAGTAAAGAAGCGCATCAAGGCATTGCGCAATGGCTATACCAACTACTTCGAGCAGCAAAAGCAGCGCGAAGAGGAGCAGAAACACCAGAACGAGGAGCGCCAGAAGCAGCTGGAGCAAAGCCGCCAGGACAGCCAGGAGCGTATGGAGGAGTACCGGAAACGCAACCAGCAGCAGCGCGAGGCGAGAGAGGAGGCTGTACAAAGCACAACCTCCAGCACAGGGATAACCAGGCCGACCACAACCACTTCGCCGCAGTTCAGCAGGGCCGACACCGCCTCTAACCGGGCGGTGCGCCCTACTGGCCAGGAGACGGCGGCACAGCAGAGGGCAGACCGGGCCACGCAACTGGTGCAGACGGCACAGACCGGGAACCAGAACACACAGACATCCAGCACAAACAGAGAGCAGGACTGGATGCAGTCTCAGATTGCACAGAACCAGCGCCGGGCACAACAGACGGAGCAAGGGGCAGCGAGTAGCGATTTCCAATCCAACCTGTACAACACCGCCAAGAACAACGAGACGGACTATCAGTCCCAGATCCAGCAGGTAGAGGAGAAGATGAAGGCCGTAAACCTGCTGCTGAGCTATGCCGACCGGGTGAAGAAGGGAGATTTCCAGGCGGCGCAATTCCTTTCGGAGCAACGAGAGGCAAAAGCAGACCTCTTGGGGGACATTGCGAGAACGGGCAATATCACCGAGTTCAAGAGCGAGTTGGAGAACCTCGCACGCCAGAAGCAGGAGCTGCAGGCGGAGAACTATGCCCAGACGCTGCGCACGAACCAGGACGCGGGGACGGCGTACGAGACCCGGGGGCAGGCGTCCCAGGACCTCCAGGACCTGAATTACCTGCTGGACGCCGCCGCCAACGGAGACAGCACCAACAGCGAGAGATTCCAGGCAATCAAGCAGAAGTACAACATCTCGGACAGCTGGGTGACGGACTACGCCAGGGCCGCCAGATCGGGCGCCGATGAGGAGGAGTACCCCTACCTGACGGGTCTAACCGGGGAGTGGCGGAACGTTGTGAACCTGCGGGACCACCTGGCAGACGTGATCACCACCAACGAGGCCAGGATCCAGGACGCCGGGGTGGATCTGAACTACCTGGAAGACTACATGGCAAGGCAGCAGAAGGAGCAAGAGGTACAGCAGCAGGCGGAGACCAACCGCCAACTGATGCAGCGAGGCGTGCCGGAGTTTCTGGCGGGATCCCTGGTATCCATGGGGAGCAACCTGCTTTCCGCTCCAGAGGCCCTGGACATGGCCATCAAAAACATTGGCCACAACGACCCCATGCAGGACGACTACCGCGCCTACTCCACCTCAGATCTTCCCATGACCGCCTATACCCAGGGCCTGCGCCAGGGCGGCGGAGAGGCCGCAGGAAACGCGCTGGGCAATCTGTTCAGCTTCAACTCTACCGCGCAGAGCCTGGCCCAAAGGGCCGGTAACTTCCTCTACGGCGTAGGCATGAGCGTGGCGGACTCAGCCGCGCTGGTGGCCAGTGGGCAGGCGATCTTCGCTGCCGCTGGACTCCCGGCTGCCGCTGCCGAGGCGACCACGCTGGCCATTATGGGCGGATCTGCTGCATCGAACACCGCAAAGGACGCCATCGAGCGCGGCGCTACCAACGACCAGGCCGCCAAGCTCTCCTTGGCTGCCGGCGTCTTTGAGGCAACCTTCGAAAAGCTCTCCATAGACAGGCTTTTTCAGCAGCGCTACGTGGGAGACTGGACAAAGTGGATCAAGGAGACCGCGAAGCAGGCCGGCATTGAGGCCAGTGAAGAGACCTTTACGGAGATTGCCAACATCTGCGCAGACACCATCATCATGGCGGACAAGAGCAACTTTGAGACCGCACGCCAGGAGTACCGGTACCGCTTTATGCAGGACCAGGGCTACAGCTACGAGGGGGCGGACAAGGCGGCCAAAAACGCCGCCATGGGTGACGCCTTGTGGCAGGTCTTTACCGCCGGCGTGGGCGGTGCACTCAGCGGCGCCGCCATGGGTGGTGTCCACAACGCATCCCAGGCGGGGTACTCCTCTCAGGTCCTGGACAACGCACGCATGGGGGTCTTGCCGAGCATCGAAGAGCAGGAATTGATCAAGCACGCCATGGTGGACGGCGAGAGCTTGTTGGACGATGCAAACCGGCTCGTGCGTGAGTACAGGGCCCAGAACGCGGAGAGAATCGCGGAGGCGAAAAGGCAAACGCAGGAGGCCGCAGGAGCAACGCAAGCCCAGGGGGATACAACAACACAGGCAGACGCCGAGAACGCAAACCAGGGCGAACAGGAAGGCGGAGAGCAGGCAAAAAGGAGCGCATTCGGTCAGTGGTTGGAGTCCAGGCGGATAGCGAGGGCCAACAGCAGGATTGGCGCCCGAGACATGCGGACAAACCCGGCGGAGAGCAGCGCCAGGGGCTATGCGCTTAACACCGCTAGCTTCAAGCAGTTGGACCAGATCGCCCGCGCCGCCGGCGTAAATATCAACATCGTAGAAAACATCGAGGGAAACGCAGACGTTGACGGCTTCTACCACAACGGCGAGATCTACATCACCGAGAACGCGTTGAGTAGCGGCAGGGCCCTCCAGACCACCGCCATCCACGAGACAACCCACGCCTTGAAAGAGGGAGCGCCAGAGGCATACCAGGCCTTGCGAAACGCCGTGATATCCTCCATGGGATCCTCCGAAGAGAACGTGGTCCGCATGGTTCAAAACGCTGCCAAGTCAAGCGGCGTAAACATGGACACGGAGACCGCCATAGATGAGGCAATCGCGATCAAGCTGGAGGAGATGGCGTACAATCCCCGCCTGTTCCGGGCGATTGCGTCCGTGGACTACAACATAGCCCAAAAGGCCTACATCGGCTTGCGGAACTTCGTCCAGACCATGACCAACAAGAAGGCCGCCAATGGCGGAGAGGTGGATAGCCTGGAGAAGATCATAGACCGCTGGGGAGACGCACTCAAGCAGTCCAGACAGAATACCAAGGCCAGATCGCGGACCACCACAGACGAGACCGTGGACGGCTCCCCGACATTGGAGGGAGACGGTATCCAGGCAGGGCCAACCGAGGAGACCACTCAGGAGGGCCGGACACGAGATACCAAGGAGACCGGTCAAGAGGAGCAGGCCCAGGAGAACGAGACCGGAGAGAATGAGACCCAGGAGACCGAAGACCAGGCCCCAACGCTGGAATCCGAAGACGGGCTGCAGGCTGGGCCGGCGGAAGAGCAGCTCACAGAGGAGCAGGTGCTGCAGCAGATAGCGGACTTCGAAGAAAACAACATCACACTGCAGAACCTGCAGCAGCTTCGGGAGGATGGTGTGCTCTCAGAGCAAGACTATCAGATGATGAGTGACGGCGTGCGCCGAGACAGTGGCCTATACCAGAGGCTGGAGGAAATCCGGCAGCAGAACACCCGGGGGACCAGCCAGGAGACGGGAGAGACCCAGGAGGCCGGAACGGAGGCTGAGGACGGCACACAGGAGGAGCAGACGCAAGAGACAGCCCAGGAGACCGAGGACAACACCCGGGAGACCAACACGCAGGAGGCAGAGGAACAGGAACCGGCGCTGGTGTCCGAGGACGGCTTGGCGGCCGGGACGGAGACCGCCCAGGAGGACCAGCGCCTGCAGCTCAAGCGGCAGCTACTCCAAGGCGAGATCACATCCCAGGAGTACCGCAGACTTGCGGCCGATCTGGAGAGACAGTCCGCATTGGTCAGCGAGGACGGGCTGCAAGCCGGACCAGAGATCACCGAGGAGCAGCAGACCGAGACACCGATCCAGGAGGCCGAGCAGGAGGAGACCGAGGACACCACCGCGGATCAGCAGACAAACGAGACAGACACAGACAGGATCCGGGCCGAGATGGACCGTTACGAGCAGGACAACCCGATTTTGCAAAGCTTGCGGCAGCAGCTAGAGAGAGGAAAAACCACACAGCAGGAGTACGACCAGGCGCGGGACATGTTCCTGCAGCGCGATCAGGAGTACCAGCGCCTGCAGAGACAGCTGGCAGACATCCAGGGCACCGAACAGACCGAGACAGACCAGCAAGAGGACGAGGAGGACGGCTACACCAGATTCCGCCGGCGGTCCGTGTCCGAGACCACTGCCAGAGACTTCGAGGAGATCGAAGCGCTCCGGGAGCTCAACAGAAAACTGAAAGACCAGGCAAAGCGAAAGGAAGAGCAGGCAAAGTACTGGCGCAACCAGTGGAAGATCCAAAATCTCAACGATGCAGACGAAAAGGCAATTGCAAAATACCTTGAGAAGGTCATGGCAGAGTATGAGAGCGAGGCGGACTTTGAAAGCATTGCAGCACAGATTACAGACGCATACAAGAGGATGGCCAGGGCGAAGTCTGCAGAGTTGGCCATGGCGGACGATGAGACCCAAAACATTCTGAGGGGCGCCGCACACGAGATCGTGCGCAATGCCTGGCACAATGCCTACGATGACGCCTACGATACAGAGCAGATCCTGAACTATTTCCGCACGACACCGTGCTACGTGAGTAAGGACCTGGATGGAGAGCTGATCTCCCGTTACGGCTCCCTGGATGCGTTCCGTAAGGAAACCGCAGGCCTGATGAAGATCACCAGGACAAACAAATTGGCGTCAAGCCCGGATCAGATGATCACCGAGGCGGAGCACTATGCTGGGAGACTGCTGGACCACGGGGACAATGAGGCAGACTGTCTCTTCGCAATGCTGGACTTTGTGCGAGAAGTCCAGATGGGATCCTGGGATAACCCATACGCAGGCATGGAAGAGAGCGTGGCCGAGTACCTGGCAAACCAGCTGCAGGAGGGCTTTTTCGACTTGGAGAAGGTCAAGCCCACAAAGGCGGACCAAAACCTCCAGAAGCTGAAAGCCCAGAAAGAGCTTGACGACCAGCGAATGAAGAACGCGCTGCGCAGGGCGAAGGCAAGGGAACAGAGGCGAATTGACGAGCTCAAGACCAAGCAGGCGGTGAGAGAGGCTGCCAGGGCAGATCGTATGACAAAACGCGAACTGCGGGACAAGATCTACCGCCACGCCAACAAACTCGGCCAGAAACTCATAAGGCCGTCAGACAAGAACCATATCCCGGACAGCTTTAAAAACGCTGTGACAGCTCTCCTGGAGTCCCTGGATCTGGAGTCCCAGTTTGGGTACACGGACGAAAACAAGCAGCAGAGAGCGCCAAACGACTTCGTAACCATCATAGAGACGAACGCAGACGGAACCGAGACGAAACGGACAGAACGGCGGGGAGGCCTCTTTGCAACGCAACGCACTGAAAAGGCGCGGGCGCTGATGGCAGAGGTGGAGAGGCTCAAAAGGGGAGAATCAACAAATAGTGAGAGCGAAAGCGAGCAAAACATCACGATAGACCCGGATCTGCCAAACAAGTTGGAAATGGTGGCGAAACTGGGCGGAAAGCAGATGTCCGAACTCAGCCAGGACGAGCTGAAAACCGTGTGGGAGACAATCGTCTCCCTGGAGACCTCTATCAGCAAAGCGGACAAGATCCTGGGAAGGAGCCGCTATGTCACGGTGTCCAACCTGGCGGGCCAGATTATCAACGATGCCTGGTATGATGCCAGGAGGGGCGGAGAGGGGAGACAGGAAAAACTGAATTATGCAAGTAAGACGCTTTATAGGATAGACAACCTCCTCCAAGTGGATCAGCTCACGCCGGAGACCTACTTCCACCGCCTGGGGCCGGCCGGAGACGATCTGTACCGGCAGATGAGACGAGCCCAGGATAGACAGGTCCAGATCCTGGACGAGGGTGTGAACCACTACCAGACCGCAATGGAGCAGGCAGGGGTAACGCCGAAGATGGTCCGCCAGTGGGAGGAGGATGCACATACTTTCACCTTTGACACGGTCGAGGGGAAACAGAGCATCACACTCACAACGGGCCAGATGATGGAGCTGTATCTGCTATCCAAGCGAGAGCAGGCAATGGAACACCTGGCCAAGGGCGGTATCACCACCAAGACCGGGACAAGGACGGTCAAAAAAGGCGTGATCCCGGTAAAGGTGAAGAACACCCAGGCGGGGTCTATCATGCTGGGGTCAGAGGGTGTGTTGAAGATAATCGACCAGCTAACGGACCAGCAGAAGCAGTTTGCCAACAGTCTGCAGGCATACACCACAGGGGCGCTGGCCGCGCACGGCAACGAAGCGTCCTTGGAGGTATATGGTTATTCCAAGTTCGTGGAGAAGAACTACTGGCCTATCCGCACCAAGTCCGAGACCAACAAGACCAACTTTGAGGGAGGCCGGGACCTGGCGAACTTCGCCAACATGATCCCGTCCTATGGCATGGCCAAGGCGCTCACGCCGAATGCAAGCAACGCCATAGAGTTAAACAACATCACAGACACATTCACCCGGCACCTGAACCAGATGGCAACGTATTCCGCGTGGCTGGCCACGAACGAGAACCTGGTAAAGGTTTTCAACTATAAGCTGTGGGACAACAAGGAAGACGGTAGGTACCTGTCAGACACCACAAAAGACGCAATCAAGCGTGTTATTGGGGATGAGGGCCAGAGGTACTATCAGAATCTCGTCTTTGACATCTCCATGGGAACCAAGGCCGGCGGGGAGACCAGTTTCACGGACGCAAGCTTGAACGCATTCAAGGCTGCCGCTGTTGGTGCCAACATTCGCGTCATTTTGCAGCAGCCCACAGCCATTATCAGGGCGGCAGAGATCCTGCCGGCAAAGTACCTGCTTCACGCTGGAAGCCCATTTAAAGCTTTCGATAGAGCAAAGGAGCACTCGGGAATAGCCAGATGGAAAGACTGGGGCTACTTCGAGATGGACACCGGGCGCAATCTGCGGGAGCTGATGCTTGGGGAGGATACCAAGCTGGGCAAGGTCAAAAACACGATGATGGCCGGGGCTGGCCTGGCGGATAACTTCGCCTGGGGAATCCTTTGGAACGGCGTGGAGGCCGAGACGCGGGACCTGTACCCAGAGCTCAAAGTAGGCAGCCAGGAATTCTACGAGCGCTGCAATGAGCGCTTCGGGGAGATCATAGACCGGACACAGGTAGTGGACTCCGTGCTGCACAGATCGGACATCATGAGAAGCAAGGGCGGCCTGAACCGTCTGGCCACTTCCTTTATGTCTGAGCCGACCAAGGTGTATAACATGGTGATCCGCGATGCCTACGACATTGGCACGGCACAAAGGACGGGAGACAAGGCCGCACTGCGTAAGGCGCGGGCACACGTAGCCAGGACGGCGGCGGCGCTGATCGCAAGTTTCGCCGTTAACGCTTTCGCAAGAGCAATCCCGGACTATCTCAGAAACGAAGATAGAGACAAGGACGGGGAGACATTCCTGCAGGAGCTGTGGGAGAACTTTAGAAGCGACTTCGACCCGTTCTCATACGTACCGTACCTTCGAGACGTTGAGTCCGTGATTCAGGGCTTTGATGTGGAACGTTCAGACTTGACCGGCGTTTCCGATCTGGTCCAGGCTGCAAACAAGATGGCAAAGGCCATTGACGGCACGGGCAAAGACTCCGAGCTGTCCGCCGGGCTGGCGCTGGCGCGGAAGGCTGCATCTGCCATTGGCTTGCCGATAGACAACCTGGCGCGGGATGTGACGGCGATCTGCAATAGCGTTATCTGGGGTACGGGACAGCACGAGATGGCCTACGAGATAGACAAGATCATGTTGCCCATTGGCCGGGACGCCAACAAGAACTTTTACTTCGACTCCCTGTACCGCGTCATGATGGACGACCCAACGCAGTATCAAAACATCTACTTGGACATGCTGAAAAACGGCTTTGACGCAGACGGGATCCAGTCTGCCATGGACCTCCGCCTCTGGAAAGAGGCACAGGAGAAGTGGAAGGACGAGGAGGACGTCAGCTCCAAGGGTGCAAGCGTACTGCCGGTAGAGTGGGAAGAGCCGGGCAAAGACGAGGAGTGGGACGCGTTCCTGACGCAGGCGAGAAAGCAGGATAACTGGGCCGATCTCCTGGACGATGACCTATGGGCCGTGGTATCAGATCTGGCAGACATGCCAGGGCAGACCAGGGAAGACAAGCTGGCGCGGCGCCGCATGGTGGCCGATCAGCCGTACACCGAGGACATCAAAGAGGACGCCATGGAAACCATCCTGACGGCGAGCCAGTACAAGAAGTACATGGTAGCAAGGGAAGCCGGTCTCACGACCGCGACCTACGTGGATCTCCTGGAGGACCTGGAAGCCGAAGCGGCGAAGCAATACGCAGAGAAGCAAGCAGAGAAGCAAAAGGAGAAAGAGAAAGAGAACGCCAGGAAGTTAGCACGCGGCGAAGAGATCGAAGAGGAAGACGAGGAAGAGGAAAAGAACGTAACGCCGAGTATCACGCAGGAAGTTATTAAGACGGTGTTCAAGGATGCCAATCTCACGCGGGAGCAGAAGAAGGCAATCTGGGGCAGCTACTTCGACGCCAAGTCCCCTTGGGGATAGCATCAAATAGCAGCGCCAGGCACACCAGATCGAACGAAAAAGCAGCACCCGGAGGCAGTACCGGGTGCTGCTTTTTGCACTGCAGCGGGTCTCAGGCAGGGAGAACTGCTGCGAAAACTGATGCTATTCCATTCGAGAGTGTGGGAAAAACTGTTGTGGTGTAAGGGTTTTAGAAGGGTATTACCTCTTACGAGGGGAAGTTCCCTTGAACGAATAGGAAAGAGAATAACGATGGCATTTCAATCCACCCCTCTTACGAGGGGGAGTGCGATTGTACCCTTTGCTAACTCTCTTTCTTTACGTGATTTCAATCCACCCCTCTTACGAGGGGGAGTGCGTCTGCCCGTGTCCTGGCTATTACACTGGCCAAATTTCAATCCACCCCTCTTACGAGGGGGAGTGCGGCAAACATTGACAAAAAAGAATGCCGTCACAATGCATCCTATGATGCGAAAGGCACAAAGAAGGAACTACTTCGCTTGAATGGCCGCGGGGTAGGCCTGCCTTTCATTGCGTATTTCGTCTGATAACCTCCCGGGGTTTTCGGCGCAGCTTCAGGTTATCAAACCCCAGAA
>CANQSU010000049.1 GCA_947626585.1 uncultured Oscillospiraceae bacterium
GCGTATGCACTTCTCCATAGTTGGGAACAACTCTTCCCAAGCAAGTCGGAGATCACGCTTGATGAAGTAGAAAAAGAAATCGGCCTGGGCAAAATATTCGGATTTAGCCCAGAGGAACTTGATTATGTCTTAAGTTCCTTGATGGATGAACAGTTGATATCGATCAACCGCCAACTCTACCCCGCTACAGTTATGCGAAAAACATCATCAGAATCTGTTATTTCAAGGTTATACTGTCGACTTCTCTGATTGCCTATAGGAGGTCACTATGAGGGTAAGTGACATCGTAGAATTCAGCAAAGATAAATTCTATAACGGCGCAGTGCAAACCGAATGGTTTTATGATAAGGATCGTCGGGATGGAATTGCAAGTAGTTATGTCTTCCATGGCCCTAAATACTATGGGATTTCCAGTGCTGATATAAAGTCAACTACGCACCAATTAATTGATACAGCCTCCTTTGCCAGGGCAATTGCCGAAAGATTGTATGAAGCCAAAACGGCAAATCCTTTTTTGATGACTATCGCTGGATATGGCACCGGAAAGTCCCATTTGGCTGTGTGTCTGGGAACGTTATTCTGCTCCAATACGGGTGCTGTGCAACAGCAGATCATAGCGAATATTAGTTCTGTAGATTCAGGCATCGGCGAATACATCCAAAAAATACATACTAAGGAAAACCTCGTCATTGCCTTGAATGGTATGAGCAACTTCAATCTCGATGCCGAGATACTTTCTCTTGTGAGGTCATCCCTGCACGCTAATGGCCTTGATGATTCCGTATTGTATGAAATCACCAGGGCATATGACATAGCAAAACATTTTGTCGAACGGACCTTCCCCATATATGCAAAAGAATTCGAAAAAAGCGCCTCCAATGTTGGAATCAGGGAAAAGGGCGAAGAGTTAAAGCGTTTTCTAGTTGAACAAGTAGAGTCGAACGCTGCTGCCTTGAGTGTTATTAATCAAGTTTATCAGGACGTAAACGGAGATACTATACACTGGGATCGGGGTATTTCCTCCGGGGATATCCTCAAAACAATATCCGCAAAACTATGCGGAGAGGGAAAACCGTACAACAAGATACTTATTCTCTTTGATGAATTTGGAAGATTCATCGAGTATGCAGCGGCCAACCCAGATGTCGCCGGCGAAGCTAGTCTTCAGCAAATGTTTGAAGCCGTTCAAGACGCCAACGGAGCTATTATCTTCGCCGGTTTCATCCAGTCAGATCTGAGTGCCTATCTATCGCGAATCGATAAGACAGCAAATATTGTCCGGTATGTAGGGCGATATGAGAACAGCGATAAGTTCTATCTATCCAATAATTTTGAAACGATCCTAGCCAATCTACTCAGAAAAACAGATGACGCAAAATTTAATAAGGCAGTCAACCCTTCTTTTAATCGGTATGAGCGCTACTATTCTCGTATTATGAGTTCCCTTACTCGATGGGACAAGTCTGCCCAAAAGAAGAGTGTCTGGTCTTCAAAACAACTCTATGAGAATGTTATTCTTCGTGGCTGCTTCCCCTTCCACCCTATAACCGTATGGTTTTTATCGAATACATCAAGTTGGATGCAACAACGTTCTACAATTGCCTTCGTGGCGGAAATGTACCAGTCGATCCGGAATTCAGAAATTAACGAAGATTGGCTCCCATATATCTATCCGGTAGATATTGTAGAATCAAGTATCTATCATGAAATGCTTAACTCGGAGGAAAAAGGATTGGTTCAAAGCCAATTCTGCATGTTGTATCGAGATATAATCGTTAAAAATCGCAACAAGTTTACACCATCAGAACTGACCGTACTGAAATCTGTACTTATTTTGAATATGTGCCGCTTTTCTTTCGTTGACAAGCTTGATGCTATAAAGGCTATTCAGTACTGTTCTCCTCTTACGGAAAACGAAGTCAGCTCTGCCTTAGTCAGCCTCGAGCAAATGTACGCCGTTATTTCCTTTGACGATAACGCCAAAGTATTTGATTTTATTGCAGAGGCAAATGGTTTAAATGAGTTTAAGCGAGTTTTTCAGAGATATGCACTGGGGGTACAGGCCGATATTAACGACTGTGATGAAACTACACTCATGGAGTTATCTCTCACTTCCCCAGTTGATACCTCATTTGCACAAGAGCACCATATATCTTCCACTGAATGGTGCTTTAAACAGGCTTTGGTCTCTTCGGATAATATAACAGAGGCATATATCTCTTCGCGTCTCAATGAGCTCTCAATGGCGTACACCGGAGAAGAACCTCGCGGATTATTACTATATGCTTATTGTAATAAAAATGCAGATACTGAGATCGATCGACTTTCTAAATTACATAGTAAATTGTCACTTGAAAAATCTTCTATTCTCATTTTCTTCATTGACGACGCGGAATCCGTTATCACTACTAGCCTTAGAGCACTTAAAGTATTAAACAAATTTTCTGTATCAGATAGCAATCGGTTTTCCAAATTTGTAGTTGGCCAGAGTAATTCTTACAAGAAAAAGCTATCAAAAGATTTTGCTGCATTGGCAAGCAAGCGTCAGATGATCGTATCAGATGGCATTAAGAATTATGAAGGCAGGAAGTCGCAAATCTGCAGTCAAAGATTCAATGAGCTCTTTACAAGCGCACCGCCATTCGCATTTGATGGATTTGAGAAAAAAACGTCGCTCCAAGCAAAGAAGTACCTTTCTAATATTTGCAAAAAACTATATGACCGCTCTTTGATGAACGTTCAAAGTTATCAAGCGTTAACTCAGGATGAGAAAAACCGTGTTCGTGCCTGTCTGGCAGTAGGTGTTAGGACATCTTGGCAAGTCTTTGACAATGACCTCGGTTTGATACCCCCACGGAATCCCATACTCGCAGATATTTTTAGGGGAATCTATGACAAACTATCTCCAGACGAACCCAAGCCTCTTTTTTCACTGATCAAGGAATACCTCGCGGCACCATATGGAATGAACGCAAATTCCATATCGATGTTTCTCATGTATTTTCTTTCATACCATGAGAATGGTGTCAGGTGCTACTACGATCAGGAAAAACTATTACCATCCCACTTGAGTGAAAAGATTTTCAGGCAGGACAAACTCAATATTAGGGAACTCCTTAAAATACGAATTGGAAAAAATGAAAATGCAGATATTGACGTCGTCGCACAGTTTTGCAAAGCGGCGCTTACTTGCCAAGATGTCAGTAGATGTGAAGATTTGCTCAAGCAAATCAATGACTTAGTAGCTGTTGAAGGGACAACATCAGATAACCAGCTTATTGTCTCAATGACAAGATCACAACTTTCTAAAGGTGCTAAAATACATTCTATACAACTTGAGACATTAAGTAGGCTCAGTAATCTTGTTGACGATTCCATGGTGTCGCGTTCGTTGAATCAATTTATTAGAGAGGCATTCAAAGATTCTTTTGATGTAAACGGAATCATTGAAGAAGGCTATCCTTTTATTTACGAAAAATCTTATATTGATTCATTAAAAGATTACAAACACAAAATTGATAAAATTCTGAGCGAAAAATACCTCACTAAGCTATTAAGAACTTCTTGTAAAGTCACTCAATTATCCTCTTTCGTATCAACCTATAAGAAAGTCTCTGCAACACTCCGTTCCAACGGCTACAATCAACTTGCGGATGCTACTGATGCCAGAATGGAAGAAGTCTCAAATGACTGTAAGATACAGCAAAAGTATGAAACCATATTTGCTGAAATTGAGAAAGATGTTGCCATGTACTCCAATGTCAGCAAATACAGCTATTCTGAAGCTTCTGACTACATCGTCAAGTTAAAAAATTGGGACAAACTCTTTACCTCAGCTCAAGACATCCCGAAAACAATGGGAAATCAGTATAAGCAACGTATCCAAGATGGAATCAACTCTTTGAAATCCCGTCAGCAGGATATTGTCTCATACGTTGAAATGCTCCTTCAAAAAGAGCAAACTGCAAATTCTGTTCGTGACATAATTAAACTTGAACATAATTTGAACTCGTTGGATACTTCAGAATTTCCAAATGACCTTTTATCAGCAATTCAGCAGATGCGTGAGCGTATTGAAATAGCAAGGAGTAGTATTGTTTCTCTACCCACGCAAATAGATGCTCTTAAACAAGTAGCAATTCCACAAGGTTCACCATTTTATTCAGCTCTCGTCGCTGAGAAACAACGTCTATTATCACGTTATTTTGAAGACGAAAAAGCATGGCTGAAAGAATTTGTTGATCCGATGGAAAAACAACTATCACAGGGGATGTTAAAGGCTGTAACATGTTCAAATTGGCTAAGCAAAACAGAAATACTACCTGATTATCTAAGTGATGAAGCAAAATCAACCTATGAGCAGGTGCGTTTGCAGATTGAGAATCAATTGCATAAATCAAGAGTGCAAGGCGTGGTAACTCTTTTTAATAGTTTATCAATGGCCGAAAAGGAAGACTGTCTGCGCATGCTTAATGAGCTTTTTTCCGCAAATTGATTCATCCAAACGGCATCTATGACATAGCTCTTCTGGTTCCCTCTTTTTGCTTATACCGTCACAAATTTTGACTGTCGTCCACGCCGAGGATTTCCATCATCATCCGTGCGCCGAGGCGGAGGCCGGTGGTGAAGGCGTCGCGCTCGAGGTCGGCGGTTAGGGTCATGTGGTTGTCCATGAGGGTCTCCAGGAGTTTGCGCTGATCCTCGTTTAGGGTTTCAGCGAGCTGTTCCTCCGACCTGTACACGTGGTTCATGGACTGGCGGAGCGGCGAGTCTTTGGGCACTTCCCTTTCGCACATTTTGAGGTTTCCGTACCAGAGTTCTTCAATTACCTTCATTTTTCTTCTCTCCTCCTTGTGGGAACAACAAATACCACAAGGTTGGAGGAAAGTCCAGAAGAATTTTTCGATACAAAATAACTTGACATCTCCCCGCCCTCCAAGCTACAATACGCACACTCCCTCACCCGGCTCTGCCGGATGAGGGAGTGGTGGGTTTTGACCACATATTTTGCCACAGACACGCTTGGAGGTATCGTACCGGGGCGGAGGGAAGATGGGCGGAGAGTATTTGATTTGGAGCAAATACTATCGGAAAGCGTTAGAAATGGGCGGAAAAAGTTTCTTGGCTCGGTTCACACGCAGGAGATCACTGGTTCGAGTCTAACAGTCTCCACCATCAAAAGTCCCTGATTTCTCACGAAATAAGGGACTTTTGATAATTTTTATGTATTTTTCTCGTAGGGCAATCAGTGGGTCAGGGGGCAAACCACTGGCTGAACTACTTGAAAGAGCAAAAAATTATCGGCCAGCACCGCTTATGACGGACTGGCCAATGTATTGTTTTACGCTTCCAGACGACATCCTGACTCAGTTTTCCAGCCATTCTTTCTGATTGGTGCTTCCGTTTTCGTATTATTGTCTCCGCTCTTCGTTCATCCAATAATATATACCATATACCCGCCGGGAACCACCGCGCGAAGGGCTTCCGGTTCATTTTTCCTTGTCCTCCTGTGTGTTGCGTCGTAATACATCCAATTTCATCGGTAGGGGACCGTATACGACCCTTATGAGGTTCAAGCCAAAGCCAATGCCTCCCGGCGCACCGCAGAAGGGACAAAACTTGTCGTTCTCCCCCATAATCTTGAAACAGTTCCGGCAAATCTTTTTTCCGGCGTCGTATTCCTTCTCCGAAAGTCCGGTTTTCTTCTCGTCCATTTTTACACTCCCTTTAATTTTTCAAAGCTCCAGATACTTTTTTACGCACAGTCTCGGCGCGTTTTTCTCAAAATCCCAGGTATGCATGGAATCCCCGCCGCAGCAGGGCCTGTCGGGGCAATCCGCGCATACTGCGGAGGATTCCGACCGATCCCGTCGGAAAACGCCAAATTTCTCCCGCCACACCTGCGGAAAGCTGTCCACGGCAATATTCCCCTGCACAAGCTGGGGACGTCTCTCAATATCCAGGCAACCAATAATGTCCCCGTTGCAGGTCACGGAGGCAATAAAAATACCCGCACCGCATATGAACAAGGCGTCCCGTGTCATGCGCTCATACTCCGGCGTCAGATAGTGGGAACAGCCGTAGGACACGTCCATGTCATTTTCCTTATCAAAGCGCTTTTCCCGAATGAAATCCAGCATGACCCTGAATTCCTCCGGCGTCAGCGCCAGGTCCTGACGTTCGAGCGCTCTTCCTATAGGCTCCATGTTCATGATCTTCCAGTATCTCACACCCAGACTGCGCAAAAAAGCATAGAGCTTCGGAAGCTCCCGGAGGTTGTGTCGGAAAACCACGGTAGTTACCTCGAAGTACATCCCCCGCTTTACGAACTCCCTGATGCCCCGGACCGCCCCGTCAAAGGCGCCTGGGCAGTCACGGAAAGCATCATGGGTCTCCCGCAGACCGTCAAGACTGATCCCGGCGGAACCGAGCCCCGCCTGTATGCACGCGTCCGCCGCGTGGGCGTCGATCAGGATCCCGTTGGTGGTCATGCCCCAGAAAAAGCCCAGTCTGGATGCCTCTGCACCGATTCTGAAAAAGTCCCGGTGAAGCATGGGTTCCCCTCCCGTAAGGCAGATCATCGTGTCCTTCGTACCGAAGGCCCCGGCCGTCTCCGTGAGGACGCGCTTTACATCCTTAAAAGCAAGCTCCGAGTGTCCCCCGGCTCCGCACCGACTGCCGCAGTGGGCGCAGTGGAGATTGCACCGGTCCGTAAGCTCAAAAAAGAGGTATTTCAGCCTTGGCTCACGTCTGAGCTTCTCCTTGTATTCCGCCAGCGCCGCCATATCCCGTTTCTTCGCATCATATGCCGTCACGTCCATCTCTCTCGCGCCTCCGTTTTCCAAACAGGCGATCCCCGCTGTTCCCCATCATGTGCAGCATGGCGATGATGGGCTTTTTTGAACAGTCAATACTTCATAAGCTGTGTTCTCAACAATTCCACGGCTTGAGCGGCGTTCTCTTTTGACAGGCCCACCACAATCTGGACGCCGTCGGCGTAGGTGAGAAGGATCCCGCAGTCAGCCTTGATCGAGTTCAGGACAGTGCCAAATTTTCCGTTTGGATAGCGGATCTCGGAAATCTCTCTCCAAGGGCTGTCAAGCTCGGGATAGGCCTTCTTGTTTCTTTCAGAAATTAGGGCGGAGGCGGCGCCAGCAATGCCAAAATTCTCCATATAAGCGTCGCCGAGGCCGGATGGTCAGGCGGCTTTCAGTTATATAAACCGAGCAGGGGAAGATTCTCTTTTTTCCGACTGGCATGAAGCATGCATCCTGGTATGAGCCGAGAATGCGCCCGCATCGCGGACAGACGGGGGCGTCGCCTATCAGCTTTGTCGAACAGGCGGGGCAGACAACTGCTTTCAAATGCCGCACCTCCTCAAAGCTGCTCTGAAAAGGCGGCCAAGGCGGTGCCCAGCTCCTCCACCGCGGCAAGTACCTTCACGTGGTCCTCACCCCGTCTGCTGGAGGCCTCCTCGTATTGGGCCATAGTCTCGTGGGCGTGATCAATCTGCTCCTGATAATACTCCCCGATGAGCTTGCACGCGGAGTCCGCCAGCGCCTTGTAGCTGGCGGCAACACGGGAGTCGGCCTCCTTCCTCAACGCCGGAAATTTGGCCTTTATCGAGCTGACGATGGAGCCCTGGGCGTTGTCGATCTCCTTCTTCCTTGTAAAGCTGCCGACCAAATCAGCTAAGGCGGAGATAGGACCACCCATCATGGAGATGGCCATGGTCACGGAGTCGCCACGGGTCCAGGTGGTGTTGTTCACCCGGAAGGCGAAGCTCACATCGTCGCCGGAGGCATACATGCCGGCCAGCCCCGACGAAAGCTGATCGGATATGCCGCTGAGCTTTTCAAGCAGCTCCTCCCTGTGGTATTCAAGGCTCGAACGGAGAAGCGTCTCCAGCAGGTCGACACAGTAATAGGAGTAATACTGACCCAACTCCTGTGCGCTGTAGTCGGATAGATTCTCCGTTTCCATGCGGCTCAAAAGCTGATTCATCCAGCCGGCGGCGTCGGACCGCATGGCCTCAACGGTATCCCGAACCATGGCCGCGGCCTCATCAAGTCGTTCGCTCTGGCGGCTCTCCTCCTCACGGAGCTTGGCACGCTCCTGTTCCAACTCCACGTCGGTGAACTCAAGGCCTTTTTTGATGTTCTCCAGATCAGCGTTCAGCTCCTCCACCATCTGGCGCGTGAGCCTGAGCATCCTGTCGGCGGCCACGTTGGTCTTCTTCTCTTCGATGAGGACCCTGACGGCCTCCTTTAAGTCGGTGAACTCCTGCGCCAGCATGTCGTTGATCTCAAGCTCGGGGAGTTCCTCGCCCGTGGCGCGTAGGATCTCCTCCAGGGCGCTGATGTAGTAGAGGCGTTCGCCGGGGAGAAGGATCTCGGTTCGCTTCTCCATGGTCTCGCGGATGGCGTTCAGATTGTCAGCCGTCATCATCAGGTCACAGCGGTTGCCCACCAGAAAGAGCTTGGTGTAATTCTGGGGAAGGATGTAGTAGCGGATGTACATCTGCTCGCTCCTGGACAGCGGCGCGGTGACAGAGTAGAGGTAGACCACCGCGTCCGCCTGGGCCATGGCGTCGGCCACGATGGAGTCAAGGTCGGAGTCGGAGATATCGTTGAGGCCCGGGGTGTCGATGATACGTATATCCCGCAGGATCTCGTTGGGTCGTGAGATCTCCAGCCGGCGAATGGTCTCCCCCACCTCGCCGGAAATGCGCTCGATGGCCGCTCGGGAGAGTTCGTCGTCGGAGAGGGTCATCCGGCGCCCCCCGGAGAGTACCGCCTCGTTCTTGTGGAGGCCATAGCTTAAGACGTTCATGGTGACCGTCTCGGGCGTCACGTCGGTGACAAGTACATCCTCGCCCAAAAGCGCGTTGATGAAGGTTGACTTGCCCCGCTTGAATTCCCCGGCGACCACCACAGTGAAGGGGTCCCTGCGGCGGCTGCGGATTCTGCTTTCCCAGTTCTCCAGGTGGCGCAGCATGGTGTCACCCAAAAGCCGCCTGTACTCGTTGTCGTAGCGGAACCGGCGCAGGTCGTCCAGATTCCGCTCCAGCTTCTCGATGATATCCGCCGTTGAAATAGTGATTCTGTCCTGAATATCCATCATTTGGTCTCCTCTCTGTCCTCTTTGAGGACCGCGATGTACTTGGACACCGCGGCGTCAGTCTCCTCCTTGGTCTGGAGCTTCATGCCGGGCTTTTTCAAATCCGGCCTCCACTTATAGAGAAGCTCACAGCGGGAAAACTCGTCGCTGGCCAGGACCCGCCTTATGCCGGAGGGGTGGGTCCTCATGAGTTCCGTGTACACGGAAGCCACCATGGACAGCTCATCCAGCTGAGCGCGGATCTCCTTGATGTTGATGTCTACGTCCTCCCGGTTCAGGAACGAGCCGTAGGCCAGCTTCTTGTTCACGTTGATGGCGTCCTGAACGCTGTCCGCGCAGATCATGCCGGCACGGTCGCAGGTGATCTCCGCGGCGCGGGACCACTCGTAGAAGAGCAGGACGTTCGTCTTTGACAGCAGCTGGATGATCGCGTTCCTGCCGGAGAGCAGGTTTGCCAGCACGTTGCAGACGGACTGGTACACGAGATGCTCGTTGTGGACGTGCCCGCACTCGTGGCCGATAACACATTTTATCTCCCCCGGGGTCAGACGCTCCACGAGGCCGTTGGTAACGACGATGGTGGGTGTCACCGTGTCGGATGCGTAGGTGTAGGCGTTCATGGACTGGTCGTGGGTGACGTAGACGTTGGGCGCGCCGATGCCGAGGCGCTTGGCGCAGTCCCTGGCCATGTTGAAGATATCCGGGAACTGGGTGGGGCTGGCCATGACGGACTGGGCCGTCTCAAGCTGACGGGCGCGGGCCTCAGTGTGGACGGCAATCTTTTTGCTGATGGTGTAGAAAAGCGGGATCTTCCGAAGCTGCTCCCGCAGCTTCAGGTCCAGGGGGAAGGCGTAGTCGGGGATGCCGTTAACCCGGTGGGCGTCGTCCCTCGCTTTCATTTTGTTCATGTACTCCCCAAAATTCACCCGAACGGAGTCAAGGGGAGACGCGGCGAAGTATCCGTATTCCATTTTTCTGCAAAACCTCCTTACTGGGCGGCCGGGATCCGCTCCTGCCCGCCGGTCATTCCAATTCTCGCGGTGATACGCTCGATGAGTTCGGTGATGCTTTCGATCTTCTTCTTGATATGATCGCACTGAGCCATCCGCTGCTCCTTGTCCTGATTGGCCTTGGCCATATCGGCGGCGATGGCTTTCAGGGTGTCCTCCATCCCGGTGAGCATCTGTTCGGTCTCGCCGTCTATCTGGTCAATGACGATCTGGATCTGGTCCTCGATCTGCTTCTGTGCCCAGTTTTCGATGAGGTTCTGCGAACGAAGGCTGTCCACGGTCTCACCGGCGGCTTTTTTCAGGCCGTCGCGTATCTCGTTGATCTTCTTCTGACGAATGTCCTTACCGAATATGGCCGCTGTAAGGAACTTGCCGCCCAGGGTGCCGGCCAGGCCCGTTATGAGTGCAAAGGGTAAAAAGGCCACGGAGCCGAGAGCCGTAACAAGGGCAAAGCCCACGGCTGTACCGGCGGCGGCGCCGCCCACAAGACCCGTAGCGCCTCCTTTCCAGCCGGCCTCCTTGAAGCCCTCGATCATGCCGCCGAGTCCGAACATTCCGAGGCCCGTGGCGGAAAAGATGTTGGAGGTAAGGAACACCCCCAGAAGATTGGACATGGCATCTATTCCCACAGATCCGATCGTTCCTGCGCTTTCCTTGCCCTTTATTCTACCCCTCAGGTTATCAAGCTCCAGCGCCAAAGTCCCCATGTACTCCTGGACCTTCACATATTCGCTTCCCATGGCCTTTTGAAGATAGACATTTAACTGCTCGGAGTAATCGCTGAGGGCGCTCTTGACCTCGCGCTCCATGTCCGCTCCGACCTTTGTCTGAAATTGAGCCACATCGCGCTCGCTTTTCAGCTCACTGGGATTAATGGGGTAGCTTGAGAAGTAGGTGACAAGCCGATCCCTGAGGTCTATGTACTTCTCATCGATCATGGAGTTGATCTTCTTTCCGATCTCCTTGCCGATGCCGCGAACGCGCTCCTGCTCGGCCTTCTTATTGGCACGAAGCTCGGTGATCTTCTGCTGTGCCTCCATCTGGTTGCGGAGGAACTCCTCGGCGCTCATCTCAATGGTACTCATACGGAGTTCAATGGCCTGTGTGCCCTGCTTGAGGAGGTCGGCGACCACCGACATCCCGCGGGTGATCTCAAGGGCTCCCCTCTCCTCCGTGAGGAGCTTGCGCAGGCGCTCTTCAAAGTCCAGGATGCCGCTCTCCTCCACCAGATCCTGATCGTGTTCCGTGCGCCCTATGAGGGCCTTGATCGCCGACATGGGATAGAGGGTGATGTCCGCCAGTTTGGCCTTGGTCTCCCTGTAGATATCCGAGTCCTCCCCGTGGATCGCCGCCGTGCGGTCCAGGATCTCCTTGACGATCCTCTTGCGGATCTCCTCGACGATCTTCGGGCGGTCTGACGCCTTATATATGTCGTCGATCCTGTTTACGATGACGATGAGCCGTGACACATCGCTGGTCATGAGCTTGCTGCGTACAAACTCCGCCTCGCTCTTGCCGAAGGGGGCCGAGGCGCTGACCACGAAGACGACGGCGTCCAGCTTGGGCACCACCGACTCGGTGATCGCGTCCATCCGGTCGTCGTCGTTGAGCCCCGGGGTGTCTATGATCTCCACGTTGTTCTTGCAGAATTCGCAGGGGTACTCCACCACCGCCTGGTCCACCGTCTCGGCCATAGCGGCTGAGTCGTCGGTGAGCTTGGTCACATACTCGGCAATCCTGTCGACCGGCACCTCCTGGCTCTTCCCGTCCTTGAAGAGGATGCGGGCTTTGGCCTTCGGCCCCCAGGTGATGCGGTTCAGAGTGGCGGACGCGGGAATGATGTCTGCGGGGGCGATCTCCTCGCCCAGGAGGGCGTTGATCACCGTACTCTTTCCGCGCTTGAACTCGCCCATGATGCCCACCGAGAAGATGTGGGATTTCAATCTTCCCGCCGTTTCAGCGGCTTTTTCCGCCTGGACCGGCATCTCAAGTTCTTTCATGATCTCGACGGTACCGGTAAGGGCCGTGGTCATGTCAGCTACCATCTCCTGATAACCCATGTAGCTGAGATCTGATTTCTCTGTCATCTTATGATTCCTTTCTGTCTGTATTTTTCGGAAAACGGAGCCGTTATATCATCGTGCCGATGGTCAGGATGGCGCTGATCACGGCGATAATCAACGCGCCGAACTTGTTGATCGGGTTGTCGGACTTCCACGCGTAAATCGCGGCGACAATGGCGATGGCGCACCCGAGGATGGCGAAGATCTCCCAGCAGATCAGAAAGCCCAGAACGGCCAGGAGTATTCCTCCCCACTTCTCCCAAAAGCCGTTCCCGGTCTTGGCGGGCGTAGTGGTGTTGTTGGCGGTGGGCACAGCGGTCTGTGTTTCGGCGGCATCCGTCAGTGCGATCCCGCATTTGGGACAAAAGCTCTTGGCGTCGTCGTAGACGCCCTGGCAAGTTGGACATTTTTTCATCTTTTCGTCACTCCATGATCAGTTTATTTTTTTCCCGCATTGGTCGCAGAACACGGCCCCGGGCTTCACCTGGGCCCCGCAGGCCGGACATTTGCTCCGAGGAGCGGGCTGGCCCCCCGCCTGCTGCTGCACCTCCGGCGCGGGCTTGCCGCAATAGGCGCAGAAACCCCCGTCCCGCATCTGAGTGACGCCGCAGTACGGGCATTTGAAAAACGACGGCGCCGCCGCGCCCTTCAGGGGGTTGGCCGCCGGTGCCGCGGTGGTCTTCCCTGCGGTACTTTCGGCGGCGGTCCCGCCGGTCAGACTTCCCGACCCGCCGGTCCCCTGAACAGGCTGTCGGACCACGGTGTTCTCCTGTTGGGAGGTCCGCGTGGGTTGGGCACCCTCAAAGATCACATCGTGGGGCCCGTCATTGAGGAGCTTTGCGGCCCACGCGTCCGAGACGAACTGGCCGTTCTCACACTTTGAACACATGACAGCGTATCTGGTCTTCAGGGTGACCGTGGGGATGAAGATGATATCAATCTTGAACTTGGCCAGCTCAAGGAAGAACTCGGTCTCCTTGCCGCAGCTGGGGCAGGTGTGGACGCCCAAGCTCTTGAGCTTCTTAAAATGGTCCGTGGCGCCGATGCCGTTGAATCTGAATCCTCCCATACCGTCCTCCTCAGTTTATGTAGGGCTGAAGAACATCGATGATATTCTGTGGAAGGGAGCTTCCGGGAACCGCGGGCGCGAAGGAGATGACGGTGCCGTCCTTCTGGACCACCACAAGGGTCTTGTAGATGCCGCCGTAGGAGCCCACGCGCAGCTGGGCGATCTGGCTGACGGGGATGATGAGCTGGGGGTCCTTGTTGGCATTCTTCTTCGCGAGGGCCATGCCGAGCAGACCGAAGGATGAGGCGAGGGCATTGCCGAAGGTCTTTTTGAACTCTATCCTGTCGTCATAGACCGTGAGCGGCCCCTGGGCCTTAGAGATGCCAACCGTGGGCTCACCCTCGTACATGGCGAACTGCTTGGCCGGATAGAGCAGCCGGCCCGTGGCCTTGGGCTTCGCCGGAATTTGCGTGCCGCCTGTGTTGATGGACACATCCTTCACCGTGGTCCCGCCTCCGCTCTGGACCTTGCTCCCGCACTCGGGACAGAACTGCGCCCCGGGGGCCAGCGCAGCGCCGCAGAAGACGCATTTATTCGACGGGCTGGCAAGGGGCTGGCCGCATGTGCTGCAGAATTTTGCGTCGTCTGAGTTTGCCACTCCGCATTTTGGACAAAACATGTTTTTCCCTCCGTTTTTTTATTTTTACATTTCTCCGGTAATTAAATTATCGCAGGAGTAATGCGGCCATGTTTTGCGGTTGCCGCGCAGCGGCGAGCAAAACGGCCCTTTTATCTTTTATTAAATTGGAATTATTTAAAATTGCCGATTTAATAATAAATAATGTTGGTATTGTATTAGCTGCCGGTATCGGCAAGATACCCGTCACGAAGCTGGGCGCAGGCCTCCGCCAGCTCTCCCGCCTCGCGGCGGACGAGTCCGGCCTTTCCGGCATCCAGATTCTGAAAGACCTCGCCGGTCACTACCGGCGGCGTGGCCTTGAAGTACCCCCGAACGAGTTCCTGGCAGAGATCGGACTCATACCTGGTCATCCGCTCAATGAGAAGGGCAACGCGCTGAAGCCTCATATCATAATATCGGTCAAAGACGGGCCCCAGGCTGCTCAGTATGAAATAATCCACCTGGCCGGGCGGCATGCCGCCCGGCGGGACGGGCATGGCGTCCCAACCGAAGGTTACCTGGTCTGAGAACCTGAAGGGCAGCCGGTCATAGGGACTGGTGAGGGGACTCAGATCCGGCGGCACCCCGGAGAGTACGTCCCCTGACGAGGCCAAAATCTCCTTGAGCGCGCCGGTCAGAAGGCCGTACCCCCGCAGGAAATGCTCCTCCCACAGGGACCTGTAAAGCCCCTCCTCCTCTTGAGGAAGCTCCACTGCCAGCTTCTGATAGACGCTCTGCGAGACAGAGGAGGCGGCGAGTCTGCCGCCGGTGAGATAGGCGCTCTTGATCTGACCGAAAGCCCACTGCACCCTGTCTCGGTGAAGGGCGTCGATATTGTTCCTGCACGCGTTCATGATGGAGGCGCTGTCCGTCCAGGAGCCGTAGGCGGTGCCCGCGAAGCTCTGCCGCAGCTCCCGGCGGCGCTGTGAGAGCGCGTCGCTCCGGGCCGTGGCCTCGCAAAGCTGGGATATCCGGCGGCATATGGAGATGGTCACATTGAGGGGAGTCAGCACCGCGGCGCTGTGCTGGGTGGTGATGATGAGCGGCGCAAGCTCATCGGTGAGCCGCTGGAAGCCGCTTTTCTCCAAGAGTTCCTGATTGCCGATCCCGTATGCCTCCAGCGCCTGCATGGCGGATATGGGGTAGATGACAGGGTTGGCCAGGAGCCGGTCAAATTTGCGAATCACCGGATCACCCTCGCCGTATTTTTTCAAAAGGACCTCCCGGGGAAGCTTTGAGATGCGCCCGGCGACGGTCTCCAGGAGCTTTTTTCGTTGGGATGCGGGAACGGTGTCGATCTTGGAGGCGACGAAGATGATTTGGCAGATCTGGTCGCTCTCCACGAGCTTGGCGATGAAGTCGGACTCCGTGGAGCTAATGGGGTATTTTGGGTCCAGCGTCACGATGGCCAGGTCGATGTTGGCCAGTTCCCCGATGGTGACGGTGTTCATATCCTCGTTGTCATTCATGCCCGGTGTGTCGATGAGATCGACGTTGTTCTCGCAGAACAGGCATGGAAAGCAGACCACGGCCTCGCGTATGCGCTTGGCGTTGTTGGCGGACTCATCCGTCAGCTTGGTTATGTACCGGTTGAGCTTGTCGATCTCCACCCTCTCATCGGGACGTCCGTCCTTCCAGCAGATGTAGGCGGAGGGCACGGCCCCGTAAGTGACCCGGTTGATGGTGGCCGTGGCGGGCGCAACGTCCGCGGGGAGGATCTCCCGCCGCAGAAGGGCATTAATAAAGCTGGTCTTCCCGCGCTTAAACTCGCCCACCACCGCCACCTGGAAGCGCATGGACTCCAGCTTGGCGTTCAGCTCCGCGGCCGTTCTTCTCCACTCCCCCGTGTCAGCGCCCTCAAGCAGATCAAGTATGCCCCCAAGCCGGTTGAGTACATCGTGGACCTTCAGCGTGTATGACAAATAATTGATCGCCACATCATCACCGTCCCCTCTTTTTTCAAATATGCCGTTCATACTGATCTCAAAATCTTCCCGCGATTGGCGGGGATCTTTTCGTGTCAGGCAAAATAAGGCGGCGCTGGGAATACCTTGTGTATTTCCGGGCCGGCTTATGAAGCATGGCTCGAAGGGAATATCTTCGGTTGATATCCGTATCAACAAAATAACCCACAGGGTCATTATAAATGACTCTGTGGGATTTTTGGTACGCAGGTTGCAGACTTTTGGAAAAAATCAGCCGGGGGACACAAATATATTCACGTCCCGATCCCCCAGGGCGGCGCGGAAGGACGCCTCGTCGGCGGGACTTATGGTGCCATACTTTAGATTCTCAAGCCCGGACACCTCGGACCAGTCGCTGTCGGAATACATGAAATCAAAGTTGACATCCTCCAGTGCCGCAAGTCCGGCCAGAGGCGCGGCGTTCAGAGGATAGGAGCTTCTCAGATCCAGCCGGTTCAGGAGCTTCATGCCCTCGATCCCCTCTACGGACGAAAGGAAGGTGATATCCGCGTAAAGGTACCGGAGGTACGTCAGATCCGATATGATCGTCAGGTCGTCAAATGGCTCGGGGGACCATATACCGAGCCCCAAGAGTCCGGTGAGCGTGTCGATCCGGGCCAGGTCCGCGTGTGTCACGGGCCTCACCAGCAGATTTGCAAGCCCCCTCAGCTCCTCAATACCCTCCAGACTCCGGATGCCGGGACAGTCAAGCATCTCCAGATACACAAGCTTCGGAATCTCCTTCAGCGGCTCCAAGGACCTGATATCCGTCGCCCCGAGATTGAGCCTCCCCAAATTAGGCATACCCGCCAGGGGGGAAATATCGCTCACCGGGTTATTGCTGATGTAAAACTCCGTGAGTTCCTGGCAGCCGCGAAGGGGTTCCAGATCGGAGACGGCGTTCCCATGGAGCGCCAGTCTCACAAGATGGCTGTCCTTCAGGGGCGCAAGGTCGGAAATCTCCTGATTGCACAGGCACAGCTCCGTCAGGTTCGTCATCTCCGGAATATCCGCCAGGGTGCTGATGCTCCCCGCCTCCATGCCTTCAAAGGTCTGGCCGTTGAGGGAGATTGCCTCCCCTTGTGCAAGGATGTCATCCCAATTTTCAAAGGGATACGTTCCAATGAGCCGGATAGCGGTGATCCGGGAAAGATCTTCCCTGGTGATTTCCTTCACCTCCTTGCCCAGTTGACGCGCAACCTCGGCGCCCAGCTCGGGCGAGGCAAAGGTGTAGATATCGGTTTTCGAGGGCTTGGAGGGTGCCGGACACAGGGAGAAAAACAGCGTTACCGCCAGCACGATCGCCAAAGCCGCCGACAGGACAGCCACAAGGCGGCGCGGACTCCTTTTCACCCGAAAAAGAGCTTTTTTCAGCTCCACGACATTCTGATACCTGTCCGACGGGTCAAAGCACGTGCATTTATCCACAACGTGCCGAAGCTCCAGCGGGACGACCCCTTTGTCACGGACGTACTCCCCCGTGGAAAGCTCATGGAGAAGCACTCCCAGGGAGTATACATCCGAACGCACGTCCGTCTGGGCATAGCCGAACTGCTCGGGCGCGGCGGCAAAGCCCGTACCAATGATGGTAGTATCACGGGAGTCCATCTCGTTATAAAATCTGGCGATGCCAAAGTCGATGAGTACGCACCGCCCGTCCGGCGTCAGTACCACGTTCTCCGCCTTGATGTCCCTGTGTATGAGCGGCGTGTCCAGGCCGTGAAAACGCTCCAGGATCCCGCATATCCTCATGCCTATGTCCGCGGCCTCTCCCGCGGAAAGCGGCCCCCGCTCACCGCACAGCTCCAGAAGCGTTTTCCCCTCCACGTACTCCCGGAGGACATATTGCGTGCCTTGGTAATCAAGAATCTTCAATATCCTCGGGACCCCGTCGCCGTCCAAAGCACGGACCGCTTCATAGACCTGTCGCTTCGCCGCTTCCTCGCCCCGGGTGCATTTCAATACGGCAGGCTGCCCGTCCCGCCTCCGGCGAAGCAGCAGCGTCCGCCTTTGGGACGTCCCCTTGAGTACGGTGAAAAGCTCATATTCCTCCGCGATTTCCGGGGGTATGACGTCCGCCCGCTCCGTCATGATCCGATGATGAGTGGGGTCTCACCGCAGCCGGTAAGAAGCTCGTCCGTTTCGAATATCCCCAGCTCCTCCCTCAACGCGTAGAGCAAAACGGCGTCGCGCCTCACCCGGGGATAGAGCGCTCCACGCCCCGCCGCCCGAAGCAGACGCTGCGTCTCGGGTATGCCGGCCCGGAGGAGCAGCGCCAGCCTCAGCACCACATCCCGTCCTGGCTCCCTCTCGCCGGAGCAGAGCTGGTAGACAAAGGACCTGCTCATAAGCGACAGCTCCACCAGCTCGGATACCTTCGCGCCTCGCCTGTCCATGAGTTCTTTGAGACGCTGGCTGAAGGTCTTATCCACAAGGTCCGGCTTGATCTCCTCCATCGTATCCTCAAAGCTGGAAGAGCTTTCAATGAGTTTTATCAGCTCGTCCGTACTTCTCCCGGACACGGGCCGACCGACAAATGTTTCTTCTCTTTTAGGCGACGCCTCCATACCCACACCTCCGTTTTGAACACCGCGAAATATGAAAACTATTGTCAAATTATATCATCTTCCAAAAATCGTGTCAATACGCCGATGCGTTTTCCTCAGGGGAATCGCTTACGAAGCAAAGACTTTGAGAAGGTAAGGAGGAGAGAGGGTACACTTTTTTCGTTTGAGATTG
>CANQSU010000050.1 GCA_947626585.1 uncultured Oscillospiraceae bacterium
AATGGATCCGGGTAATAGGCCTCTTTCCCAGGGATCCATTCGGTCGGGTATTCGCGGGTGATCACCGTCTTTGAGCTGCTCTCGGACAGGAAGTATTTATGCTCGATCGTCCTGGTCCAGGGCACATCGCTATCGCACTCATTCACAACCGCCTGCCCCTGATAGTCCGGCAGATCCAACGTCTCCTCCTCAAATCTCAGGCCCCGGTACTCCAGGTGGCCCAGGCTGTAATTGAAAAATTCATCGATCGCGCCGGTGTAGACCACCTTGTCCGCTATATTTGGAAACGCCCCGATCAGCGCGGCATAGCTGATTCCGGACAGCGCGGGGATTCCCTTCAAGAGTCCCTGGATCAACGCGTTGTAACCGCCCTCCGGGACGCCCTGGTACTTGTCCGAGAAATACCTGTCGTCGTATTTAAAACGTAATGGCAGGCGCTTGATGATGGACGCGGGAAGCTCGCGGCAGGGTCTGCCCCACTGCTTTTCGGTGTAGCCCTTGACCAGCTTCTCGTATATTTCACGGCCCACAAGGAATTCGGCCTGCTCCTCCAGGTTGGAAGGGGTTCCTTCCCCGGCCCCTGTCTCCGACAGTTTTTTCCGTGCCTCCGCCTCGGTGGTCACGCCCCACAGCTTTTCGAAGGTATACATGTTGAAGGGCATACTGTACGCCTCGCCGCCGGATCTGGCGGATACACGGTGGACGTAAGGCGCGAATTTGACAAATCGGTTCACAAACTCCCAGACCCGCTCATCGTCTGTATGGAAAATGTGCGCGCCGTATTTGTGGACTGTAATACCGTCTACCGTCTCACAGTAGACGTTCCCGCCCAGGTGCTGACGCCGGTCAATGACAAGGCAGCTTTTCCCCCGGTCCGTGGCTTCCCGGGCGAAGGTAGAACCAAAGACGCCACTGCCAACGATAAGGTAGTCATAGTGACGTCCGTTTATACTTCCCCAAATATCTTTGGCCTCATCCAGCGTAAGAGTCCTATCCAGAAAACGCTGATAAAGATTGCAAAGAATTTGAGTATCCCCAAAGGCTATTTGTCTTCCCTTCTCGAGCCATAAGACCTTATTGCACAGCTCCTGTATTTGCCCGAGGGAGTGGGAAACCAGGATTGTAGTGGCGCCGCTTCCAATGATTTCCCGCATCTTAGCTTCACTTTTTTTCCGGAATGCCCCATCCCCTACGGACAAGACCTCATCTAAAATCAAAATATCCGGCTGGACCATTGAAGCCAGGGAAAACGCAAGCCGCGCACGCATACCGGAGGAAAGCTGCCTGAATAAGTGGTCCTGAAAATCCTGGAGCTCCGCAAATTCGATAATCTGATCATAGGCCTCGTCCATAAACTTTCTGGTGTAGCCCAGCATTGCCCCACGGAGATATGTGTTTTCCCTCACCGTCAGGTCAGGGTCAAAGCCACTGCCAAGATTCAGCAGCGCCGCTACCTTTCCCCTGCGAATCACCTTTCCCTTCGTGGGCTCCATGATTCCGGAAACCACCTTCAAAAGCGTCGTCTTTCCGGCTCCGTTACTGCCTATAATGCCAAGCATGTCCCCACTTTCCAGAGAAAAGGAGATGTCTTTGTCCGCCCAGAATTCCGAAACGTGGTAATTGCGCGTCAGCTTCCGCATTACATATTCTTTTAACCCTATATTTTTGTAATCGCCTGTCATATAACGGATAGAGACATTGCGGACATCCAATATACTCATAGTGTTCCTCCGTTATACATAATATAAAAATTTAGTGTTGTATCTCTTATACATGAAGCACCCCATTAAAAGCGCTATAGCCACATCCGCCGCCATCAGCAGATGGAACCAGATGGTAGGCACCGTAGCCTCAATCACAATTTTTCGGAAATATCTTATAAAAAGATAGATCGGGTTCAGCAGGAACAGCTTCTGTCCCGTTGGCGTGAATCTGTCGATAGTATAGAATATTGCGGATAAATAGGTGAGCATACGGGTGAAAACATCATAGAGGTACTGCATATCGGGAAAAAATATGTACAGAGCGGACAGTACCATGCTTATTCCTACATTGAACAACGCAAGACAGCAAATAGGGTATATCAGATAGACGACCTTCCATGTCAATGTAACTCCGTCAATGACCGCCATAATGAAGTAGATCACCAGGGTGAGAAGAAAATTGATAAGTGTCTGCACATTTTTTGAAAGCAAGAACATATATTTCGGGATCGTTACCATGGAAAATATCCCCGAATTTCCCCGAAGCGTCCTCATTCCGCCCTTTGTGGACTCGGTAAAATATGAAAAGATCAAAGTGCCACTGAACAAGTATGTCGTGTAATGTGGCGTACTTCTGCCAAAGAACCCCACAAGCATGACGCGCATAACCAACAGCATCAAAAGCGGTGACAGAAGACTCCAGCCCACGCCCAGAACCGTTCGCTTATATTTTTGCTTAAAATCCCGCTTGACTAACTCCTCAAACAGGAAACGATATTGAACAATTTTCTCAAACATAAAAAGCGTCTCCTGAACATGAATTACCCATACATTCTCTCGTAATACGTCTTATACTCCCCATTGACTATGTTTTCCCACCAGCCCCGGTTGTCCAGGTACCACTGGATGGTTTTCCGGATCCCGTCGGCGAATTTAGTGGCCGGGAGCCAGCCCAGCTCCGCGTGGATGAAAGTGGGGTCGATGGCGTAGCGCATATCGTGGCCCTTGCGGTCGGTGACGTGGGTGATGAGGCTCTCCGGCTTGCCAAGCTGCCTCAAAATGATCTTCACGATGTCGATGTTCCGCATCTCGTTGTGCCCGCCGATGTTGTAGACCTGCCCCACCTGCCCGTTGTGGATGATGAGGTCTATGGCCGCGCAGTGATCCTCCACGTAGAGCCAGTCCCGCACGTTCAGCCCCTCGCCGTAGACCGGCAGCGGCTTGTCCGCCAGGGCATTGGCGATCATCAGGGGTATGAGCTTCTCCGGGAACTGATAGGGCCCATAGTTGTTGGAACATCTCGAGATGGTGATGGGCAGGCCAAAGGTCCGGTGATAGGCGTTGCATAAGAGATCCGCCCCGGCCTTGGACGCGGAGTAGGGGCTGGAGGTGTGGATCGGCGTCTTTTCCGTAAAGAAAAGGTCCGGCCGGTCCAGGGGAAGATCCCCGTAGACCTCATCGGTAGAAACTTGATGATACCTCTCCACTCCATATTTCCGACAGGCGTCCAGAAGTACCTGAGTCCCCATGACGTTCGTCTCCAGAAAAACCGCCGGGTTCTCGATGGACCTGTCCACATGGCTTTCGGCGGCGAAGTTGACCACGATGTCCGGCTTTTCAGTCTCGAAAATCTCATACACCGCCTTGCGGTCTGCGATGTCCGCCCGGATGAATTTAAACTTCGGGTCGCCCATCACGGGGGCCAACGTCTCCAGATTCCCGGCGTAGGTCAGCTTGTCCAGGCAGACAAGGTCATACTCCGGGCGCTTCTCCCGCTCGTAAAATATGAAATTCGACCCTATAAACCCGGCCCCGCCGGTGATCAGAAGCTTCTTCATATTTCCTCCCCCTCCGCGATGTCCCTAAGATACTGCCCGTACTCCGTTTTCATGAGAGGCGCGGCCAGCCGCAGAAGCTGTTCCTTGTCGATGAATCTTCTCCTGTACGCGATCTCCTCGATGCAGGAAACGTACATCCCCTGCCGCTTCTGAATGATGTTCACAAACTGTGACGCCTCCTGGAGGCCGTCGTATGTACCCGTGTCCAGCCACGCCATGCCACGGAAAAACCGGACACAGCGAAGCTTGCCGCGCCTTAAGTATTCGTTGTTCACCGCCGTGATCTCCAGCTCCCCTCTGGTCGAGGGCTTGACGTGCCTGGCGATGTCCACAACGTTGTTGTCGTAGAAGTATAGGCCCGGCACGGCGTACTTGGACTTCGGTTTTTTTCGGCTTCTCCTCCAGAGACAGCACATTGCCGTCCTTGTCGAACTCCACCACGCCAAAGCTGGAAGGATCATGCACCGGGTAGCCAAAGATGACGGCCCCCTCCTTCAGCGACGCCGCCTCAGCCAAAAAGGCCGAGAACCCGCCGCCATAGAAGATGTTGTCCCCCAGCACCAGCGCCACCTTGTCGTCTCCGATGAAGCTTTCCCCGATGATGAACGCCTCGGCCAGGCCGTTGGGGAACTCCTGCACCGCGTACTCAAAGCGCATACCCAACTGACTTCCGTCGCCCAGTATCTCCTCGAATACGGAGATGTCCCTGGGCGTGGAGATGATCAGCACCTCCCGTATCCCCGCCAGCATCAGCGTGGACAGGGGGTAGTAGATCATGGGCTTGTCATAGATGGCCAGCGCCTGCTTTGACACGCCCTTCGTGATGGGATAGAGCCTCGTACCGGAGCCCCCGGCCAGGATGATGCCTTTCATTGGTGTACCTCTCTCATTTTTTCTTGAAGATAAAGAGCTTGCTGGCAAGGTGGTCTTTTTACTTTCTCAATCATGATCTCCCGTCAGGTAGTCCCTTACGTTCTCAAAATACTTGAGCGCGTGTTCGATGCACACGTCCATGTTGTAATACTTAAATTCCGCCAATCTTCCGCAGAGAAACAGATTTTTGTATTTTGCGACCTCTCCAAGATACCTCTCATAGAGCGCCGTGCTGTCCTCCGTCACCACCGGGTAGTAGGGCGTCCCGCCGATCTTCGCGCCGGGAACATAGTCCAGCGGGTATTCTGTAGCCACCACGGAGCCTACGGCGGCGCTGTCGTCGAACATTATCCTGCGGTACTCGGTACTCCTGGTATAGCCCTTGGCCTGGGGATAGGATATGATCTCGCAGGGCTGTACTCTGTCCTTCTCCGAGTAGCTGTACCGAATGTCCAGGGACCTGTACGGCAGCGGCCCGTATTTGCACCCAAAAAGCTCGTCAATGGCCCCGGTGTATATGAGACACTCCACATCCTCGCCGTCGTATGTCGCTTTGCCCTCCGCAAGCTTCAGGTACTCCAGCGCGTCAGTGTTCAGCCGGACTTCAATATTGGGGTGGTCCAGCATGTTTTTGAATATCTCGGTAAAGCCCTTGACCGGAAGGTACTGAAAGTCCTTGTTGAGATAACGCCTGTCATAGCCCATGGCCATGGGCACACGGTCCAAAACGTACTTGTCTATCTGCTCCGGCTGAAGGCCCCACATCTTGCTGGTGTATGTTCGGTAGGCCTTCTCAAAGAGCAGCTCCCCGTAGGCGCTGACCTCCGGGTCAGAGTGCTCCACGATCTCCAGCACCGGCACCCGGTCCCGGCCGGCGAAGGCCGCTCTCAGCTTCATGAGTACGCTCTCCGCCTTCTCCGGGCCTATGAGCTGCTGGACCGTCTGAAAGTTGAAGGGCAACTGTACATAATTCCCGTCAATAAAGCTCATGAGCTCCACGTTGAAGGGAAAAAGCTCCGCGTATTGCTTGAGGAATTTGATAATGAAATATTTGTTGGTATTGAGAAAGTGGGGCCCATATCTCTGTATAAGTATCCCACGCTCGTCCACCTCGTCGTACATATTCCCGCCGATGTGGGCGCGTTTCTCGACCACCACTACCTTCCTGTCCAGCTCCTCCACGATCTTCCTCGCCAAAATTGACCCGGAAAACCCGGAGCCCACAATGATGATTGGCATAAAAAATCAATCCCTTTTGTTTTCATCCAGCCACGCGGCTGTTTTTTTAATGCTTTCTTCAAAATCCGCCCTGCACTCAAACCCAGTATCATTGTAAAGCGCCTCGCGGTCAACCAGGTCATAGTTCCTGCTACTGTTATCGTCCGGGTAAGCGCCAAACAAAAGCGGCACTTCAGGAGCTACGATTGCGCCTATGTCCTCCAGATACTCCCGAAACGTGCGCAACGTCCTGTGACCCACATAGTAACTGCGCAGATTCGCTCCGGCTTCACCTATTGCGTAAAAGGCACGCACGATGTCGTCTATATAGATCATGTCATAAGGAATATCTCCTTTTATGAGCTTAGGGCTTTCCCCTCTCAGGAGTTGCTTCATAACTACATTTGGCAACATCATTGAGTGGTTATTTTCACCGTAGGCCATAACGGTAAGCCCCGCACTGTACTCCATACCGCTGTTGGCCGCAATGGTCTTACAGATGATTTCGGCGGCGGCCTTAGAGGCGGAGTAAATGCAGGTATAGCGTGGGGACTTTCCGCTCATGTCAAAGTGGTCAGCTACCTCCAGCTCGTTGTAGGTGCCTGCAAAGACGAACTTTTTACAGCCTATCTTGGCCGCCTCGCTGGCTGCGTCCGCTGCGTAGGAGGCGTTGCTGAGCTGCAGGCGGTAGTCCAGGAAAGCGTCCCCGAACACCCCCTGCCAGGCAAAGTGGTAGAACACGTCTGCCCCGGCAGGAAGCATCTCATGGAGCTGTCCGTACATTGTAAAGTCCGCAATGATTGGGAAGAAGTTCTCCCTCCCCCGGTGCCGCTCCAGAAATTTTTCAGACACGTCCACGCCGTAAACGCTGACGCCTTTGTCCAGTAATAGCTCTGTAACCGCTCCCCCTATAAACCCTCCCGCTCCGGTGACAATAGCTGTTTTCATGCGTCAGCCTCCGCGTACACGAAATTTACATCGCTCTCCGCCAGCTTCTTCGCCACCTTATCCTTGGGGGACACGATGGGCGCGATGGGAGGCCAGTCGATGGCGATCTCCGGGTCGTCCCACGCAATGGCACGGTCGTAGGCCGGGGCGTACAGGGAGTCCACCTTGTACTGTCCCTCCGTGTTGTCCACCAGAGACATACAGATGTGGCCGAAGCCCTTGGGTATGTAGAGCTGCTTGCGGTTCTCCGCGCTGAGGATCACCGATACCCACTTTTTATATGTGGGTGACCCTTTTCTCAGGTCCACCGCCACGTCGAAAAGGCTCCCCTTGGTACACCGTATAAGCTTCGACTGGGCGTAGGGGTCGTTCTGGAAGTGGATACCCCGAATCGTCCCCTTCGTCAGGCAAAGGAAATGGTTGTCCTGCACGAAAACATCGTCGATCCCGTACTCGTGAAGCGTCCGGGAGGAGTAGCTCTCGCAGTAATACCCCCGGAAATCCTCAAAATATGTGGGCTCGATGAGCTTCACACCAGGGAGAGATAATTCCGTTACCTTCATTCGTCGTGCCTCCAATTCATAAGCTTGTCCACAATGACACTCTGATTATGAATGTCCGAATACCTGTTCTCACATGCTGTTTTATCCTTGACACACCCCTCAAACACCCCGATGGAATTGCGAAACTGGTCGTCCGCCTCCACTTCGACGGTCTTTACGCCGTCGTTGGACTGGATGGTCAGCTTTGGGGCCATGTCGGCGGGCGGTGTAAAGACGCGGTCGGCGGTGAGGAGGGCGCGGCTTCCCCAGACCTCTAACTTGCACTGGTAGGCGTTATCCATGCCGAAGGCGATCTGCGCCGTGAGACCGGCGTCATTGCGGAGGGTGGCGTTACCGTAGAGATCCACGCCGAAATCCGCGCTCTGGGTGAGCTGTCCGTCCACCAGCTTTGTCGTGTCACCCAGAAGCAGTCTGGCAAGCCTTATTGGGTATCCCCCGCAGTCCAGCAGCGCCCCACCGCCCATATCCTTGTTATACCGGAAGTCATTGGCCCCCCGGAACGGAAAGCCGAAGGACGCACGGATGAGCCGAATATCGCCCAGCTCCCCGGAGGAGATGATGCGCTGAATTTCCGTGATTTGCCGGTGGTAGATGAACATATAATTTTCATGGAGCGCCAGCCCGGCGTTTCTGGCAATCTCGATAAGCTCCGCTGTGTCTTTCGCGCTGGTTGTACTTGGCTTCTCCAAAAAGACGTGCTTGCCCTTAGAAAGCGCTTTCTTTGCCCACTCATGGTGGAGCGCCGGCGGGAGCGGTAAATACACGGCGTCCACATCCGTTTTGTCCAGCAGCGTGCGGTAGCCCTCAAATACCTCCCCGCCGTAAGCGTCCCTGAAGCTCTCGGCCTTTTTCCGCTCCGCCTCGATGACCTCCGGCGCGGCGCGGCCGCCGAACCATTCCTCCGAATTGGCGTAAGCCACGCCTACATACTCAAATCCGTCGCACTTCTTAAGCGCCGGCATGAAGCGGCGGTAGGCGATATTCGACGGACAGATTATCCCGATCCTGATCATGTCACACCTCCAGCAGTGAGAGAAGGTTGCGAAGCTGAATGTTCAGCGTGTTGTTCACCTGCACAAGCTCGTTGAGGGTACGGAAATCCAAAAGGAAATACCCCTCCGGCAAAGCCGGCAGTTCCGATTTGTCCATCCTGAGCAGTACGTTCCTGTTCTGCTCGTGGTAAAACCTCCCGCCCTCCTCGGAGAGCAGATGGTCGAACATGACGCCCTTTTTCGCGTTCAGGCGCTCCCGGAAAAGCCGCGTCATGGCGTCCTCCTTCTGAAACCTCCCCACCGCCTCTTGCTGGACCGTGGGCCCCAGCTCAAGGCAGTCGAAGCACCCCGCCTCCGGCGCGGCCCGGACCACAAATTTAAGGATCCCGTCGTCCTCCACGCATATAAGGCCGAAGGTGGCTATGCCCAGTGCCTCAAAAAGCGGTTGCGTCCACCGCCGCACCTCCCGGCCCTCAATGGCGATGTCGCAAAAGACCACTTTGAAGGGGTACGGGTGCTTGCAGACAAGCTCTCCGTCCCGCGTCTCCCAACTCGTGAGCTTGTCCAGCGGCACCAGCTTCGGACTTCCCTCGGTGAACATTTTCGCGTTGTTTATGTACTGATACACCGACGGAAGCGGATTTTCCGCCACACCGTCAAATACGGAGCGAAACAGCGGTTTATCCGAAAAAAGCTCCGAAAGCTCCGCCTTCTCCCGCTCACTGAGGCGCATTTTGGAGAACGGTATGCAGGACAGCACCGTCCGGGTATCCATGTTCACCAGGTTGTCCTCCCGCATGAGCCGCTTTATCTGCCCCAGCGTCATCCAGCGGTGGGTGGGCAGCACCGGCACGTCCTCGTCCACGCGGATAATGATGTTCCTGTTGCGCTTTTTCAAAAAACGCGAGGACTGCTCCGATTGGATCTGATCCACCACTATCTCATACTTGGAGGCGTTGAGGAAGTAGTCCAGATACGGCGGCTTCTTCCCGCCGTGCTTCTGCGTGAAGTTGCTTTTCGTGGCCTGTATCGTGGGTGAGATCTGCACGCAGTTCACATTCCCCGGCTCGATCTTGGCCTGCATCAGAAAGTGCATAACGCCGTCAAATTCCTTGCAGAGTATGCCCAGGTACCCGATCTCGTCCTGTATGATAACAGGCTGCTCAAATCCCGCTCCCCGAAGGCCGGTGACGGTGAAGAAGCTCCGATTTTCGTTGCGTATGCACCCCTCGTCCCTGTCATATAACCAGGGCGCGCACTTATCCAGCGCGATCTTTTGTATCTCCACCGCCGTATTCGCGTTGCGCCCGGCGATCCAGGAGAGAATATCGGATATGGAGTTGATACTGCTGTCCGTTTGCTCCCAGCTATATGCAATAGACAGCATCGCGTTGGTCATGATCATCTCCTCTTTTTCACACAGAATATCCGTTTTATCCAGGATTTTGCTTTTCTCAAGGGCTTTGTGAGTTTCCATGAGAGGGAATTTTTTATTGCTGAAAGTTCGCTTCGCAGGGTCTCGATTTCAATCTCGTGATTATGCTGTAAGGCCGTGATCTTTGCTTCATATTGTTTTTGCTTATCGGCCTCGCAGGCTGTCAAAACAGTAATCCCCGCCGCTTCAGCTTTTTGCCGAAGCTCCGCCGGATTATTAGTCGCCTGCTCCGCAACCGCGGATTTGACGAGATTTTCTAAGATGTCTGTTTTAGTTTTTAATGTAGCATTGATTTTCTGGAGCCTGATAACATCATCTCTTTCCGGCAATTCTTTTCGGTTTATGGTCTTCTGTAAAAACACTCTGTTAATTTCATTTACAACATCTATTAGTCCCAAATTACGTATCGCCTTGTATCCCCTCCGGGTAGATGCGCTTTCTCCCCATTTTATAATATAGTCATAAAGATACGGCTTTACGTGTATATCAAACGAAATTTCATCAGGCTCATATGGAACCGCCTCGCTGTCCAAATACTGTTTCCAATAAATCGTCGGCCCCAGCAAATAAACGACCTGGCCCCCGGTAGCGACAGCGGGCAAGAAGTTAAAGTGGGCATCAATGATATAATAATCGGATTCCCTTCCTTCAAGCAACGAATATATTTTGGCCGAATTCATACATCTATTAAGTACCACTATTTTTGTTTTTGGCTTGCAAAATGCAGTCAAATGGGTCAACGTTCCATTTGAGGTTACTACCTCATCCGCGCCGGCCATATACGCCACTTGCTCCAAAAAAGGAAGCTGCTCAGGATAGATGATTTTATACCCTCGTTTTTGATAAAAATTTTCAAAATATGATTCATTAAAGCTGACTTTTCCCTCTGTTATGGCACCTCGGGACACATACACTTTTTTATATGGTGATTGGCCTGACATGCTACTGATATAGTCATAAATTTTTCCAACACCATATCTATAACCTGTTACTATAAACAGGGTTTCCTGTGGAACTATGATTTTGTCAAATCTTGTGGCCACGTCAATGATCTCAATTTTATCTTTAGTAAGGCCTATTGCGTCGAATATATTGAAGAGATTAAAGTCTCCATTAGCATGAGTATCCAGAAATACGATTTTATATTCTGTGTCGTTGTGTTCGGTCCACCACCAAAGTCTGGTAAAGCCATCGGTTATGAGATGACCAAATTGGTTTATCAGCACGCCTCCGAATACTACGGTTTCATGCCGTGTTGTAATTTGAGTCGGCAACGGATACGCTCTATCGCAGGACCGCGTCAACCCCGTAAAAAATGTTCCGTCTTCCTTACAGACGCCTCCCTCAAATGCATTGTCTATCGCGCTTTTTTTGTTCCACCGACGAATTGGTAACATAATCCCATTATCAATCTCGTCCACCGTGGCTTCCTCCTGAATGGAGTAATTTCGTTTGCAAAGTGCCTCCCACATCGGACGGTCAGATACAAATAATCGTTTAGTACAATCGAAGCTTTCCATATATTTTCCCCCTCAAATTGCTCCTCGGTTCTGCAAAAACTTCGGCAGCTTTCCGTCGTCGAGCCAGCGAACAAGTTCGCCCAGCATCATTGCCGGACTGTCCTTATAAGCGTTCAAAGTGTCGCCGGCGCGGTGGTTTGTCAGAGTGATATTGTCAATTCCCAGAAGGGGATGCTCCTTTTCCAACGGCTCACGGTCAAACACGTCAATTGCCGCGCCAGCAATCTGACCTTCCTTCAGGGCATCGGCCAACGCCTGCGTATCCACCATATAAGAGCGGCTGGTGTTGATTAGATACGCCGTCGGTTTCATCATCTTAAACTCGCGTTCTCCAAACAGGACCTTCTTTTCCTTGCTTCTGACGTGAATGGATACAATATCAGCTTCCCTTATCAGTGTATCAAAATCAACGTACTTCACCTTGTCCCAATCTATATTGGGATTCTTGCGGTCGGGTTCCCTTGGCGTACTGATAAGGATCTTGCATCCGAATGGCCTCAGCTTCTCGCAGACCAGCTCTCCAATGTTGCCAAATCCCACAATTCCGACGGTCAGATCTTTGATTTCAATAATTCTGCCGGAATTCGGGTACTTCTCCCTCCATTCACATTGAAGCATGGAATAGTGGGCACGGGCGAAGTTGCGCGTCTCGCAGAAAATCGCGCCGATTGTGAACTCAGCCACGGCGTTGGCGTTGTGCGCCGGATTCGTAATGACCCATATGCCCCGCTTTGTTGCCGCCTCTATATCAATATTCTCCATTCCTCCGCGATTGCAAAGTATGTATTTCAGCTTCTTTGCTTTAGAAATGAGCGTCTCGGTCACGGGGCATAGATGCACCATTAAGACCTCCGCGTCCACAATCGCCTCCATAAGCCCCTCCGGCAACTGACACTCCGCCCCTCGGCCGGCCTCAATGATTTTGACGGTGTTGCGCATATCCTTTCTGTCGTTACTCCCAAAGTAGAAGTAACGGCACGGACCAAAATGACCGCTGTACTCCTCGAATCCGTTTTGCATCATATCAGGCGTGATAAATATATCTCCAACCGCTACAGATTTCATTTTGTTCTCCTCTTTTGTACATTTTTGGATTATTCTTCTTTGTCATTACTGTCTTCAATTTCCTGTTTTGCCGTGATCAAGCTTGTTTTCTCTACTTCTGTTTCGAATGGGATATGCCAAGGCTGCTCAAAATACAGTTTTTTGGATATCTCATAGGGGATGTACATATATGTATCACCGGCAAGCTGTCTCACCTGCAAGGCTCTGAAGGCAAGTTCCTCCAGCGCGATTGCATTATTGCAAGCTTCTTCCACGGAACTACCCCATGTAACAGCGCCCAGGTTTCTGATAAAGACCGCCTGCATTTGACTTGCGATTCGGTTTTTCAGTGATGACACGACTAATTTCCCCGCGATCGCGTATATGCTCTCCTCAACTCCACCATCAGGCTTGGACCTTTTGATTGCCGGGGTACATGGTATTTCTCCAAAGAAATGTCTGGCATGTAAAGCGGAAAGCGGAGGTAACGCTCCCCCAAGTGATGACCAGATCGAACACCATCGTGACTCTGTGTAAACAATCCCCTTTATGTACGGAAATGTTTTGTAAAGAGTCTTGTGAATCAGTAGCCTTTCATCTTCCGGCAAATCGTCACCGTCAAGAGAAAATTGCCGGAGATCCATATGACTTAAATTTTCCGGTGAGAGCGTTTCGCTTGATCCTGCTTTCCTTTTTATCGCCACCACACTGCCATCATCGCTTCTGGCGCTTGCGACAATCTGTTCCTGCCCCACAACACCGCCAGTTAGCGCCCCGTTCAATCTGTTGTATGCCTCACATAACTTCTGTTTTAGCGCTTCATTTTCCATTTTTCTTGTCCTCCCGGTCAACTTCCCAAGCACCCAGCATATGCGTCACCCGCTTCTTTTTGGGCGGGAGCCTCATATAATCTCCATACATATGTTTCAGGACGAGGTCGTAATGAGGAGGAACCGAACACAAGATTCCTTCAAACCACATTTTTTCTTCCCCGTCGGTAAAATAATACCTTGGCATCCGCTCCTTACGGCCATATCCCGCTACATAGGCCGCGATGTATTCAGAGTCGTAAAAGCTGTATTTTTTACCGTTTTCCGTTAATTTATCTGAAAAGTATTTTGGGCCGATCCATCTGGCTGGCGCAAAAACGATCCATTTCACAAACCGTTTTAAAATGTTTTTTTCCAGACACAGCGGTTTTCTGGCCCGCAGGCTCCACCACTTGTAAAACCTTGCTGTCTGCCAATGTTTTTTATCCTCCTTGGGGTCAGTGGGCAGACCATCGAGGGCGTGTACGTCGATCCACGGAGGGATAAACATCTGGTCTACCTTTACAGAGGTCATGTACCGGGGATCTACGATTCGGTCAAATGGGCGGGCATGGATTTCGGGTGTGTGGATCGTAGACCGGATTTCGAACTGTCCCAGCTTCCCATCAGAAGTCAGCTCTCTAAACCTCTCAAAATCCGGTCTTGGCATTGAAACGTCCATATCGTCATCCCACGGCACGAATCCCTGGTGTCGCACCGCGCCGATCAACGTTCCCCCGGCAAGAAAATACTTGAGATCATGTTCCTCACAAAAGGTCACAAAGGTACGAAGTATTTCTATTTCCAGCGTTTTGACCTGAGCAATGCTGATTTTGGATTTCTTCTTAAAATCATTTTCTATATGGTATTTCATAAGTATTTCAGCCTAATTCCTTTCAAATAATTCACCCTTCAGGTTTACTCTTCGGAAAGCACCGTCCCCGTACAAGTACCCGCCCAAATCAATACGCATGAGCTTGTGCCCCGATACACGCTCACTCACCGGGAGGAGGTCCATATAATTTGGTCCGTAAAAATGACGTAAATACCCGTCATATCCCACCGGTATGGGCACCTCAGCATCTTCAAAGGGGATAGTTATCGTTTGCTCGAGCCATTGCCTGGGAAACCGTCCTTTGCGGATGTTTTGGCCGACACCGTCAATCAGATATTTTGCGTTTTTCTTTTTTTCATAATGACGCAGGGATTTTTCAAAGGCCGCATGGCAAAACCGGAACGGGAGCAGACGGAGAATCGGGAGCGCTATTTTACTGAAAAAGTAGTGGACCTCCCTCCTTGGATGGTTTACCCATTTGATACTGATAAGTTTAGTCCACACCAGGGTCATAAATATATGAAGGTACGACAGCACCTTGGAATTTGCGGTCCGATCGTATACGATTATGTCCAGGAAAACTCCGTCCTGTATCAAGAATTCGCCGGAGTACTCTGTTGAAAAATACGTGTTCTTCAGCCGTATCTTATCAATACAATAGTGGCTTCCGGTCTCGTCTCCGGGTGACTCATATGTATATTGTTCGGGTATCACTTTTGGACAGAGCCGGCGGAACTTCTCGAAATTCTCCCGCAGCATGCCAATGTCCAGATCATCATCCCAGGGGATCATTCCGCGATGCCGCACGGCGCCAAGCAAACTGCCTCCGGCTAAGAAATAGTTTATTTTATTTTCCTTACAGACCCGGTCAACAAATCCCAGCATCTCCAATTCCGCGCGTCTTATTCTTTCAAGCCGTCCGGAATAAACTTGCAAATTTCTGCTCAGGTCGTATGCAATCTGTCGATAATAAATGATCGTCCTGTAGATCGCTTCAGCAAATTCAACACGCGGGCTCCACCCCAAGCTTCTGAATTTCAGAGGATCAAGCGCATGAAATACCATTTCCTCACATTTTCCCACGTTTGCGGTCAATGCCAATCTTTCCGGGAATACGTCATGAATATTTATCAAAATCTCCATTTTACTGACAGCATAATTGGAAATATTGTAAATATGACCTGGTTTGGCCCTTTGCGCGCCAACCGCCACAGCGGAAACCGCGTCCCTTATGTACATGTAGGAATAGACCTCTTTGCGGTCCTCTGATGTTATTTCTACTTTTTCATCTTCAAACGACTTATTGATGATTTCCCGCAGTGAGAAGCTGCTTATCAAATCTACTCCGGGTCCAAATATATTATCAAAACGCAATATACTTGTTTTGTCTGTCCCATGTTTTCGACAAAGGCCTTCGAGTTCACAATAAAGCTCCTCACCCGCATCAAGGGCTTTTCTGCTCAGATAGCAGTCGTACTCTCTTTCAGCAACTGCCCTGACGCCACGCGGTAACCGCTCTGGCGGTTTGATCAGTGGGATCAAAAACAATCTGCAATTCATGGAGCTTTCCACATATTTCAACCACTTTTGGAAATTGTTTATGATCCTATGGCGTTCTTCCGGCTGATTATAGGCCTCATTGCGGCAATCAACAAAGAAAAACAGCGCGCAATTGGAAAAATCCGCTATTGTATCCATTTCATTATCATAAATGATTTCGCGGTAGTCCCCCAAGGCAACGCCTGCTTTCTCGGACTTCCGACTTGAGACATACACATGTCTGGAGGCGACGCCCGCCTTGCAAAATACTCTGTAAACATACTCTCCAAAGGCGCAATCATTTACAGCGAAATACTCTGTGACCCGTGTTACTTTAGCGGAGCGATTAATTTCCCGTACCTGATTTGCGGCAACAGTAATCTCATCCCACAGCACTTCATGCACATCTATTTCCCCTTGCAATCATCTTTTTTCAGCAGGAATTCGGCGAAATCCAAATCAAATTGTGTCGTTATTTTAAAATTTCTCCTATCCCCTGCCACGATACCTATACGTTTCCCGAAGTCAAGATACAGTCTTCCCGCTTCAATATATTTTTTCCGTTGCTCAGGCGATGCCGCTTCGGCCATTGTCAGAAAATCTCCCGCGATCACTGTTTGCGGTCCCTGGTCGAGAAACACCTTGGATCGTTCAGGGACATTGCCAAGCTCCCGCCCATTTGGTGAAAGCACCACAGTGTCGATAGTTGGCACCGAGGTCGTGACCATGTCGTATTCCTTTATCAAATCTATATTATCCGAGAGGATCTGCTTACTTACAAATGGACGGGCACAGTCATGCACCACTACAACGCAGTCTCTCCCCCAGACATCGGAGCAATATCGGATGATGTTTTCCATTGAGCCGAAGCGGTCGGCAGCGCCTCTGATCATATGTACCCTGTCCATGTCGACTTCAAATCGTAACAACAACCCACTGCAATACTCCATCCAGTCCGGATTCATGGCAACCACAATGTATTGGATTTTTTCTTCTTCCAAAAAAGCCCGGAGGGTCCTCACGATGATCGGGATACCATTTAACTCCAGGAATTGCTTTGGCATGTCCGCGTTCTCCATCCTCGACCCTACGCCTCCGGCCAGTATTCCTCCAACGACCATTTCTCTCCTCCTGTCTAAGCTTCCCATAGCTGAATATGCCGCTTATTTTCCTGTCTTCCACGTGTGTCTTCCCAGTCTGACCCATACCATTGCCTTAAAAGTTTGGACCATTCCCGAGGGGCTGTGTAAGTCCCTGCCTCAAACCGCATTTTGGTCTCTCCGTCAAACCATTCCTCTCCAAACACCTCCCGTCGATACCCATAGGCCCCGGCATAGGACGCCATAAAGCTTCCGTCGCTCAATCGTTCAGAAAAAATGAGCAGTTGTCTCCTTGCTTTCACCAGTCCTTTTGGTGAGAACAGCCGCAGAATCATATACCCTATCTTTCCGCTTATCTCTTTATACGGCCGATACTTCTCCCCGCTGTCCACCTGGCCGCGGTAATTCATCACCGCCAGCACGTTAAAAAGGAAATGGCAAATGGGGCCGGGTTTGGGGCAGAAATCAAGAGGAAAAATATCAATAAAAATGCCCTTGTGGAATTTAGCATTTTTAAATCGTTCCTCATAAACTTCTGTTCCGTTTTTTCGGATCTTGTTGTATGATAAAAAATAGTGGGGATCTGTTTCCGGGCACTGATAAAAATACTTCGTGTCCAATTCCTTTGGCGCGATCTCAGCGAATCTGTCATAGTCCACACGAGGCATCGCTACGTCAATGTCATCATCCCATGGGATAAAGCCCTTATGGCGGACAGCACCCAAAAGCGTACCGCCTACAAGGTAATACCTCAGGCGATGCTTTTCACATATGCGTACAAATTCGTCAAGGATCTCTAACTCGCATAGCTGGAGTTGCCGCAATTTGTCTTTCACGTTTTGATCCCACCCACAATTTCTTTATTAGACCCCGTCTCCGGGATCCAGGTGGCAATGCCGCATTTAGGATCTGTCTTTTGACACGCTCTCCCCCGGAGTAAAAATGTATCCGAGGTATCTCAGATACCTGCAAGTCATTCCGCCTGAAGGCCGCGTACACCCCAAGTAAGCGTTCAGCTATGTATCCGTCCGCGCGTTTCTCCTGGGCTGTGTATCCGGACATATCCGCTCCGCAGTCAAACTCGTAAAGAATTGGAAATAGCCATGCGCAGTAGTCCCGAAAAACCTCCCGCCGCATAATATGGATGTTGCCGAAATATTGGAACTCCCCTGAGAGGTATCCTTCCATGGCATCGGACATCTCCGGTGTCCGCTCCGTGACGATCCTTTCCGCCAGCTTCAGGTCTTCGGCGTGGTGATACATGGCAGAGGCGTAATGCTCTCGAACCGGAACAAACATATTTTCCGCCTTTGGGAGAATTAAATCGTTTCTCTCGATCAGCCGCTCAAATTCGCCATAACCCAGCTTGTCCAAAAGCCCGGAAGTGGGCTCGCTCCGAACGATATAAGGACGCTTTGCGCCTTCGTCAGGATACAGATAGCGGCGATAATGAAAAAAGCCGTAATAATCAGCTTCTATGTTCTTCCATGCCCAGTATTGGGCTGTGAGTTCGCAGTAGGAGCGGTTCTTTGCAGATATGTTATCGCCGGTGTCGTCGTGAAGGAATCCGGGGAAATGAGCGTCAGCCAACGCCGCCCCCACCTGGATTGGGATCAGTAGCGGGTGCTTTGGCACCTCGCGGGGCTGGTGACAGCAAACGAATATCTTTATATCAGCCATTCTCCCACCCCACCATCATCTGCTCCTCCTCCAACTGCCGCCTCAGGGTCTCCTCTACCATCGGCCGGAATTTGTCCTCGGCTTCGGTCTTTAACGCCTGGAATAAGCACCTCAACGCTCTCGGATTGCACTTCTCAGGGGCCACGTTGGCGTCCTTCGCAAGGCCGCGGATCAT
>CANQSU010000051.1 GCA_947626585.1 uncultured Oscillospiraceae bacterium
CGTCCTTGCGACCACGTACATCACGATGTCGTTGATCGAAATCTTGTCCATGCCGAAGGGCTCGCCCTTGGCCTTGAACAGGGCGCGCGCGGCCTTGATCTCGGTGGCGTCGCAGGAGATGTTGTGCGTCAGCTGCGCCATCGTGCTCAGGCTCGCGGTCATGCTGCGGGCGATCACCTTGCGCATGTTGCTCATCGGCTCGGTGTAGCTGTCGTCGCAGGGCACGCCCAGCTCGACGGGCGCGGCAGCGGCGGCCGGTGCGGCGGCGCCCACCACGAAGCCGGCGGCGATGGCGGCCTGCACGTCGCGCTCGATGATGCGGCCCTCGGGGCCGGTGGGCACGACCTTGCTGAGGTCCACGTTGTTGGCGTCGGCCAGCTTGCCGGCGCGCGGGGAGATCTTGAGCTTCCCGGCCGGAGCGGCGGCGGGCGCGGGGACGGCGGGGGCCGCCGGGGCCGCGGGGACCGGGGCGACGGCGTCATATTCATCAAGAAGCATGGCCTCGCCGTGCTCCACCTCCACCTCGTAGGTCTTGCCGTTGAGGGTGACTAAATATTTCATTTCTTGTGGACCTCCTTAATTGAGATGAAGCGCAGTTCGTTGATGGGGATCTTCAGCTCGTCGGCCACGATGGCCATGATCATGGCGGCGTCGCGTTCGGGGGTGTCGTAGAGCTTCAGCTCTCCCGCCGCGCCGGGCGCCTCGGGCTCCGGCGCGTGGGGCGCCGGCGTGACGGCGGCGGCACTTTCAGCCGGCATGGGGACAGCGGGGGCGGGCTTTTTGGCCGTCATGGCCCTGCCCACCAGATAGACCACCAGCACCAGCAGGGCGATACCGAGAAACACGATGGCGTAGCCCATGACGGCGTCAATGAGGGCCTCGCCCACATTCATTTTCAGCTCCATGTGCCTCATTCCTCCACGATGGAGTACCTGACGTGGTGCTCCTCATTCTCCCGGCGGGACTTTAAGAACTTCATGGTCTGGTCGGGGTAGCAGATCCAGCTCATCAAATCCTCCTCGCTCTTTGCCAGGTCGCCCAAGGCGGCTTTCGCGTCCTCAAATTCCTTTCCGGTCCTTCTGGAATCCTCGACGCGGCAGTCCACGGGCTTGCTGCCGGCGCCGATGATCTTGTCCTGCAGCTCCTGGCTGACAGGCGCGGGGGCGATGCCGTACTCGCCCTTGAAGTAGTTCTTGATCTCGTTGGAAATCTGCTTGTAGCGTTCGCCCATCAGCACGTTGACCACCGCCTGGTTGCCCACCATCTGGGAGAGGGGCGTCACCAGCGGGGGATAGCCCAGATCCTTACGTACGTTCGGGATCTCCACCAGCGCCTCGTCAAACTTATCCATGGCGTTCATGTCCTTGAGGTTGGCGATCATGTTGGAGAGCATACCGCCGGGGACCTTGTAGACCAGCGCCTGGGCATCGGTGCCCATGGACTTGGGGTTGATAAGGCCGGAGTCGATATATTTCTGCTTTACGGGCTTGAAGAAATCGTTGACCTTGTTGAGGACCTTCTCGTCCAGACCCGTCTCATAGCCCAGCTGCGTCAGGGCGTAGTAAAGGGTCTCCGTGGCGGCCTGACTGGTGCCGTTGGAGAAGCAGGAGGTGGCGGTGTCGATGATGTCGACGCCGGATTCCACGGCCTTCAGGAGGGTCATGTAGGCCATCCCGGTGGTGCAGTGAGTGTGGAGGATCAGGGGGATGTCTCCGACCTCGTCCTTGATTCCCTTGATAAGGCCCTCGGCCTCGGCGGGGGACATGGTGCCGGCCATATCCTTCAGGCAGATGGTGTCGAAGCCCATCTCCTTCAGCTCCCTGCACATCTCCACGTACTTCTGTACGGTGTGGACCGGGCTCTGGGTGTAGGAGATGCACCCGGAGGCCACGGTGCGCTCCGTGCCGTATTTTTTGGTGGCCTCAAAGGCGGTCCTGATGTTGCGGAAGTCGTTGAGGGCGTCGAAAATACGGATGACGTCGATGCCGTTCCTGATGGAAAGCTCCACAAATTTTTCCACCACGTCGTCGTGGTAGTGCTTGTAGCCGAGAAGGTTCTGGCCGCGCAGGAGCATCTGGAGCCGGGTGTTCGGCATGGCGGCCCGGAGCTTCCGAAGCCGTTCCCAGGGGTCCTCATTGAGGTAGCGCAGGCATGAGTCAAAGGTGGCCCCGCCCCAGCACTCCACCGAGTAGTACCCGGCCTTGTCCATGGTGGGCAAAATCTTCTCGTAATCGGCGAAGGGCAGACGCGTGGCCATCAGCGACTGGTTGGCGTCTCTCAGCACCGTCTCGGTAAATTGAACCCTTTTCATGCAATTTTTACCTCCCATTTACATAGATAAGGGATAATACAAATATTTAACTAAACTGTGTTGTTGGGGGTCGGTTTTCCGACCTCTCTGAGATTCTCCAATCTCAACCCAGTTTATAATATCACCGCGGCGGAAAGATTTCAACTGTGAGAATCGCCAAATCCAAACATAATTTGCGCGCTTTTCCTGCATAAAAGGGCATTCGGACGGGCGGCGCGGGGAAGCCTTTTCGGGCGGGTCACGATAAAACATCCGGCTTTTTGGCCACGGCGCAGGTTTACTCCTTGACCTTTTGCGATTTCAGGTATAAAATAGGTGCATATTTTTGGGGAGGTGAGATCATGCGCGCGAAGGGCAGAAGATGGGCCACCCCCGTGAGGCTCATTGTGTTGAGCTTCCTGGGGATCATTCTGCTGGGTTCGTTGCTGCTGACGACGCCTCTCTCCTCGGCCGACAGGGGGTGGACGCCCTATGTGGACTGCCTCTTTACCGCCACCTCGGCGGCCTGCGTCACGGGTCTGGCGGTGGTGGACACGGCGGGGCACTGGAGTCTTTTCGGGCAGATCGTCATTCTTCTGCTGATCCAGATCGGCGGCCTCGGCGCCATGACCATCATCACCGGCTTTTTCTCCGTTGTGCGCAAGCGGGCGAGCCTGGCCGACACCCGGATGCTGATGCAAGCCGCAGGAAACGACAGCTACGCCGGTGTTGTGAAGCTGGTGCGGCGGCTTTTCGCGGGAACTCTCATATTCGAGTGCGCGGGAGCGGTGCTGCTGGCCATACGCTTCGTGCCGCTCTTCGGCTGGGTCCGGGGAGCGTGGTTCGCCGTGTTCCACTCCGTCTCGGCTTTCTGCAACGCCGGGTTTGACCTGATGGGCGATTACAGGGGCGGGGCGTCCCTGTCGGCCTTCGCCGCCGACCCGCTGGTCGTCCTGACCGTGTCCGCCCTCATCATCATCGGCGGATTGGGCTTCATCGTGTGGGACGATCTGATCAACACAAGGTTCAGAATAAAGGACCTGAAGCTCCATTCGAAGCTCGTGATGGTAATGACCGCTACCCTCATTGCCGTCCCCGTGGTCCTGTTCCTGATATTTGAAAGCTCCGCCGCCTTTGCCGGGCGCTCCCTTGGGGAAAAACTGCTTCTGGCAATATTTCAGGCGGTGACGCCCAGGACGGCGGGCTTTGCCACGGTATCCATGGCCTCCCTGTCCGACGCGGGGGCCCTGCTGACCATGGTATTGATGCTCATCGGAGGCTCCCCCGGCTCCACCGCGGGAGGTCTCAAGACCACCACCGTGGCTGTGGTGCTGATCTGCACCGCCGCGTCCATGAAGAAATCTCCTCCCGTGGTATTCAAGCGCCGTATTGACGACGACACGGTACGGCAGGCCACGGCCATCGTGGTCATCTATCTTACGCTGATCGTTGCCGCCACCTGCGCCCTGTGCGCGCTGGACGCGGTGGGACTTCGGGACGCCCTCTTTGAGGTCATTTCCGCCGTGGCCACCGTGGGCCTCTCCGCCGGGATCACGCCGACGCTGAGCGCGGGCGCGAAGCTGATCCTGACAGCGCTGATGTTCGCGGGGCGCATCGGAGGTCTGACCATGGCCATCGCCCTCACCGGCGAACAGGGCGCGTCGCCCGTGAAATTCCCCACCGGCAGACTGCTGGTTGGCTAAAAGTATATAGGACCCCTGAACGAACGCGCCCACCGCGCCTCGCTGTGAGGAAAACCCTCGCGATCCGCTTTTGCGGATTTATTCAGGCGTCTCATAATGGAGGAAAAACATGAAATCCGTTCTCGTTATCGGCCTGGGCCGTTTCGGACAGCACCTGGCCCTCAAAATGCAGGAGCTTGGCAACGACGTGATGATCGTGGACAAGGACGCGGAGCTTGTGGAGCTGATGGCGAATCAGTTCACCGGATGTTCCATCGGCGACTGCTCCAAGGAGCCGGTGGTAGCGTCCCTGGGCGTGGAGAATTACGACCTGTGCTTTGTGACCACGGGCGACGACTTCCAGTCCTCCCTGGTGACCACGGCGCTTTTGAAGCGTTACGGCGCCAAGCGGGTCATCTCCAAGACCACCCAGGACATCCAGGAGATGCTCCTGAAGCAGATCGGCGCCTCCGAGGTGGTCTACCCCGAGCGGGAGATCGCCGAGCGTGTGGCCGTGCGGTATAACTCCGACAATATCTTTGACTTCATCCCCCTCACCGAGGATGTGGCCATCTATGAGATCAATGTCCCCAGGGCCTGGATCGGCAACACCATCGTAGGCGTAGACGTGCGGAAGAAGCACAGCGTCAACATCATCGCCATCAAGAAGGGCGAAAAGCTCATCGGCGCCCCCGGTCCCGGTTACGTTTTCTGCGAGGGCGACCACATCATGGTCATGGGCGCCTCCTCCGACGTATTCAAGCTGGCGGGCAAGGCGTAAATGACCGACGTGGTATTCAGGGACCCCGCCCTCGCGCCGGAGGGGGCCGCGTTTGGTTTCGTCATGGGCGATAACACCATGGAGCCGTATCTTATGAAAGGCTCCACCGTCTATGCCGCCCGCCCCGGCCCTTTGGCGCCGGGGGACGTGGGGGTCTTCTCGGTGGGCGGGAAGCTTGTCTGCAGGCAGTATCTGGAGGACAGTGAGGGAAACGCCTACCTCTTCACGCTGAACCGGGCAAGGCGAGAGCTGGACATGACCGTGCCGGCGGACGAGGTCACGCTGTTCGCGCGGGTGCTGATGGACGAGCCGGCACCGCTGCCGGGGATAGAATAGGCAAACGGCGGGCAGCTCGGATGCGCGGTGCCCGCATAGTATTTACTCCGGCGATTCAATAATCGTGGGAGTCATAGTGGCCGTATTTTGCGGCTGCCGCGCGGCGGCGAGCAAAACGGCGTAAATATCAATGTGGTATTATTAATTGCCGAATAATACAGAACAAACGCGGAGGATAGGAGGATAATATAATGGCTGAAAAAACAAAGATCGTCATCAGAAGCGAACGGGACCCCGCCACCTGTTGGAGCATTGAGGACCTCTTTCCCTCTGACGAGGCCTGGGAGGCCGGATTTGAGGCGTGTCAGGACATCCCCGGCAAGGCCGCGGCGTACCGCGGGCGGCTGGGTGAGTCGGCAAAGACGCTCTTGGAGTTTTTGGAGTTCAGCGAGCGGATGGAGGAGCGGCTGGATCCGGTCTTCTCCTACCCTATGCTACGCCACGACGAGGACACGGCAAACCCCGAGCATCAGGCCATGCAGGGCCGGCTCCGCAGCTTCATGGTGAAGCTGGGAAGCGCCACCGCCTTTGAGGGGCCGGAGCTGAACGCCATCCCCGACGGGACGCTGGAGCAGTTCTACAGGGACGAGCCGGGGCTTGAGAAGTACCGCCGGTATCTGACGAGGGCGAGGCGCGGCAAGGACCACATCCTCAGTCAGCCCGAGGAGGACCTGCTGGCCGCTTTGGGACAGGTCTCCCAGGGGCCGTCCAGCATCTTCAACGCCTTCTCCGACGCGGACATGAAGTTCCCCGCCGCCGACGACAGCGAGGGGGCCGCCCACCCCGTCACCCACGGAAATTATCTGTCGCTGATGACGAGCCCGGACAGGACCCTTCGGAAAAACGCCTTCATGTCCCTTTACCACACCTACGGCGGCTTCAAAAACGGACTGGCGGCCATGCTCAACGCCGAGGTGCAGAAAAACGTCTTTCAGGCCAGGGCCCGCAAATACGACTCCGCCCTGCAGTCGGCCCTGTTCCCTTCGGAGATCCCCGAGAGCGTGTACCACAACCTCCTGGAGGCCGTCCATCAGAATCTGGACAAGATGTACAGGTATATGGCGCTGCGCAAGAAGGCCATGGGCCTTTCAGAACTCCACATGTACGACATCTACGCCCCCATGCTGCCCGAGGCGGACAAATACATAGGCTTCGACGAGGCGAAGGAGTACGTTCTTGAGGCCACAAAGGTATACGGCGAGGAGTACAACAGCGTCCTGCGCTCCGCCTTTGACGGGCGCTGGATGGATGTCTACGAGAACGAGGGCAAGCGCTCCGGCGCCTATTCCAGCGGCTGCCGGGTACATCCCTTTGTGCTTTTGAACCACAACGATGATCTGGACAGTGCCTTCACTCTCGCCCACGAAATGGGACACGCCATGCACTCGTATCTCAGCACCAAAAACCAGCCTACGGTTTACTCCAATTATGTGCTGTTCGTGGCCGAGGTCGCCTCCACCTGCAACGAGGCCATCCTGATGCGGTATCTGCTGGGCAAAACCGACGACAAGCGCCAGCGGGCCGTGCTTATCAACCACTTCCTGGAGCAGTTCCGCACCACCCTCTACCGCCAGACCATGTTCGCCGAGTTTGAGCTGAAGACCCACACCCTGGCCGAGCGGGGCGAGGCGTTGACGGCGAAAAAGCTCTGCGAGATCTATGCGGACCTCAACCGGCTCTACTACGGCCCCGACGTGGTGGTGGACGCGGAGATCGCCATGGAGTGGGCGCGCATCCCCCATTTCTACCGCCGGTTCTATGTCTATCAGTACGCCACCGGCTTCTCCGCCGCCATGGCCCTGTCAAACCGCATCCTCACAGGCGGGGAGGATGCCGTGCGCGACTACCTCAAATTCCTCTCCGGCGGCTGCTCCACCGATCCCGTGTCGCTTCTGAAGATCGCGGGCGTGGATATGAGTACGCCCAAGCCCGTAAACGAGGCTCTGGCCACCTTCGGCGAGCTTATTGACGAGCTGGCAAATCTGCTGTAATCTCCAATCCCCATTAACGCCAAAGGGGCTGTGAAAAAAGAGCAGTTATATGCTCGGTTTTTCACAGCCCCTTTTCATGGCTGTAATGATTAATCGCCGGAGTATCAGGTCAGTTGCAGATAAAGCTCCTTGTATTGGGCCGCGGAGCTGTCCCAGGAGACGTCCTTGTCCATGTCGCGCTGGACCATCTCGTCCCAGCACCAGCGGTTGGTGAAATAGAGGGTCTTGGCACGGTTGATGGCGTCCAGCAAAAGGCCGGCGTCGTAGCGGTCGAAGGTGAAGCCGTTGCCAGTGTTGGTAAACTGGTTGTAGGGCTCCACGGTGTCCTTCAGCCCTCCGGTCTCCCGGACGATGGGGATGGTGCCGTAGCGCATGGCGTTAAGCTGTGTGAGCCCGCAGGGCTCGAACCGGGAGGGCACCAGCAGGGCGTCTGCGCCGGCGTAGATCCGGTGGGAGCGGCCCTCGTCATACATGATGTTGGAGCAGACATTGCCCCTGTAGGCGTTCTCGTAATACCGGAAGGAGTCCTCATAGCCCTTGTCCCCGGTGCCGAGAACGACGAGCTGCGTATGCTCATCCATGACCGCCGGGATGATGGCGTTGACCAGATCCAGTCCCTTCTGGTCCGTCAGGCGGGAAATAAGGCCGATGACGAGCTTGTGGTCGTCCACCTGGAGCCCTAATTCCTCCTGCAGAGCGCGCTTGTTCTCCTTTTTCCTGTCCAACACGTTGGTGATGTCATAATTGACCGCCAGGTTCTTGTCGGTCCGGGTGTTCCAAATGTCGTAGTCGATGCCGTTGACGATACCCCGGAGCTTGCCGGAATGGTAACGGAGATGGGCATCCAGATTCTCGCCGTAGGCCGGGGTCTGGATCTCGCCGGCGTAGGTGGGACTGACGGTGGTGATGGCGTTGGAGTAGGCGAGGCCGCCCTTGAGCATGTTGGCGTCCACCCAGTTTACGGTCAGGGCATCCTTGTTGAACACATAGTCCGGCAGACCAGACCAGTAGCGGACGGTGGGAATGTTGTAAACACCCTGGAATTTCAGGTTGTGGACGGTCAGAACAGTCCTGGCGCGGGCAAGCTTTGTACCGTCGAACAGCGTCCTCAGATACACGGGCACCAGGGCCGCCTGCCAGTCGTGGCAGTGGATGATATCCGGGATCCAGTCCATGTAGTTGAGAGCCGCCAGGGCGGCCTTGGCAAAGTAGCAGTATTTCGGGATATCGTCGACGAGGTTGGTGTAGGGATTTCCGGCGTTGAAAAACTCCTCGTTGTCGATAAAGTCATAGACCACGCCGTCCCAGACATATTCCATGATACCAACGTAATAGGACCGGCCGTCGGCGCACAGGTCCATCCCGAAGGCGCCCCGGTAAACCATCTTCTGTTGGTACTCCCAGGGGATGCACCTGTAACGGGGCAGAATGACCTTCACGTCGCAGTTCTGCTTCACCAGCGCCTTGGGCAGGGCGTACATCACGTCTCCCAGCCCGCCGGTCTTGACAAAGGGATAGCACTCCGAGCCGATAAACGCGACGCTCCTTCTGGGCGTGGTATACACCTCCGCCCGGGGCTCCTCCACCGGAACGGCTTCCGTGGGAGTCTCAACGGCGGGCGCTTCCATTGCCGGAGTCTCAACGACGGTCTCCGCGGCCGGCACATCCGCGACGGCTTCCGCCGTTTTCGCCTTGACGGCTCTCGGCTTTTTGACGGTCTCCGTCTTTGCTCCCGTGGCGGCCGCTTTCGCGGTCGTTTTCGTTGCTGCTTTCTTATTTCCCGTTGCCTTTTCGGCCTTGCTTGTTGACATATAACAGCACCTCCAAAAGTAAACTTCGCCGGGGGTTCCCGAATCGCGGGGCGCTTATTCGCCATGTTTTTCGGCTGCCGCGCGGCGGCGAGCAATAAAGCTTTTATTGAACCGGCAGTATTTGATCACCGATTCACAATTCACCCCACGGGTATTATAGCACAAGGACGCCGGACAATTCAAGCCATCCGGACCGTTTGGCCACGGTCAATCGTCAAGTTAACATAATATTTGAAAATTAGCCTAAAGCAAAGAAGGAGCTGTGGTACACCGGGAATTTGTTACTCATCAATCGGCCCCGATCCGGCCCGGTTTTCATTGCCTTTTTTACCTGGGCGTGGTATTATCTTATCAGATACAAATCGATCAAATCGCAGGGGGGAGTATGGCGTGTTGGAGCTGAGGCGTTTCGCGGAGTACCGGGAAAGGGTCGTGGACAACTGCGCAAAGATCATTGTGGGAAAGGACGACGTCATCACACTGGTGCTGGTGTGCTTTTTATGCTCGGGCCATGTGCTTCTGGAGGACGTACCGGGGACGGGGAAGACCATGCTTCTCCGTTCCTTCGCGCGCGGTGTGGGCGGGGATTTCAAGCGCATACAGTTTACGCCGGATCTACTGCCCTCGGATCTGACGGGCATCAACTTTTATAATCAGAAAACAGGTGAATTCCAGTTCCGTCCCGGTCCTCTCTTCGCCAATATCATTCTGGCCGATGAGATCAACCGGGCCACGCCCCGCACCCAGTCGAGCCTCCTGGAGGCCATGGAGGAGCGGCAGATCACCGTGGACGGCGTGACTACAAAGCTTTCCGAGCCGTTTCTCGTGATGGCCACCCAAAACCCCTTGGAGTCCTACGGCACCTTCCCGCTCCCGGAGGCCCAGATCGACCGCTTCTTCATGCGCCTGAGTCTGGGGTATATGACCGAAGAGCAGGAGATGAGCGTCCTGGCCCGGCCTATCGCCGCCGGACAGCCGGACACGCTCTCCCGCGTGGTCACCGACGACGAGACGGCCTACGTCCGCGCGGCCTGGCAGGAGGTGCGGATGGCTCCCGACGTGCTGAGATACCTGATGTCCATCATCACCGCCACCAGAAGCCAGGGCAGTCTCATGACCGGTATCTCCACACGCGGCGCCCAGGCGCTCTATCGGGCCTGTCAGGCTTTCGCGGCCATAAACGGGCGGGAGTATGTACTGCCGGAGGACATTCAGTATCTGGCGCCCTTTGTGCTGGGGCACCGGCTTTCCGCCGGAGAGGGGGGCGCCGCCTCGGCGAGGGAACAGCTTGACCGGATCCTTGAGAGGATCCCCGTGCCCCTGGAGACGGTGTGATGCCGATACTTTTTCTCATTCTGACGGCGCTGGTCCTGGCCCTGCAGATCCGCTCAAGGGCCCGTGGGCAAGGGCGGCTCGAGGCGTCTCTGGAGCTTTCAAAGGACCTGGTGGAACCGGGCGAGCAGACGGAGCTTATCGTGACGGTCTCCAACCGCGCGCGGACGCTTGTCCCGTTTCTGAAGCTCAACATAAGGCTTCCTCGGGGCGTTACGGCGGCAAGCACGGAGAAGCTGCGCCACATGAAGCTCATTGACGCGGATGAGATCGTGATGAGTACCTGGGCCGCGCCCATGCAGAGACTGCGGCTGCGGGTGCCGGTCTTTGCGGAGAGGCGCGGAAGATATCTTTTTGAAAGCGTCGCCATCTCCGAGGGTGACTTTCTGGGGCTGAAGGAACGGCGGGACGAGTTCCGGGTATTCACCGAGCTGATCGTCGTCCCCAGGGAGGCCCCGAAGCGTGTGCTTCGACAGATACCCGGCAGCTTTCCGGGGGATCTGTCCGTCAAGCGGTTTCTCTTTGAGGATCCGGTACTGACGGTGGGGTGCCGGGAGTACACGGGCTCGGAGCCCATGAAATCCATCGTCTGGAGCGCCAGCGCCCGGGTGGGATCCCTGATGGTGAAGCAGTACGACCACACCATGGACGCCAGCGTGGTCGTGGTACTGAACGTATTTACCTCCGCCGAGGACCCGGAAAACAGAGCGGAGGACTGTTTTTCTCTCACAAGGACGGCGTGCCGGATGCTGGAGGACCGGGGGATAAAGTACAGCGTCTTTACAGACGCCTCCTCCGGGGCGGACCCGGGGCCCAGATACGTGGGTGAGGGCCTGGGCGGCAGACACTTCGCGCGGGTACTGGAGCTTTTGGGCCGCAGCGGCTGTTACGGGCAGGGCACCTTTGTAAAGCTTCTGGACAGGGCCGTCGGCCAGACCCACGGCGCGTGCGGCATCCTGCTCATCACCCCGGCGTCTGACAGGGACATCCTGTCCGCCGCCGGACGGGCCGCCGCCAAAAACGGCGTGGGCCTTGTGACGCTGATGCCGGAGGAGGTGGGGTAAGTGACGTTTATCGTGTTCCTGCGGTACGTGTCCGACGCGGGCTTTTACTTCTTCTTCGCCGGGATCGTGGCGGGGATCCTCGGCGCGCGTCCCCTGTCGCTGGCTTTGGGGCTGACGCTCCAATGTCTTGCCCTGACGGCGGGCTATCTTGCGCGGGGGAAAAAACTCCGCTTCGCGCCGCTCGTTCTCCCGGCGGCATACATCCTGTTCGCGGCGGAGGGGCTCGCCGAGCGTCTGGCTCTGCTGGCGTATCTTATCCATTCCCTGAAGCTCCTGCGCTCCGAGGAATACGAGCCCACCTGGGACCACGAGGCGGAGCTGTTCTCAAGGTTCTGGAAGGCCGCGCTGATGGTCCTGCTCCTGTGGCTGCCCTTCGGCCCCATCATCAGGAATGGGCAGGCGCTTCTGCGTGAGGCGGTGGTCCCCGGCGCGACCGTAACGACGATCTCGCTCATCCTGTTGACCCGCGCCCTGCGCCACGACAGGGACGTGTACAGCCAGGGCCGCCGGCAGCTGGCGGATCTGGCCGTCTTTGGCCTTCTGCTGGCGCTGTCCGCCGTCCTGGGCTCCCGGCCGGTGCTGGACGGATTTTTCTATCTGGCGGGGCTGGTGTTCACCTTTCTCGTTCTCCCCATTCTCCGGATCGCCATATGGCTTTTCGGACAGCTCGCGCGGGTCGTGGGGCTTCTGCTCTCGTTCATCCTCCGGGACACGGACCTTGAGATGCCGGAGCTTTCAGAAAGCCAGGGGTTTCCGTCCGAGGTCCTTGATCCCGGTGCGGCGGCGGAGGCGGGGGAGGGCGCGCGGCTTCTCCGTGTGCTGTTGATCGTGGCGGGCGCGGCAGCGTTGGCCTTTCTGACCTATAAGCTTTTGAAAATGCTGCTTGCGCGGGGCACGGCGCTCGCGGAAAGCGGCGAGAGCAAGATCGAGCGGGCCCCCCTTCCCGAGGCGGAGGGGCCGCCGCCCAGAAGCAGGGCCCGCGCGCCGGTGGAGCGTGTCCGTCTGGAATACCGGCGGTTTCTGCGGCTTTGCGGGCAGAGGGGCATCCGCCTTCGCCCCGGCGACACGAGTCTCCGCGTGGAGCAAAAAAGCGCCGGCCTCTCCGACCGGGACGCCGCGCGTGAACTCAGGGCGATCTACATCGCCGCCCGCTATGACGGTTCCGGCACCGACGAGTCCGCGAAGCGGGCGCAGGACGCCGTACGGCGGATCAGGAGGACCTGGCGCGGCGAAGGAGCGGAACGGGGTCCCTGACCGTCAGTCCCGCGCGGCTTTTTTCGCCGTTATGGGGATTATACAGGGAAATTATACAAGCGATGATTCCAGGAGCGCGGCAATTTTATCCGCCGCGTTCTGGGGGATACGGGCGCGCTGATTTCGAATCATGCCGGCACGCTCCGACGCGTCCGACAGTCTCTCTACGGCCTCCGCGAGTTCGCGCCTGGGGGCGGTCACGGGCAGACACATGCCGTTTTTCGCGAAGAAGTCCATGTTCCGGGTCTCACAGCCGGGAATAGGCGTCAGGTGTATGAGGGCGGTACCCAGATTTGCCGCCTCGGTGGAGGAAAGCCCGCCGGGCTTTGATACAAAAATATCGCAGGCGGCCATATGGTCCGCCATTCTGTCGGTGATGCTCAGGACCCGGCACCTTTCGCCCCGGTCGCGTCGGAGCTTTTCATAGAGCGCCTTGTTGTTGCCGCAAACGACGGTGATCCGGGCGTCCCCGGCGCACTTGAGCAGAGTCTCCACGGCGGATCTCAGGCTCCCCGCGCCGATGCTCCCGCCGGCCGCCAGAATATATTTTTCCTCCGGGGCCAGCCCTAACCGCGCCCTGGCCGACGCCTTGTCCGCGACGGTGAACTCCCGGTTCACCGGGATGCCCAGGGGTGCCAGCTTCTCACGTGGTATGCCCCGGCCGACGAATTCCTCCGTCAGCGTAGGGGAAGGGATGATATAGAAGTCGCAGTCCGTCTCCTCGGTGAAGGGGATGCAGGTGTAGTCGGTGGCGACGAAAAAGGTCCTGGGCACGTGAAGTCCCTTCCTCTTCATGGCGGTGACGATCTCCGCCGGGAACAGGTGCGGCATCACGATGGCGTCGCAGGGATGCTCCGACAGGTAGGCCTCCAGGATCCGCGCCATGCCCCGGTTGACATGGTAGACCGGGGATTTGCAGGGCAAGCTCCGCACGGCGCCGCCCAGGGCGTAGACCGCCCCGAAGGCGTAGGGCGCGCGCTGCGCCATGGAGATGTAGGCGTTGTTCACCGCCTCGGCCGTGCGGGGGCCGTGGAGGGTATAGGGGTCCAGAAACGTGACGTTGTGGCCCCTCAGACGAAGCGCCTGCTCCACCGCTTTTCCCGCCGAGTTATGGCCTCCGCCGGTGCCGCAGGAGAGTATCAGCGCATCCATAGAAGCTTCACCTCAAATTTGGCCTTCTCCTCCCGGCTCAGCGCCATCCGCCCGCAGACCAGCGCCGTGACGATCAAAAATCCCATAAGTACGCCGGCGGGTACGCGGCGGATCAGCATCAGCCCCACGGCCATCAGATACGCGGCGATGGTGCGGTAATAGTGGGGCGAGACCTTGACGACGACGGACAGGAATATGAAGGACGCCGCGAAAAGCAGAAGCGGCAGTATGTACGGGAAAAGCCCCGCCAGGGAGCCGAAGGTGGCGGCGATGCCCTTGCCGCCGTGGAAGCCGTAAAAAATCGGAAGGATGTGGCCCGCGACGGGGGCCGCCAGCATCAGCGGAAGGCCCCAGCTCTCAACGCCGGCGGTGTGGGTGAAGAGATAGACCGGCACCGCGGCCTTGGCGAAGTCAAATATCAGCGTCAGCGTCCCGCACCAGAAGCCTCCGCAGGAGTAGGCGTTGGCCACGCCCGGGTTTTTATCCGGCTTTTCGGCGTATTTGTCCCGGACCCCGAAAAGCTCGCCGAACACGTTGGCGTAGAGGACACTGCCGGAGAGATACGCCACCAGTATGTAAAGGAACGTCTTTCCCATGACCCGCCCGACCTTTCTCTTTTTTCTGATTTATCGTGCCAAAAATATATCATGTAAATATACCACGTTTCCGACGCGATTACAAGAAATGTGCTATTAAATAGTAAAAAATTATTATTTGCCTCCGAAGGTGTAAAACACCGCTTGACAAGGGGAGAAAACGGTGATACACTTTATGCAAATCGACGTTGACGGAGAACGAACCGCTCTTAAACCACTCAGAGAGGGGCGCGCACGGTGGAAGCGCCCTGTGGGGGGACCGGGGAGACCGCTCCCGAGCCGCCCGGGAGGACCGGGACGGGCAGGCCCGTTACAGCCGGCGCAAAGCGACGGATGGGACATACTATCCGTAAGCAGGGTGGAACCGTGGAGTATCTTTACTTCACCCCTGAGCATTCAGGGGTGAATTTTTATTTGCCCCAAATATCGAAAAGGAGCGAAAAACATGTCCGAAGAAAATCTGTACACCTTTGAAAACCTCGAGTACCGGCACACCTACTGGCACTCCTGCTCCCACATCATGGCCCAGGCCGTGAAGCGCCTGTGGCCCGAGGTAAAGCTGGCCATCGGCCCCGCCATTGACGTGGGCTGGTACTACGACCTGTACGCCCCCTTCGCCTTCACGCCGGAGCATCTGTCCGAGATCGAGGCGGAGATGCGCAAGATCTGCAAGGAGAAATTAAAGATCGAGCGCTTTGAGCTGCCCCGTGAGGAGGCGTTGAAGCTCATGGCCGACGAGCCCTTCAAGGTGGAGCTGATCAACGACCTGCCCGCCGACGCGGTCATCAGCTTTTATAAGCAGGGCGAGTTCACCGATCTCTGCGCCGGCCCGCACCTGGATTCCACCGGCCGGGTCAAGGGGAACGCCCTGAAGCTCACCGCCTGCAACGCCGCCTACTGGCGGGGCGACTCCAACCGCGAGACGCTCCAGCGCATCTACGGCGTGGCCTACCCCAAAAAGGAGGAGCTGGACGCGTACCTGACCCGCATCGAGGAGGCCAAAAAGCGCGACCATCGGAAGCTTGGTAAAGAGCTGGGCCTCTTCATGCTCCGGGACGAAGGCCCCGGCTTCCCCTTCTTTCTGCCGAAGGGCATGGTGCTGCGCAACACCCTTTTGGAGTATTGGCGGGAGGTCCACAAGAAGTACGGCTATGTGGAGATCTCCACCCCCATCATCCTCAACCGGAAGCTCTGGGAGCGGTCCGGCCACTGGGATCACTACAAGCAGAACATGTACACCACCGTCATCGACGACGAGGACTACGCCATCAAGCCCATGAACTGCCCCGGCGGGATGCTGGTCTACAAATCCGAGCCCCACTCCTACCGTGACCTGCCCCTGAGGGTCGGCGAGCTGGGCCTAGTCCACCGCCACGAGCTGTCCGGCGCTCTCCACGGTCTTTTCCGTGTACGCTGCTTCACCCAGGACGACGCCCATGTTTTTATGACCAGGGAGCAGATGCAGGACGTGATTCAGGAGACCGTGCGGCTCTTTGACGAGGTCTACTCTGTATTCGGCCTCACCTATGAGATCGAGCTTTCCACCATGCCGGAGGACCACATCGGCACCGTGGAGGAGTGGGAGCGCAACCAGGACATCCTGAAGGCCGCCATCACCGCCACGGGCAAGAGCTACACCATCAACGAGGGCGACGGCGCCTTCTACGGCCCCAAGCTGGACTTCCATCTGGCCGATTCCCTGGGCCGGACCTGGCAGTGCGGCACCATCCAGCTGGACAGCCAGCTGCCCGAGCGCTTTGAGCTGGAGTACACCGGCGAGGATGGGCAGAAGCACCGCCCCGTCATGATCCACCGGGTGGTCCTGGGATCCTTCGAGCGGTTCATCGGCGTCATCACCGAGCATTTCGCCGGCGCCTTCCCCACCTGGCTGGCCCCGGTGCAGGTCCGCGTCCTGACCATCACCGACCGCACGGACAGCTACGCCAACGAGCTTGTGGCAAAGCTCGACGCCATGGGAATCCGGGCAGAGGCCGATCTGCGCAACGAGAAGCTGGGCAAGAAGATCGTGGAAGCCCGCGGACAGAAGATCCCCTACCTGCTGGTGGCCGGGGACAAGGAGGCGGAGACCGGCGCGGTGGCCGTCCGCACCCTGGACGGCGACAAGGGCTCCATGAGCTTTGACGACTTTTCCGCCAAGCTTCTGGAGGAGATCAAAACCCGGTCAAGGGAGAACCTGATCTGAAGAAAACATAAATCATAACCCCCGGTTCAACCGGGGGTTGTTTTCCACGCATAAATGCACCAAACCGACCGGGCCGCCCCGAAAGAGGCGGCCCGCATTTTGTCCTCAGCCGGGTCCTCCGCATATACTGGCTTGCGGAATACCGCCAAAAGGAATGTGAGAAATGGAGACAACAAAGCTTCCGGCAAAGGGGGATATAAAGGCCCTGAACGCCGTCTATGAGCGGGTCACGCGGGCGGACGCGCCGGGACCCGACGTGTCCGGCGGGGCGGAGACTCTGTGCCGGCTTATCGACGAGGCCGTATTCAACGCTCAGATGTACGGGCTTCTGGCTCTCAAGCTTCGGGGCACTCCCCACGAGCGGACATTGAAGCGCATGGCCGCCGATGAGCGGGAGCTGGAGCGGAAGCTCCAGGCCGACCATCTGATCATGACCGGCGACACTCACCCCGTCCCCGCCGCCCACCCCAGCGCGCCCTACCTGCTGCGGACCCTGGGCGACCAGGCGCGGCGCGAGCTGGCCCGCTCCCGCCTCCCCCTGCCGCCCCTGGCCGAGCTGCCCTCTGTGAGCCTGCGCCATGTGGAGGAGCTTCGGAATATAATCGCCAAAACCGTGTATTAAAGCCAACGTCGACAGGGACCGCGAAAAGAAGCCATTCCAGGCTCCGCTTTTCACGGCCCCTGTTCCTTGCCAATCGGTATTTCGGACGACTTTTATGATTTCGCCAATCCATCGGTGAAATTTCCCTTGACGTTTATGTAAAATGCTACTAAAATAGGAGTATCAATCATTTAAATGAAGGGAGTACACCGCCCATGAGAAAAACAAAGATCGTCTGCACCATCGGTCCCGCCTGCGCCAATGAGGAGACGCTCACAAAAATGTGTCTGGCCGGCATGAACGTGGCGCGCCTCAACTTCTCCCACGGCACCCACGAAAGCCACCAGGTCACCATCGACCTCATCAAGAAGGTCCGCGAGAAGCTCAACCTCCCCATTGCCATTCTTCTGGACACCAAGGGCCCGGAGTACCGCATCCGCACCTTTGAAAACGGCAAGGTGACCCTCAATGAAGGCGACACCTTCACCTTCACCACCGAGGAGATCGTGGGCAATCAGGAGCGTGTCTCCGTCAGCTACGCGGGCCTTCCCCAGGAGATGAGCCCCGGCGACATCATTCTTTTGAACAACGGACTCATGACCTTCAAGGTCACCGGCACAACGGAAACGGAGGTCGTCACCGAGGTCGTGGAGGGCGGCGTCCTCTCCGACCGCAAGTCCATGGCCTTCCCCGGCAAGGTCCTGAAGCAGGTCTATCTCAGCGAACAGGACAAGGCGGACATTCTTTTCGGCGTGGCCAACGACGTGGACTTCATCGCCTGCTCCTTCGTCTCCGAGGCCCAGAACATCCGGGACATCAAGGCGCTTCTGGCCGAGCATAACGTCAATGACATCGACCTCATCGCCAA
>CANQSU010000052.1 GCA_947626585.1 uncultured Oscillospiraceae bacterium
GAGGATCCCCTTGCGGTTTATGTACTGCTTCAGGGTGATGCCCTCGATCAGCTCCATGACGATATAGTCCACCCCGTCGGAGTAGTTGACGTCGTAGACGGAGACGATATTCGGGTGCGACAGCATGGCCACAGCCTGACTCTCGGCGTGGAAGCGGCGTCTGAGATCCGGGTCCTGGGCCAGGTCGGCCTTCAGGATCTTGATGGCCACGAACCGGTTGAGCCGGTGGTCCAGAGCCCTGTAGACCACGGCCATCCCGCCGGAGCCTATCTTCTCCAGGATCTCATACCTGCCGTCCAGGGCTTTTCCGATATACATATCATCCATAATACTTACCTCACATACATCACATGCGCGTTATGGGGGAAACAGGGGGCGTTTTCATACCCTCAGCACCACCACGGTGACGTTGTCCGGGGCGCCCCGGTCCAGCGCCATCTCCATAAGGAGCCTGCAGGCGGTGTCCGCGTCCTGGGTGAATCTCAGGGCCTCGGAGATCTCCTCGTCGGTTATCACGTTGCTCAGGCCGTCGGAACATAAAAGGAGCCTGTCGCCCTCCCGGAGCGTCAGGGAGAAGAAGTCCGCGTCCACATTTCTGGACGTGCCCACCGCCCTTGTGATCAGATTCTTCCTGGGGTGGTTCCGGGACTGCTCCCTGGTGATCTCCCCCCGCTCTATCATATCCTCCACCACCGAGTGGTCGCGGGTGACCTGACATAGCGCATCGCCGCTCAGGTGATACGCCCTGCTGTCGCCCACGTTCATCACCGTGGCGTCCATGCCGATCACCACGGCGGCCACCATCGTCGTGCCCATGCCGCGGCAGCTGGACTCGGCCTCTCCCAAATCAAAAACAGCCTTGTTGGCGGTGCGCAGGGCGCCCTTCAAAAGGCCGCACACGGCGCCTGTCACACTGGCGTTGGCGAGACCCTCTCCAACCTCGCCGGCAAAGACGGTGGCGGCCAGAGAGCTTGCCACGTTTCCGGCGTTATGCCCGCCCATTCCGTCGCATACAAGCAGCAGGACGGCGTCACGCCCCTCGTCCTGTTGGACAAGGCAGGCGTCCTGGTTTCCCTTTCTCACACAGCCCCTGTCCGTAATGGCGCAGGAATCCATAGGCTCACCTCATTTCTTCTCTCTTTCCCGGCGGAGCTGTCCGCAGCTCGCCTCGATGTCCGGCCCAAGCCTGCGCCGGACGGTGACGTTTATGTTGTTCCTCTCAAGGATCCCGATAAAGCTCCTCATCGCCTCCGGGGTGCTGGGGCGGAGCCCGCTCTCGGGCACCTCGTTGAGCGGGATCAGGTTGACATGCGCGCCGGTACCGGCCAGCTTCTCCGCCAGGAGCCTGGCGTGCCGGGGCGTGTCGTTCACGTCCCGGATCATGGCGTACTCAAAGGATATCCTTCTGCCCGTTCGCTCAAAGTAGCGCCCACAGGCCGAAAGGAGCGGATCCACGCCGCAGGCCCTGTTCACCGGCATGATCTTCGACCGGGTCTCGTCGTCCGGCGCGTGGAGGGATACCGATAAGGTCAATTGTAACCCAAGCCGGGCCAGTTTGTCAATCTTTTCAACGATCCCGCAGGTGGAAAGGGATATGTGGCGCATCCCGATGTTCATTCCGTCCGGGTCGTTGACAAGACGCAGGAACCTGACCACGTTGTCAAAATTGTCCAGCGGCTCCCCGATCCCCATGAGGACGATGTTGGAGATCTTAAGTCCCGAGTCGGCCTGGGAGTATATCACCTGGTCCAGGATCTCCGACGCGGCCAGGTTCCGGACCTTCCCGCCGATGGTGGAGGCGCAGAAGGCGCAGCCCATGGGACAGCCCACCTCGGAGGAGACGCACACGGTGTTGCCGTATTCGTAGCGCATGACCACACTCTCCACGTGACCGCCGTCCCGGAGCCGCCACAGGTATTTCACCGTCCCGTCCAGGGCGGAGACCCGCTTTTGCTCCACCGTGGGCGCGTACAGCGTGAAGCTCTCCTTCAGCTTCTCCCGCAATGCCCTGGGGAGGTTCGTCATCTCATCGAAGCCGCCCACCGGGGCGGAAAGCCACTTAAAGACCTGCTTTGCCCGGTAGGCCGGTTCTCCCAGGTCCTTCAGCGCCGCGGCGAGCTGTGCCGGCAGCATTGATTTTATATCGGGCCTGTCTGAATTTTCTGTCACTTTTTCCGCAGAACACATATAAAAAAACCATCCGTGCCGCCCTGGCCGGGCAGTATTACCGTTCCATCCGCCCTGGTCTCGAAGGGCTTCGGCAGTGAAATTTCTTCGGGCTCATAACCCGGAGAACCTGTTAAAAAGCTTTTTATAACGTCCCCGTTCTCGCGCCTGAGGATCGTACAGGTGGAATATACCAGCCGTCCGCCGGGTTTTACGTACCGGGACGCGTTTTTCAGGATATCCAGCTGGATCGCGGGAAGTCTTTCAATCTCCGCCGGGTCCTTGTATCGTATTTCCGGCTTCTTGCGTATGACGCCGATACCCGAGCAGGGCACGTCGCACAGGACCGCGTCGGCGCTCTCCGAAAGCTCCGGCACAAACCTCCGGGCGTCGCCGGCGCGGGCGTCGATGATATCGATTCCCAGCCGCGCGGCCCCCTTCGAGATGAGCCCGGCCTTCTTTTCGTGTATGTCAAAGGCAAGAATTTTGCCCTGATTTTCCATTTGGATGGCCGCGGCAAAGGACTTTCCTCCCGGCGCGGCGCACATGTCCAGGACCGTGTCCCCCGCCCTGACGCCGGAGACGGATACGGCGAACCTAGCCGCCGCGTCCTGGACGTAGAAAAGGCCCTTTTGGAACTCCTCGAGCCCGTCCAGCGCCCCGGTGCCGGATAGGTAAAGCGCGTCGGTGAAATAGGGACAGCCGGTGACGGTGACGCCGTGGCCTTCAAGGCTTTCCCTCAGCTCCCCCGCCGAGCATTTCAGGGTGTTGACCTGGGCGGTGATGGGCGCGGGCCCGTTGCCGGCCCGGAGGACCATTTCACAGGTCTCATCGCCGTAAAGCGCCGTCAGCTCCCGCACAAGCCACAAGGGGTGGCTGTAGCGAATCGAAAGGTTTTCTTCCCGGCTTCCGGCGTCGATATCCGACGGCGTGCCCGCGTGTTCCGAGACACGTCTGAGTACCGCGTTTACAAGGCCCGCCGCCCTGGGGGCGAACGCCCTGGCAAGCTCCACGCCCTCGCTGACGGCGGCGTGGGGCGGGATCCGGTCAAGGAGCAGAAGCTGATAGGCCGACAGGCGGAGGATATCGCGGACCTCCGGCTGAACAAGGTCCATATCTCGCCCGGAATATTTTTCGACGGCGTAGTCCAGGAGCAGGGAATTTTGCAGGACTCCTCTGACGATATTTTGCGCCAGCGCCCTCTCGCGGGCGTCCGTGGGCGCGTCGCGGTCCAGAACCATGTCCGGCCTTGCCCCGCGTTTGCGGAAGGCCGTCAGGGCCAGATAGGCGGCCTTGCGGGCGTTCACAGGCATAGGGGATGCCCCCTCAGATAGTCGGAGGCCGCCATGCGCTTCCCGCCGGGGGCCTGCAGCTCGGTGATCGTTATGCTCCCGTCGGAAACCGCCACCTCTATGCCCCGCTTTCCGGCGGAGAGAAGAGTCCCCGGCGCGGCGGACGCGCGCTTTTCCGAAAAGTCCGCCTTATAGATCTTGAATCTCACCCCGGCAATCTCCGCCGTGGCCACGGGCCAGGGATCAAGGCCGTGGATCCGGCTGAGGATGAGACGGCCCGGAAGTCCAAAATCCAGCGCCGCCGTCTCCTTTGTCAGCGGCGGGGCGTAGGTGGCCTCCGCCTCAACCTGCGGCGTTCTCCCGGCGGTGCCGTTCCCGATTTGCCTGAGAACGTCACAGAGAAGCTCCGCCCCCAGGGGGGCAAGGCGTTCAAAAAGCTCCCCCGCCGTCTCGCCGGGGAGAATGGCGGTCCTTCTCGCGGCGATGATATCCCCCGCGTCCATGGCCTCGGCCATGTACTGGGCCGTGACGCCGGTCTCGGCATCGCCGTTGATGACGGCCCACTGGATGGGCGCGGCGCCCCGGTACCTGGGGAGCAGGGAGCCGTGGATGTTCACGCACCCGAGGGGCGGGATATCCAAAATTTCCTTTGGCAAAATCCTGCCGTAGGCGACGACGGCGATCACATCGGGCCTGAGGGACCTTATAAGCTCCGCCGCCCTGCCGTCCCTCAGCTTCACCGGCTGATAGACGGGGACGCCGTGTTCCGCGGCCAGGGTCTTTACCGGCGGGGGCGTCAGGCGCTGTTTCCGGCCAACGGGCTTGTCCGGCTGGGTAAAGACGCCCGTTACCTCAAAGCCCGCGCCCAGGAGGCCCCTGAGCGAACAGGCGGCGAAGTCCGGAGTGCCCATGAAGAAAACTCTCATTCCCGCTCCCCGTTCATCTCGTCCAGCTCTTCCGGCGTCAGGATACGCTCGGCGATCTCGGTAAAGAGATGGCCGTCCAGATGGTCGATCTCGTGGCAGAAGCACCGGGCGGTAAGTCCCGTCCCCTCCACGGTGAACTCCTTTCCATAGCGGTCCTGGGCCTTCACCGTCACATGCTCGGGGCGGGTGACGATGCCGTATACCCCCGGCACGGACAGGCAGCCCTCCTGCCCGGTCTGCTCGCCGTCGGAGCTGACGATCTCGGGGTTGACAAGCTCGATGATCTGCTCGGCGGGCGTCAGGTCCTCCTTATTGGTGTCCATAACGATGACGGCGCGGCGGAGGACCCCCACCTGGGGGGCGGCCAGACCTACGCCGTCGGCGGCCAGCAGAGTCTCGCGCATGTCGTCCAGCAGGGTGTGGAGCCGCCTGTTGAAATCCGTTACGGGGCGGCTGCGCTTCAGAAGGATGGAGTCGCCCTCCTCGCGTATGTTTCTCATTGCCATAATGTGATGATCTCCTTGGTTATTGTATCAGTCCAGCGGGTCGGCGTCGGCAAAAGCGGTGAGCTTGCGCCACTCGCTGTCCGCGGAAAATTCACGGAGTATGCCGCTCACCAGATCGCGCGTCCGCCGGTCGTTCTCCAGCTGCAAGGTAAGCTTGTAGCGGAAACGGTTGTTGACCTTTGTGACCCCCGCCGGGGCGGGGCCAAGGACGGTGAGCCTGTCCTTTCCGGCGGCCGACCGAAGGCGCCGGCCCAGGTAGACGCAGCCCCGGAGGACCATGCCCTCGTCAAGGCCCGTCACGGTGACGGTCATCTGGTCCCGGATGGGCGGGACCTCCTGCAGGGCGCGGACGGCGATCTCCTGCTCGTAAAAGCCCATGTAGTCCTGGCTGGCGGCCAGCTTCAGAACGAAGTTTTCCGGGGTCAGCGTCTGCAGGACGGCCCTCCCCCGCTTGTCTCCTCTGCCCGAGCGGCCCACCACCTGGCAGATCAGGGAGAAGGTGCGCTCGTGGGCGCGGAAATCGCCGGCGTACAGGGACTGATCGGCGGATATGACGGCGGCCAGGGTGACGTCCGGGAAGTCGAGGCCCTTGGTCACCATCTGGGTGCCCAGGAGTATGGGGACGTGCTGGTTTTTGAATTTGCTCAGAAGCTTCTGGTGGGAGCCGGCCCTCATGACGGTGTCGGTGTCCATGCGGATGATCCCAACGCCGGGAAAAAGCTCGCCCAGCTCCTCCTCCAGCTTCTGGGTACCCACGCCCACAAATTTGAGCTTGCCGCCGCACTCGGGGCATTGCCCGGGCACCGGCTCGGACCAGCCGCAGTAGTGGCACTTGAGGCTCTGGCCCACGGAGTGATAGGTCATGGAGACGGAACAGTTCTTACACTCAAAGGTGTACCCGCACTCGCCGCACATGACCAAACTCGACGCGCCCCGGCGGTTCAGAAAGAGGATGCTCTGCTCGCCGTTTTCGATGTTGCGGGCAAGCTCCTCATAGAGAAGGGAGCTGACCGCGCCGCCGTTGCCGTTGCGCAGCTCCTGACGCATGTCCGCGATCAGGACCCGGGGAAGGGGCTGAGCGTTATAGCGGTTTTCCAGGGTGAAAAGGCTGTAGCGCCCCGCTTTGGCGGCGTACATGGATTCCACCGAGGGTGTGGCCGAGCCCAGAAGCAGAAGGGCGTTGTCGCGGACGCATCTGAATTTGGCCACATCCCTGGCGTGGTAGCGGGGGGAATTTTCGGATTTGTAGGTGTGTTCCTGCTCCTCGTCGATGACGACGAGGCCCAGGTCCTCAAGGGGCGCGAACACGGCGGAACGGGTGCCTATGACAACGTTGACCTGTCCCCTTTTTATCCGCTTCCACTCGTCGTACCGCTCCCCCAGGGTCAGGGAGGAGTGGAGAACGGCGATGCCGTCGCCGAAATGGCTTGAGAAGATCTCCACCAGCTGCGGGGTCAGGGCGATCTCGGGCACCATGATGAGGGCGGTTTTGCCGCGCTTCAGGGCCTCCTGGACAAGACGGATATAGACGCTGGTCTTGCCGCTCCCCGTGACCCCGTAGAGGAGCGCGGCGGCGGCCTTTCCCGCGTCCATCAGCTTCAAAAGGCCCTCGAAGGCGCGGGTCTGCTCCCCGGTGAGCGTAATGGGTTCGGCCTCCTCGAGGCCTGCCCTCACCGGGCGGCGGTAAACCTCCCGGAAGAAGGTCTCCACGGCGCCCTGCTTTTCCAGGGCGGTGAGGGACGTGGAGGCGGCGTGGGTGAACTCCAGGATGTCGGCGACGGCGGCCTCGCCGACGGCGGAGAGGAAATTCAGAATGTCCTCCTGTCTCGGCGCGGACAGGTGCTTGCGGCGGGCAAGCTCCGCGGCGTCCTCGGAGTCGATGGCAAGGCGGGCAAACTTCTGCTGCTTGTCCCCCACTCTCCGCTCGCCCGAGGTGAACCACATCCCGGCGGGGAGCATGGCCCTGGCGGCCTCGTAGAAGGTGCAGAAGAAGCGCTCGCGCATCCACAGGGCCAGCCTGATCTGCTCCGGGGTAAAGACCGGCTCCGGGTCCAGCACCTCCTCCACCTGCTTGAGCTTGTCGCGTTCCGACTCGCCCTGGAGGGACAGGACGATCCCCTCGCTCCGGCGGTTTCCCTTCCCGAAGGGCACCGTTACCCGGACGCCCGGGACGGCCTTGCCCTCAAGCCGTTGGGGCACCAGGTAGGAGTAGGGCCGGTCGATGGAATATACGGCCGCGGAGACGGCTATTTTCGCGATGACAGCTGCCATCCTTCGGCCTCCCGGTTCCGGTTCAGACGGTGGCGGTTATCTTGCCGTCGGCGATCTCGTTGATGGCCATGGATACGGGCTTGTCATCCAGGATCACCCCGTGGGTCTCGGCGTCCACCGCTATGGCGCGGGCGCGCTGGGCGATGAGGTTGACGAGAAGGTAGCGGCTGTTGTCCGTGTGGGATAAAAGCTCGGGCATGGTGGGATAGAGCATCATGATAAAATACTTCCTTTCAAATCAAGCAAATCAAAAGCGCTGATTTACGCGTTGTTTATGATATCAAGTATTTCCCCGGCGGCTCTTTTGCAGTCGTCGTTGACCACAAGATGGTCGTAACGGGGAGCCTCGGCAAGCTCGGTCCTCGCCGTCTCCAGGCGGAGGCGAATCTTCTCCTCGCTGTCGGTGGCGCGGCCACGGAGGCGGCGCTCAAGCTCCTCAAGGCCCGGGGGCGCGATAAAGATCGAAACGGCCTCGGGCATGGCGGCCTTGACCTGGCGGGCGCCCTGGACCTCGATATCCATGAACACGTCCACGCCCTGGGAGAGCTTCTCCTCCACCGGGCCTCTCGGGGTGCCGTAGGAGCATTTGGCGTAGCGGGCGTGTTCAAGGAACTGGCCCTTTTCCACCATGTCGTCAAACTTCTCCTCGGAAATGAAGAAATACTCCACGCCGTCCCTCTCGCCGGGGCGCGGGGCGCGGGTGGTGGCGGAGACGGAAAAGTGGTAGTTTTTATAGTGCCGGAAAACCTCGCCGAGAACAGTGCTTTTCCCGCAGCCGGACGGCCCGGAGACGATGAACACTCTGCCGCGCTTACTCATCCTCAAGCTCCTCCTCGTCGTCAAGGTCGTTCCTGTCCGGCTTTCCGGTCATGCGGCCGGAGACAGTCTCCGGCTGGAGGGCAGAAAGGACGGTGTGGCCGCTGTCGCAGATGATGACGGCGCGGGTCCGGCGGCCGTAGGTGGCGTCGATGAGCATGCCCCGGTCCCGGGCGTCGGATATGATCCTCTTGATGGGCGCGGAGTCGGGGCTGACTACGGCGATCATGCGGCTTACCGACACCATGTTGCCAAAACCGATATTGACCAATCTCATCTTCTCTTACTCCACATTCTGGATCTGCTCACGGATCTTCTCGATCTCGGATTTCAGATCCACCACAATGCGGGCCATCCGGACATCGTTGCCCTTGGAGCCGATGGTGTTGGCCTCGCGGTTGAACTCCTGGATCAGGAAGTCCAGCTTCCTGCCCACAGGCTGGTCGCTCTTGAGCATGTCCCGCAGCTGGGAGAGGTGGCTCCTGAGCCTTACGGTCTCCTCGGCCACGGCGGTCTTATCCGCGAAGATGGCGGCCTCGGCGACGATGCGCGCCTCGTCCACGGCGTTGTTCTCCAAAACCTCCCGCAGGCGCGCCTCAAGGCGCTGGCGGTACTCCGCCACGGTCTGGGGCGAACGCTCCTCGGCGAGGCCCACGAGCCGCTCGATCTCGTCGGCGCGGGCGGAGATGTCGTTACGAAGCTTCTCGCCCTCCCGGGAGCGCATGGCGTTGAAGTCCTTCAACGCCTCGGTAAGGATGGCGTCGATATCGGCGCCCAGCTTATCGACGTCCGTCTCGGCCCTGGTCACCGTCAGCACGTCCTGCATCCGGGCAAGGCTCACGGCGGTGGCGTCGTTGGGGACGCCGTATTTTTCGGAGAGCTTCTTCAGGGCGGCCATGTACGCGTCGGCCACGGGCTCGTTGACCTCGATGACCACGTCGTCGGCCCCGGAGGCGTCGATGGTAATGAAAACGTCCACCTTGCCTCGGGATATGGCCTGCTGGACACGGGCCTTGACGGCATCCTCAAGGCAGGTGTAGACCCGGGGGAGCTTTACGCCGCAGTCGAGGAACCGGTTGTTGACGGACCGGAGTTCCACGGTGATCCCAAGCTTCCCCGAGACGCCCTTGGCGCAGCCGTAGCCGGTCATGCTTTTTATCATTCTGAAAACCTCACTTGTGGATTTTGGGGTGGAGCTGCTTCATATAGACGGCGATGGCCCTGGAGACCGCGATATCGAAAGCGACGAACACGGCGTTGCCCAGGACGTAGAGGATGAGCGTTCCGAAGCGCATGGTGTCAAAGCTCAGCATGGTGAACCGGAGAATGAAGATCGCCACCGTCAGAGCCAGATCAAAAAACGCCATCTTGACGCACCACTCAAGGACCCGTCTCAGCCCTTCGGAGAGGGCCTTGACAACGGGATAGGGGCCGAAGAATACGGCGTACAGCCATACGAGCGATTTGGAGGGAAGGATCAGCAGTCCCAAGACCGATGTGCCCAGCCACACGAAAAGGCCGCCCGGAGTCCCGTACTCCACCACCGCGGCTATGCCCGCGAGGCTGGCAAGGCCCAGAAAGCCCAGCTGGCCCGTGGGAAAGATATAAGCGATATACAGGAACGCCACCGACAGGGCGGTGAATACGGCGGTAAAGGCCACCCGGCGGGCCGAGATTTTTTTCCTCATGGCACCGCCCGCTTACCGGCATCCGCCGCACATCATGTTCGCGCACATCATGGCGGTACACATGTCGCACATGTCGCACCCGCCCTGCTGTGCCGGGGGGCCGTAGCCGGTCTGGCGGTAGGGCGAATTGGCGGCGCTTACCATGCTGAGGGCCTGGCGGAACTCCCCGTTGGATGGGTCCATGCCGACGGCCCGCTGGAAAAAGCTTCTGGCATCGTCAAGCCAGCCCCTGCGGTAATACAGGGAGCCCATGAGAAAATTCCACTCCGCGTCCCTGGTGGGGCAGGCGTCCAGCAGCTGCTCGGCGTACTGGAGATTACCGGCGTTGATGGCCGAGCGGATCTGGGCGTAGGTCGACCCGGCCTGCTGATAGGCCGAGCCGCCGGAGCCGGAGTAGGCGTTGGACCAGCCCGAGCCCCCCGTGTAGCCGGAGGAGCTGCCGCCCGTATGGCCGCCGTTTTTCCTGGCGCGGGTGATGGTGTCGTAGGCCTCGTTGATCTCCTTCATTTTCTCCTGGGCCAGATCGGCCAGGGGGTTGTCCACGTAGTTGTCGGGGTGATATTTCTTGGCCAGCTCCCGGTAGGCCTTCTTGACCTCCTCGTCGGAGGCGTTGGAGCTGATTCCAAGCACCTTGTAGGGATCCTGCATTTTTCACTCTCCGTTCTGCCCGAGCTCCGGGCGTTTGGGAAGTCTCTTCCCCGCCGGCCGGTAGGTTCCGGCAAGGACATTGTCTATCATATCGGGAAGTCCCAGGTACACGATGTTTTCCGTGACCGGGGTCCAGAGGCCCTTCGGCAGCAGCTCGAAGGCCGCGGCGGCCAGGCGGACCGAGGACATCAGCGTTTCGCGGACGCTCTCCTTTATCTCGTCGGGGAAATCCTTTGAGGCGAGGCCGTATCTGGCGGCGACGGGGTTGTAGCGCCTCGCCTTCAGGTCGTCATTCAGATCGGCGTAGGCGTCGGCGATATAAATGACGCGGCCCACATGGTACAAAAGCTGTTCCAGCGCTCGCCGGGAGTCCTCCCCCGCCGCGTCCGACGCGGAGGCCAGCAGCAGGGCAAACTGGTCGGCAGGCCTGTCGAGGCTCGGGCAGTTTTCCGCCTCCATGGCATGAAGGGCGGACAGGCGCTCACGAACGCTCCTGTCAAAGCCGGGGTGGGCGGAGGCGGCCTTTTTATAGGCGCGCCTTAAAAAGAGGCTGACGACCGAGGCGGGGAGCCGTTTCACCCCCCGGCTGTCCTCCCGGTTGTCCACGGCCTTCCAGTACGCGAGAATGACGCTGCGGCCCGCGGCCTCGGACAGGGGCGGGGCGCTCTCACAGACGCATTTTTTCCTGAAAAGGCCCGGAAGGCACCGGCGGAGGCAGTAGCCGCAGTCCTCTCCGCCGCCCCAGAGGAGCATGGCGAGAAAGACGAAGTCATAATTGAGTATGGACCGGCCGGCCAGACCGTATTCCCGGCCAAGCTCATGGCACAGCCCGCAGTAGCAGGCACGGAAGCGCTCAAATTCCCTGACCTTCAGCTCGGGCGCCAGAGGACGTACATAACCGAACATCGTCTTTCGACCTGTCAGTTGATCATGACCGTGACGGTGTATTCTCCGACGGCCTCCACATTGTCAAAGCCGTCCACATACACTCTGGCGGTCACGAGGAAGGTCCCTCGGGTGCCGGCGACCTGGGAGAGATCCGCCACGATGCGGATGTTTTCGGCGGTCACCTGTTCAAGCTGATCCTCGTCGCCCCGGAGCGTCACATCAAGGCTCTGGGTGATGGTGGAAACATTGTCGGTCTCGGCGGCGTTGCGGCAGCTGATATTGGAGGCGGAGATACGGCGTGTACCCACATTCTCCACCGATATGGTGACGGTCACGGAGGTCTCGCCGCTCTCGTTGATGGTGTTGTTGGGGATGCGGATCAGATAATCCTGCTCAAAGGAGGTGACGATGCTCTTGAGGTTCACCGTGCCGACGTTGATCTCGTTGATATCCCCGAGGATCTCCGGGTCGCCGGAGAGGGTGACGGAGGGCACGGAGTAATCGACACGGATATTGGCGTCCGTGGCGGTCTGGCTTTCGATGATATCGATCCTGACAGGGACATTTTTGACCATACGGATCATCTGGGTGATCTTGACTGTCTCAACGCCGTCGGCGAAGGTCAGGCCCGCCTCGTCCATGTCTATCACGTTGCCGTCCTCGTCCCACAACACGATGGGCTCATCCTCGGTCACGCTCCTGGACAGGTTGTCCCGGTTGAGGGTGACGGTGGCGCGGGCAATCCGGGCGATGGCGGCCTCGGTGCCGGAGACCTCCACCATGTCCCGGTTGAGGCTCAGCTCACCGGCCATATACCCCTCCGCGATGGAGCCGGAGTAGATGGGCTGGAGCTGTATCCGCTCGGTGACCAGGCGCTCCACGGTCACCTCAATCATGGCGGGCCAGCGGCTGGCCTCCTCAATGGTGCTGAAGCCGGGGTCGTAGATCAGCTCGTACTCAAGCGCGTGGGTGCCGGTGGGAACGGCGGAGGACAGCACGTCGCTCAGGTCCACCACCGCGCGGACCTCCATATCCGACAGCGTCGTGGTGTCCTGGACGCGGCCGTTAAAATAGGCCGTTATCTGATTCACGTTCACATTGGAGACGATGAGGTTGGAGTCGCGCAGGAGGTCCTCCCCCCTGAATTCGAGCGGGATCCCGCTCTTGGCCACGGGGGAATCAAAGGTGCGGTTTTCAACGTAGACCACATAGATCCACAGGGCTATGGCGACAAGGATGGAGAAGACCATGTAAAAGAGCTTTCTGGAGCGCTCCTTGTTCTTTTCCTTCATACACCGTCACCTGCCTTTTTGAACTTGTCGCGCACGCGCGCGAGGATGCTTTTCTTCTTTTCCGTCTGGGGAAGAAGCTCCAAACGCAGGAGACGGTCAAAGGTGTCGGGCGACAGGCCGCGCTTGAGGATCCCCTCGATGGCCACGGATATGTCTCCGGTCTCCTCGGAGACGATGCACACGACGGCGTCGGACCGCTCGCTCATCCCGATGCCGGCCCGGTGGCGCATGCCCAGATCCCGGCTTATGTTGGCGTTGCCGGACAGCGGGAGCATACAGGCGGCGCTGGCGACGCGCCCGTCGCGGATGATGACGGCGCCGTCGTGCAGGGGGGCCTTGTCGTAGAACAGGTTTTTCAGAAGCTCCGCCGCCGGGGACGCGTCCACGATGGTGCCTGTCTTGATGTAGGACTCAAGATTCGTACTCCGCTCGAACACCATGAGCGCGCCGGTACGCGACCTGGACATGTCCGAACAGGCAAGGACCGTCTGGTCAATGGCGTTTTCCAGCGTCTGGGTCTTGACCGGGTGGCCGAAGATGTCCTTGACGCTGCCGCCCATCTGCTCCAGGATGCGGCGGATCTCCGGCTGGAACAGGACGATGATCACGATGAGGCCCATCTCAAAGGCGCCGCCCAGAAGGTACTTGACCACGGTCAGGTCCGCCGCCGCGGTGATGAGCATCAGGACCACCAGGATGAGGATGCCCTTGACCACGTTCATGGAGTTGGTCTTGGAGAAGAAGGTTATGAGCTTGTACACCAGAAAGGCGACAATGGCCATATCGAGGATATCCCAGTAGCTGATGATGGAAATGACGTTTTTAAGCGTATATAAAACCTCGTTCAATTTTTCCATAGCCGGTACCGCTTTCTGAATGATTTGGCCGGGAAAAGCCGGAAACACATTTTTCTAAATTATCATTATAATACAAAGGCCCTGTTTTGGCAATAAAGAATTTGTTACGATCAAAAAAATATCGCGGGGATCACCGTCCCCGCGCGATATGCTCGACGGCACCGGCGAAGGCGGCGATCTCCTCTCTTGTGTTGAAGGCGGAGACGCTGGCCCGGACCGTGCCCCGGTTGATCGTACCCACGGTCTTGTGGGCCAGGGGCGAGCAGTGGAGTCCCGCCCTGACGGCAAAGCCGGCCTTGTCCAGCCTCTCCCCCACCTCCTCGCAGGACATGGCGTCCAGCTCAAAGGACAGCACGCCGGCCTGGCAGGCGGGATCGGGCGCCGCGAAAACGTGGACGCCCCGTATTTTCGCAAGCTCCGAGGCCATAAGGCCCACGAGGCCGCGCTCATGGGCGGCGATGGCGTCGGCGCCCGTTTTCTCCACGAACTCAAGGCCCGCGCACAGCCCCGCGATCCCCGGCATATTGTGGGTGCCCGCCTCCAGCATGTCGGGCAGATAGGGCGGCATCAGGGGGCTTCTGGAGTCGCTGCCGCTCCCGCCGTGGAGGAGGGGCCTGGCTCTGTCGGAGGCGATGAGGAGCCCGGTCCCCTGGGGGCCGTACAGGCCCTTGTGGCCGGGCATGGCGATGAAGGCCGCGCCAAGCCCTTCGGCGTCCACCTTCAGGATCCCCGCCGATTGGGAGGCGTCGACGATCAACGGCACTCCCCGCTCCCGGCATAGGTCCGACACCTCGCGGACCGGGAGAACGAAGCCGAAAACGTTGGAGACGTGATCGATGATGACGCAGCGCGTTTGCCCGTCTATGAGCCGGTCAAAGGCGCGCAGGGCGGCGTCCCGGTCGAAAACCGGGCAGTCTGCCACGGTGATGTCGGCGCCCAGGGCATTCAAGGGGCGCAGGACCGAGTTGTGTTCATAGCCGGAGATCACCACCCGGTCTCCGGGGCCGACAAGGCTGTGGATGGCGATGTTGAGGCCGTGAGTGGCGTTGAAGGTGACGGCCACACGCTCCACATCCCGGACATTAAAAAGCCGCGCCGCCCTCTCCCGGCACTCGTAGAGCTTTTCAGCGGCACGCATAGCGTATTTGTGCCCGCCACGGCCGGGGCTGGAGCAGGTCCGCAGGGCGGAGACCATGGCCCTTTCCACGGAGGCCGGCTTTTGGAAGGTGGTCGCGGCGGCGTCAAGGTAGATCAAAAGGGCACCTCCTCATAGGCTCCCGCCGGTGTCACCCGGTAGACGCGTTTGGGCGGGAGACCAGAGACGGCGAGGGTGTTCAGGGCGTCGGACAGGACGGCGGAGGACACCCTGACGGCGTAGCCGCACCCCTCCCGGGACATGTTCTGGGGCGTGCGTATGAGGATATTGCGAAGCCTTGCCGCCGTGAGCGCCTTCGACACCTTCTGGGCGTAGGTCAGCGAGCGGCAGGTGAGATAATAGCTTGTTTCCATGGTTAGAAAACTCCTCCCGGAAGCATGGTGGCTGGGTGTACAGCCACAACATACTATGCCGGGAGGCAGGGAAAGTTTATAGGTTTTTTACCCGCGGCGGCTCCTCCAGGAGCGCCACGGCGTGGGCGGCGATCCCCTTTGTGCTGACCTCGCCAAGCCCCTCCTCGGTGGTGGCCTTGACGTTTACCCGGTCGGGGGACGCGAGGAGATGTCCGGCCAGGGTCCGGCGCATGGTCTCGGTGTATTTTGACAGCCTCGGCGCCTGGGCCACGATGGTGATATCGCAGTTTCCCAGGCGAAAGCCCTTCCCGCGAAGGAGCGCCATGACCTCGTCGAGAAGCTTCAAACTGCTGATGCCCAAATACCGCTCGTCCGTGTCCGGGAACAGCTTGCCGATATCCCCCAGTCCCGCCGCGCCCAAAAGCGCGTCCATCAGGGCGTGTATGGCGGCGTCTGCGTCGGAGTGGCCCTCCAGGCCAAGCTCACAGGGGATCTCCACGCCGCACAGGACGAGGCGCCGGCCGGGCGTGAGGCGGTGGACGTCGTAACCGTGGCCGATCCTCATTTCGCGTACCGCTCCTCCGCTATCGCCCGGGCGAGCTTCAGATCCAGGGGCCTTGTGATCTTGATGTTCTCCTGAGAGCCCTTTGTGAGATAGGGCCGGACGCCGATGGCCTCCACCGCGCCGCAGTCGTCGGTGACGGCCAGCTTCCTTGTCCTGGCGTTGGCGAGAGCCGCTTTGAGGACGTCGGCCCGGAACACCTGGGGGGTCTGGACGGCGAAGAGCCTTGACCTGTCGGGTGTCTCGGTGACAAAACTGTTTTCGGAAAGCTTTACGGTGTCGCTGACCGGGACAGCGGGGGCGGCGGCGGTAAACTTGTAGGCGCCGCGAAAGGCCTCGACGACGATCTCCCGGGTCACAAAGGGGCGGGCGCCGTCGTGTACAGCTATGTACTCGGCGCTCCGGGAGGCCTCGTTGACACCAATGAGTACGGATCCAAGTCTGTCCTCGCCGCCGCAGAGGATCCTGGTCGCCTTGGTGATCTCAAGCTCCGCGCACAGATCGGCGGCGGGGACGATGGACTCCTCCCGCGTGACCACGATGATCTCATGGACATTGGGGCAGGCCTGAAGCTCCTTCAGGGACCAGCCCAGGACGGGAAGACCGTCCAGGTCGGCAAAGATCTTGTCCTCCCCCTCCATGCGCGAGGAGGTCCCGGCGGCGGCCACGACGGCCGTGCCGAAGGGAAGCTCATTCCACGTGACGGCCCGTTTAAAGACCTTGGCGACGATATGCTTGACACCCATCTTATCACCTCATGAAAGCATATGCGGAGTTTGTCCGGAATACACATAATTTCAAGGGCTTGTTGAAAAATCGTCCAACAAGCCCTTGCGTTAAGATAGGGAACCTCGGAACAAATCGCCGCGCCGAACCCGACGCTTCGATTTATTCACCTTGGATTATGATCACTCCTGGGGAAGATCCTCGGGCGCGGGGGGATTATCGGTGTCGTAGACGACGGCGGGCTCGCTGTCGTCAAGCCGGGGCGCCTCGGGCATGGGCCTGGACGCGGGAGCGGCGGGCTCGGAGAGGGCGCGGATGGACAGGGAGACCTTCTTGTTCTCGTTGTCGATCTTGGTGATCCTGGCCTTCACGACCTCGCCCTCGGAAAGGACGTCCTCAGGCTTGCCGATGCGGCGGTCGGCGATCTGGGAGATGTGGATGAGGCCGTCAACGCCGGGGATGATCTCGGCAAAGGCGCCGAAGGTCATGAGCTTGACGATCCTCACCTCGGCAACGGAGCCCTCGGCGTAATTCGTGGTGAATTTGACCCAGGGGTTCTCGTTGGGGTCCTTGTAGCCCAGGGAGATCTTGCGGTTCTCCTTGTCGAAGGAGATGACGTAGACGTCGATCTCGTCGCCGACCTTGAGAACCTCGGAGGGCTGATGGATACGCTTCCAGGAAAGCTCGGACACGTGGACCATGCCGTCCACGCCGCCGATATCCACGAAGGCGCCATAGCTGGTGAGGCTCTTCACGACGCCGTGATAGCGCTTGCCCACCTCGATCTCGTTCCAGGTGGCCTCGGCCTTGGCCCTGCGCTCCTCATAGGCGACGGCGCGGATGGAGCCCACCACGCGCTTGCGGGGCTGATTAACCTCCGTAATGCGGAGCCTGACATGCTTCTTGAGAAGCTCGGACATGGGAGCCTCCTTGGGAAGGCCGGACTGGGAGGCGGGCACAAAAACGCGGACGCCCTTGCAGTTGACCACGACGCCGCCCTTGTTCTCCTCCACCACGACGCCCTCAACGACGGCGCGGGAGCTGCGGGCCTCAACGATGCTGTCCCAGTTCTTCACGCTGTCAAGACGCTTCTTGGAGAGCATCACAACGCCGTCCACGTCGTTGACGCGCATGACGAACGCCTCGATCTCGTCGCCCACATGGACGATGTCGTTCACATTCACGCCGGCGTCATCCGTGAACTCGGAGATGGGGATATATCCGGACTGCTTGGTCCCCAGATCCACGGAAATCTCAGACGGGGTGATGGAGGCGACAACGCCCCTGACCTTCTCCCCCGTATGTAAGGTTTTGATGGAACGCTCAAGCAGCTCTTCAAAAGAGGCCTCCGCCTCGGGAACCTCGGATGTCCTGGGCGCTTCGGGCGCCTCGGTGGCTTCCTTCTCTTCCTCAGTGGGCGCCGGCGCGGCCTCCGCGGCCTCGGGGGCAGCCTCAACGGCTTCTTCGACGGTCTCCGCCGCCTTGGTTTCTTCTTCGGCTGTCTCCACAGCCTTGATCTCGTCACTCATCGTCCTGTTGACCTCCTTAATTATCCACTCTGGTGTGGAGGCGCCGGCTGTCACGCCCACCCGGGCCGCTCCCGCAAGCGCCGATAAGTCCAGCTGTGAGGCGTTCTCTATGAGAAGCACCCTGTCACAGCACTCACCGGCGACCTGGGCCAGCTTCGCCGTATTGGCGCTGTGCCGTCCGCCTATCACGATCATCACGTCGGCCGTTTCGGCGATCTCTCTCG
>CANQSU010000053.1 GCA_947626585.1 uncultured Oscillospiraceae bacterium
CCGAAAACCGCCTCGCGCAGCGGGACGGCGCCGTGAGGCGGCGTCCGCGGAGCGAGTGTATGGTCCATGACCGTCCATTGTCGGCCCGATTGGGCGGCCGGATCAGGAAATTGGCCGCGGCCGCCCTGGGGGACCAGGGTTGGAATATGGTCGGTGACCGCCCGTTGAAACTGTGTTGAAGCGGCCTTGGGCCGGTATTTCTGGAATATGGTCGATGGCCGTCCATATATCAGCGTGAGGCGTCGTTCCTGGCCGCCGGCTCTGGAATATGGTCGATGGCCGTCCATATATCAGCGTGAGGCGTCGTTTCTGGCCGCCGGTTCTGGAATATGGTCGATGGCCGTCCATATATCAGCGTGAGGCGTCGTTTCTGGCCGCCGGCCCTGGAATATGGTCGATGGTCGTCCAGAAATCAGCGTGAGGCGTCGTTCCGGGCCGCCGGCCCTGGAATATGGTCGATGGTCGTCCAGAAATCAGCGTGAGGCGTCGTTCCTGTCCGCCGGCCCTGGAATATGGTCGATGGCCGTCCATAACCAAGTGTGAGGCGTTGCCTCTGGCCGTTTGCCCTGGAATATGGTCGATGACCGTCCATAAACCAGTGTGGTTTATCGTTCCGGGCCTCAGGTTCTGGAATATGGTCGATGGTCGTCCAGAAATCAGCGTGAGGCGTCGTTCCGGGCCTCAGGTTCTGGAATATGGTTGGTGATCGTCCATGACGCTGGGTTGAAACGGTATCGGGCTTCCGGTCCTGGAATATGGTCTATGACCGTCCAAGTAGGGCAGCACCGTGAAAACAGCGGGCAGTTCATGTTGTGATATGGTCGATGGCCGTCCATGGTTTGTTTGATATAAAAAGAGCCGCCCCGGCGTGCGGGGCGGCTGTGTCTTATAATGGTCGTCATTGGCCATGGACGAGCTCCATGTCCTCTGTCGTGTGGAAGTCGTTGTATCGGGCTTCTGTCGCGAATTTTCGGACCATTCGGCGTTTCGGGTCCAGGCCGGCGTAGTTCAGGTATTCGCCTATTGTATGGACGGGGCCTGGGCCGTAGGCCCCGAGGTACTCCGGCTCGTCAATGACGCCGAATAGGACCTTGTTCCGGATCCTGGCTGATGCGGGCTTGGAGCCGCCCCAGGGCGTCTTCGGGTTTGCGATGGGACGCGCGACGTCGTGCAGGTTTCCGGGGCGGCGTGTCAGGTGGAAGATGCACTGGACGTGGGGATGGTAGAATCGCCAGCCGTAGGTCCAGGCCCTGGCCGACCATGGGTATTCGTCCGACTCGTGCAGCATGTACGGATCGTACGCGACTTCGCGGTCGATCTGTGCCGGTGCGAACATGAAGTGGCCGCTGGTGACGGAACCTTCAATATTTTTCGTCGCGTATTTCGTTGCGGCTCTTCGGCCGAAGACTTCAGCATAAGGCATGAATTTTCCGGCGGCCAGGAGGATCACCCTGTCTGCGTACGAGCGTTTTGTCGTCTCTTCGGATTCCGGGGCGTCGTCGTACCAGTCGATGTACGTGAAGCAGTAGGACGAGATTACGGACCGCGGGTCGTTGTTTTCCTTCCAGCAGGCGATCAGGGCGGCGTCCCAGAAATCCGCGAAGCGTGTGTGGGCGTCCAGGTGGAGGACGAAGTCCTCGTCCTTCAGGTGCTGCTGGCAGATGCCGCGGGCCTCGCAGGTGCCGGGGGAGTCCTTCGGGTCGATCTGGTCGTATGTCAGGTTATCGACCATATCCAGGAATTCGCGGGTTTCGGGGTTGTCGTCCTGTAAGTATACGTAGGTCCGGATCCGGTCCGGGTTCGCGGCGTGGGCCAGCATTGCTTTTATCGTCGGGATGATCTCCGTGTCGACGTAGGACGGGATCTGTACGAAGATCCGGGACGAAAAGTCGGGGTCCTTGATCCCGTCCAGGTACTTGACATAGGTGTTTTTCGGGTATTTGGCAAGGAGTTCTCCGACGCGCTGCCTGTATTTCGTCAGTCTTTCCGCCATATCGCGTAGTCCTCCGTTTCGTGGTATTTGGTGAACTCGCCGTTATGGTTGAAGACCCGGATGGCGCGGCCTTTGTAATCAATGCCGGCGAAGTTCATGTATTCCTGGATGGTGTGTATCTTGCCGGCCCCGTAGATCCCGAGGTATTCCGGTTCGCCGATCTCTCCAAACAATATCTGGTTGTGCACCCGCTCCGAGACGTTTTTCGGGCAGCCGAGGGCGGTGGACGCGTAGCTTTTCGCGAACCGCGGCGTCTCCGTGTAAATGTCGTTCCGGTGGTAGAGATGATATACGCACTGGGCGTATGGGGCGAAGATCCTCCAGCCGCTGGTCCAGAGCCTGGCGGCGTACGATGCCTCGTCCGAGACGAACCACGTGTCGGGGTCCTCCGGGACTTCTTTGTCAAACGCGGACGGCCCGAAGAGGAAATGGCCGCCGATGAAGGCACTCTCCAGGTTCTTCTTTCTCGTGGTGATGGCCTTGCCGGCGCACCGGAAGGTCATGGCGTTCTTGTCAAAATACGACGCCGTAACGACGGAGCAGAAGTGCATCGGCACCTGCGCGGTCAGGGCGCTGTCCTCCGGCGGCAGCAGGGCCTGGTCGTGCGGCAGGCTTCGGGCGTACGCCGAGATGACGGATTTCTCCACCGGGTTCTCGTGCCAGGCCTGGATCAGGGCCACGTCCCAGAAGTCCGCGAAGCGCATGTGGCTGTCGATGTGCAGGGAGAACGGTTCGTTGTTGAGCATCTGCTGGCAGGCGAGCCTGGCCGCGCAGAGCCCCGGGGCTTCCTGCGGGGCGATGATTTCGTACCGGCAGTTTGGCAGTGTCTTGACGAACTCGACCCGTTCCGGGTCGTCGTCCTGGAGGCAGATGCAGAAATGGATCCGCTTTGGGTTGGCCGCGTGAGCCAGGGCCGACTTGACCGTCGGGATCAGGTCCGGGTCGCAGAAGGACGGGATCTCGATGGCGATCTTGGATATGAGGTCCATGCGCTCGATGCCCAGGATGTATTCCAGGTACGGGCCCGTCCCGATCTTTTCGGCCAGTTCCTGCACCCTGGCCCGGACGGCGCCCTGGTTCCTGGCGGCGAGGGCCTCTTTTCTGGTTCCGGTTGTATTTGTGTCCATGGTATCGTTCCTTTCTTGTTGGGATGTTCCATGGGCCTATTATAACATCGCGCCGGACGGAGGTCAATAATATTCTTATATAAAATTGTTGCTTTTTGTTTGCTGGTGTGGTAGAATAAGGCCGTTAAAGAATTTCGGATCGGGAGGTCTGCTGAGATGTCTGATGTGAAACAGAGTACGGTTGACGTGGTTGATAAGGCTGACGGCGGGAAGAAAAAGATGTTTCCCGGGCTGCGCCGGCGGCTGGGGTTATTCTTGAGGAAATACGAGGTGTCGCTGCAGGTCGCCTTGTTCTCGCTCCTTTCGTATTACATCCTGGAGTTCTTCATAACGATCCCGTTCGCGACGCCGCCGGCGATGCAGGTCCTGAACTGGTTTTTGTACGCGATGATCGGCGTGGTGCTGTTTTGCGTGACGAGGCGTTTGAAAGCGGCCATGATCCTGGAGACGGCGCTCTGCATGGTCGTCGGCCTGGTCGACGGGTACGTCTACATGTTCCGGTCTTCGACTATTACGCCGTTTGACCTGCTCTCCATCGGCACGGCTGTCTCCGTCATGGACAAGTTTGACTTCACGCCGGATTTCCAGATGTTTTTGAGCTTCATGTACGGGATCTGTTGTATCCTGCTGGAGGCGAGGTGCTGTAAGGCCGTGCTTGGCCGGGGGCGCTGGAAGACCCGGCTTGCTGCAGGCGGGACGGCCTTCGCGCTGCTGGCCGGGATCCTCGGGTGCCTGGCAACGCCTGGCTTCCCGGAGGCTCACGGGTTCGACACGGTCCCCTGGACCTGCGAGATGAACCTGATGGACGGGACGCTCCCCGCGTTCTTCATCCAACTCGGGTGGGTGTCGCCGGCCGAGCCCGAGGGGTATGACGCCGGGGTGGCCGCCGGGATGCTGGGTGAGGACCCGGTGTTCACGGGCGACGCGTCTGAACTTCCTGATGTAATCGTGGTCATGAACGAGGCATTTTCGGACTTGGAGTATCTGGCGGACACCGGTGCGGACGCCGACACGCTGCCGTTCCTCCACGCCGTGATGGGCGGCGGGCCGTCTGATGACCCGGTCGTCTCGGACGTGGTCAAAAACGGCGTTGTGGGGTGGCTGAGCGTGCCGGTGCTGGGCGGCAACACGGCGAACACGGAGTTTGAGTTCCTGACCGGGTGTTCCATGCGGTTCCTGCCGCTGAGCGCGGTGCCGTACCAGCAGTACGTCCGGGAAAGCTGCCCGTCGGTGGTGAAGTACATGAAGTCGGCCGGCTATGAGTGTGTGGCCATGCACCCGTACCTGAGCACCGGCTGGAAGAGGGACATCGCCTATCCCTTCTTGGGTTTCGACGAGTTCCTGGATTACACCCGCTATGATTATGAAAACGAGGACGCCCTCTGCCGTGGCCTGATCGCAGATGAAGAAGACTACAGGGTCCTGCTTGAGGAGCTGGACGATTACGACGGTTCGCCCCGGTTCCTGTTCAACGTGACGATCCAGAACCATGGTGGGTATAATGACGAGGGTTTTGTGCCGGACATCGTGGCGGAGGGTGACGGGGAGCTGTCCCAGTACCTGGCGGTGGTCCGGAAGTCTGACGAGGCGCTGCACGACCTGGTCGGGAAGCTGATGGAGCGCGACCGTAAGACGGTCCTCGTGTTCTTTGGCGACCACCAGCCGGCGCTGTCTGTCTCGGACGGGATCATCAAGTCCCAGATCCCGGCCCGGGAGTTTTACACTGTGCCGTATCTTATCTGGACGAATTTCGGGGCGGACGTTTCCGGCGCCCCCGAACGGACGTCGCCCAACTTCCTGGCCATCGACATGCTTCGGGCCGCCGGTTTGGAACTGCCCGCGTGGCAGGGTTTCCTGGAAGGCGTGCGGGACGAGTATACGGCCGTCTCGGCCCATGACGTGATCGACGCTGCAGGACGGCATTATGACGAGATGTCCGGGGACGAACAGGCGCAGGTCGACGTCGACCTGCTGGGCTACGCGAGGCTCCAGTACTGGCTCCTGATCGACCGCGAGTGATTTTGGAAAAAGCGAAAATTCATGTTGCATTTTGTTGCACTTTGTGGTATGATATTTGGGAACGATGTAGACGGTTTTGTTGGTAAGAATGGATCGCGCGCTATGTCGGTCATCTAAATATGTTTATTCGGGAGGGTGTCAGGCATGGTCCGTGAAAAACTTCGTGAACTGAGGAAATATGACCCCGATTCCGACGCTGGATATCTTGCGCCGGTCCGGAAAATATGCTATAATCTGTTCTGGCTTACCGTGTGCGCCGTTTACGTCTGCGGTATGGCGGCGTTTTTCTTCATCGGCGTCGCGGCCGTGTATTTATTTTGCGGCGTTCTGATGGCCATTGATAAAATCCGGGAATGGTTTGGGCTTGGTTCTGCGACGTGACGCCGTTCCCGTGTGATGAGATAATATCGAAATTAAGAAATAGGAGGACATACATATGGGTCGTTCTGGTGGCGGTGGCGGCGGAAGCCACAGCAGCGGGGGCGGGTTCTCCCACTCCTCGCACAGCAGTTCCAGTTATAGTCATTCTTCGCACAGTTCTTCGAGGTCGTCTTCGAGGTCGTCCTCGTCACGTCGGCCGTCTGGCGGGCCGTATTTCGGCGGGTACCGCCGCACCGGCGGCTATACGCATATCGGGCCGACGTACATCGGCGGCCGCGGGTATGGATATGGCGGCGTCCGGAGGGCCGGGTGCCTGACCAGCATCGTCTCGACCTTGATCGTTGTCATCGTGCTGTGCGTCCTGATCTCGGCGCTATCCAACTCCTCGGGGAAGATCCCGGAGAGTACGGTGAACCGGGAGCGGCTCGTAGGCGGGAGCTTTACGGTCGACTGCGTGGACGACGAGCTGGGCTGGCTGGCCGACGACGGCCGCAGCGAAAGCTGGCTTGGCGGCAGGCTCCAGAAGTTTTGGGACGCCACGGGCGTGCAGCCGTACGTGATCCTGGTGCCATATGACGCGTCCCTGTCCACGTCCGAGGCCAGGTACAACTGGGCGGACGGGTATTTCGCGGATTATATCAACCGGAACGACGCCATGCTCCTCGTTTATTTTGATGACGAGCCGGACGGCACCTGGGAGATGGTCTGCGGGAACATGACCGGCACGGTCCTGGACGCCGAGGCCAAAGACATTTTCTGGGGCTGCCTGGACCGGTACTGGAACGACCTGGACTACACGGTCCCCGAGGCGTTGGACGAGGCCTTCGAGACGGCCGGGGAGCGGATCATGACCAAGACGACCACCGGTATGGACGTGATGAAGTACGTCGTGATCGGTGTTGTGATCATCGCCGCCGCGGCGTGCGTGATCTTTATCATGAAGACAAAGCGGAAGCACGAGGCCGAGGAGAACGCCGAGACGGCGCGGATCCTGAATACGCCCCTGGAGGACATGACCGATAACCTGGTCGACAAGTATTCTGATGACGGCGGCGGCGGGGGTGCCCGATGACGCTGCGACAATGGGGACGTCTGGAACGATTCTTCAGTGACTGTGACGGGATCCTGGGGTCCGACGAGTTCCGCCGGGCGCTCCGCTACGGCCACCACGGCGCGCCGAACACCATTGGCACGCATTGCGCCAGGGCCGCCTGGGCGGCCTTCCGGGTCTGCAGGTTCTTCCACGTATCCCCGGAGCATGAGCGGGAAGCCGTGCGGGCGGCCCTGTGCCACGACCTGTTCGGCTATGACTGGTACGCCATGCCGGGGGCCCGGGAAAAACCCTGGGGCCGGGAGCGGGCCAGGCACTGTGTCAGGCACCCCGGCGAGGCGGCGCGCGTGGCCGGCCGGGCCTTCGGGCTGAACGACCGGGAGCGGGACGCCGTCCTCAAGCACATGTTCCCCGTGTGCAAGGGGTTCCCGAAATATTCCGTGAGCTGGGTCGTGACACTCTGTGACAAGTTGGCGTCGACCCGGGACCTGGGCGCGAAGATCGCGTACCACCAGGGGCTGGCTGTACGCCAGCCCGTAGCGATACGGTTCCGACCTGTGTGAGCAGGTGAACATAAATCAAATCTTAAAAGGAGAGTACACAACCATGAGCATTTTGAGCAGATGCCGGGACATCCTGGCAAGCAACGTGAACGCCCTTCTGGACAAGGCGGAGGACCCCGCCAAGCTGGTGGACCAGTACCTGCGCGACGCGCGCGAGGACCTGGCTGAGTGCAAGAAGGAGACCGCCGGCGTCATGGCCGCCGAGAAGCGTGCGGAGCGTGACCTGAACGACCTGAAGGAGAAGATCGCGAAGCACGGCAACGCCGCCAAGAACGCCGTTCGGGCCGGCAATGACAACGACGCCCGCAAGATCCTGGCCGACAAGCAGGAGCTGGAGGCCCAGCTGCCGCAGCTGCAGAAGAATTACGACTCTGCCCACGCCAGCGCCGAGAACATGCGCAAGATGGTGGCGAAGCTGACCGACGACATCCAGGCCCTGGAGGCCCGCAAGGCCACCGTACAGAACACCGTGGCCGTGGCTAAGGCCCAGGAGGCCGCCAACAAGTTCAGCGCCCGCGCCGATTATGGCGCCGAGGCCGCCGACGGCATCGCCCGCATGGAGCAGAAGGCCAACGAGCGCCTGGACCGGGCCAACGCCCAGGCGGACCTGCATGACATGGCCGACGAGGAGGACGACCTGGTGGACAAGTACGGCGCCGGCGGTTCCGCTTCCGTCGAGGACGAGCTGGCTGCGCTGAAGGCCGAGCTGAACGGGGGTGAGAGCAATGAGTAAGAAACTGTTTGGTGTGGCGGCCGTTGCAGCCGCCGTTTCGGCTGTTGTGTCCGTGGCCGTGAACTTCCTGGTGTTTGACTGTCTGCCCGTGTCCAAGGACGAGGATGACGAGGACGGCCTGTTCGTCGACGAGGACGACCCCGTGCACCGCGTGCCGGCGCCTGACAAGCCGGGCGCCGAGGAGATGGTGGGCGACCCCTCCCAGCTGATGCGTGACAGCATCGACGACGTCGACGGGCTGCAGGGTACCGAGAAGACCAACGAGCAGCTCAAGGCCCAGGTCGAGGCGGAGGAGGACCAGTGAAGCGGGCCGCGGCCGCGGCAGCGGCCGTCCTGGGTGTTGCAGCGATCGTTGGTACTGTCTGGTGCTTCGTGAGCGCTTTGCTGTATCTCGGCGCTTACGGCGACTTTACATACGACGACTGGGACATGTGAGCAATTTTTGCGGCGGATGACGGAGGTTTTTCCACCGTTTTTCCGCCGCATTTTTCTAATCAAAAATGTGACTATACTGTGTGCACATGATCGCGAACGTGCAGGCACGGTTCCGGGGTCGCCCCGGGCGGATGCCGTCCGGTGGGAAGGGCGGCTGAAAAAGCGGCCGGAAGGCCGGTGCTCCGTGCGCAGCTTTCCACACCACACCGGTGTTCAAAACACTAGGAGGGGATACGAAGCGGCGGTCAGAAATCTGGTTCTCTATGCTTTATGGGAGCCAGATTTCTGGTCGCTGCTTTTTATATAAATTTTGATCTGAAAATTCTTCAAGAAAGGACTGAGGATTTTTATGAGTGCAAAAAAGTTTTTGACTCTGCTTCGTAAACCGCTTGCCGTGGTGTTGGCTGCCGCGGCCGTTGTTTCCGGTGTGCAGCTTGCAAGCCTGTCCCCGCAGGTCCAGAGTCCTGATTCTGGGATTATGACGGTGGCTTATTCCGATCCTGGTCAGTATGCCGGTCCGACGGGGAACGTCCTGGAGCGGACAGCCGATCAGATCACGATGATGGGATACCTGGACGCGTTTGGCCAGAACGACGATTCCGGTTCCAGATACATGGGTCGGGTTTGGACCGACAAATCCGTCATGGCCTATGGCGAAGCCCAGAGTGCCGGTGGGGCGGTGTTTGACGGACAGAAGCTGACAGTGAATGGGAAGACTGTGACGTTGAATGACGACTTTTTGAATGTGTTCAGCGCGACGGCTTCGTCCGAGAAGGTCAACACATATCCCCCGGCGCCGATCGACCTGGTGATCGCACTGGACCTTTCCGGGTCGATGGGTGAGGATGTCGAACCGGATTGTCCCGGCACGCATCCGGAGGGTGAAAAGGAGATCCGCATCCAGCATTCTCGTATCTACAAGACGATCACTGCCGTGAATGAGACGATCGATGAACTGATGGAGCTGAACCCGTACAACCGTGTTGGCGTTGTCGGGTACGGCGCCACTTCTGTCGTTTTGATGCCGTTGGGGCATTACAAGACCGACAGTGAGGACGGCAGCGCGACGGATGCGCATCTTGATTATCTGACCGTCAGTGGATTTGTTTCGTACGGCACCAGCAATTATGATTCGACTGGTTCGTGTGCGTATGAGGTCACTGTTACAGGCGAGAAGACTGACCGGTTTGACAACACTGGTTATGTTGCTTTGCCTGCAGCTTCGTATGTGAACGATTACAGCGCCGTGATTGGATATGCCGATTTCAAGAACGGCAATGAAAAGGCGATCGGTTATAACACGAATATGCAGGCGGGTATTTATTCCGCTTTTGAGCTGCTTTATGACGGCGCGACCGCTGACACGGCGAAGTTTTCCTATACGTTCGGACATAACGGCCGTACCGTCAACGTGGCGCGCGTGCCGGCTGTATTCGTGATGACTGATGGCGGTTCCAATTATGCCGTGAAGGCTGACACGAACGCCGAGGCGACCGGTGATGAGTGGCACGATGTTCCGGTGGATATTGGTGATGTCGATTTTTATGATTCAAACAGGTTTCACAACGTGTACTTCAAAAAGTACCGTTGTGAGAATGACTGGTATGATTGGGCCAAAAGTGAAGCGGATAGTGCGAAACATCCCGACGCCAAATATTCCGGTGATGGCGTAATATTGGATATTCTGATGACCGCCTCGTATATGAAGACCAAGGTTGAGAATAAGTATACGAAGTTGCTGCAGGATGGCGGTGTGTACGATTATACTGAAAATATGGACATGTATGTCTATACGATCAGCATTGATACGCCGAACGTCCAGTGGCAGACGCCGCGTGTTTACAGCACGATGGACCCGAAGAATTTCTTCAATGCCAACCCGAAGGCTGTAAATGGAATCGATCCGAACAGCTGGATCCAGAAGCAAGACGTCATAGACGCGTATAATACGTTCATCGACTGGACAGAGGCCGAGACGGAAGACGGTGTGACGATCACGTTCCCGTCCAGCGTTGCTGGTAAAGGCAGTGATGGTGAGCCTATCGACGATATCACTTTGAAATTCAAGCGTCTGCCCGAGGATGGCGAGGATCTCGGCGACGGGATCAAGGTCACCAACGAGCAGGTTGCTGAGAATATCCTGTATAACGATGCGTTCCTGGACATCGATGCCGTTGACGTGTCTTCCGCTTTTGACCAGATGCTGGAGACGATTAAAGGACGCGCTTTTACGCCGGTCGGTGGGTCGAATGATTTTGGTGCCATCAATGCCATTACGTACGCCGACCCGATCGGCCTTTACCTTGAGATCAAGGACGGATCTATCATCGGTACGGCTGATGCTCCGAAATCTGAAAATTTTGGCGGCGAGCAGCCTTACGACATGATGCTGAGCCTGTTTGGCGAGATGCACGGCGTTGTGAAGACGGCCATGTACAGTTACAATTTTGAGCACGGCGATACCTGGGACGGCATCGGTTGGTACAATTCAGACGGTGAAAAAGTTGAAGACGTTGGCAGTTTTGCCAACGGCGATATGTATTATCTGGATGAGGCGACAGCCCTGGAATTTTTGCCGACGCTCAGTACGATCGATACAAAAGCTCAGAATACGACCTATACATTCTATCGCCTGGCGGAGACGGACCGGACGGCGACGCTGAAGAACCCGGCCTATACCGAGACGGAGGATATCACATATTCTCTAAGCGATATCCGGATTTGGGTTGAGGATACCGGGAGTTACAATGACGATTCTTATGGATCGATCATGCCGGAGTCCGGATATGGCCAATTATTGTGTTTCTCCATCCCGGCGGGCGCAATCCCGGCTTATCTGACCGAAGTTACCGAGGGCCCGGAGCAGGTGACTGTGTACCATACGAATGAAGACGATGCGACGGCTTGGGAGCCGATCCGTCTCTATTATGTCACCGGTATCCAGGACGAGGCCATGACGGATGACAATCTGGACGTTGACATTACAAAACTGCATCAAGAGTACGTGTCCACGCATCGGACCGACGATGAGACGGGGATTTATTTCCGCGATTCCCATTGGTCCGGTTCGATGTACAGCGGTTACCAGGTTTATACAGGTGATGTCCCGATCGGCGACGCGGTCGTGAGTTTGTCGCCGGCCGCAGATAACAGGTATTATCATTTCCAGAGGCCGCTTGAGATCTATACGAACATCTATCAGTATCATGTGGTCGGCGGCGAGCGGAAACTCGACCCAGTGGATTTCAAAAATGCCGCCTGGGACGGTGTTGAGATCGCCGGTGTGTTCAGTGATTCCGAAACGGCTATGAACAGTGTCGACGAGGGCGATTACGTCGTCTTGCGGTCTGACAGGATCAATGAGCGTGACGATGTGAAGTATGACAGCGAGTGGCTGATCATCGTTGGCGATTATTATCGTGCTGCCAGAGATGAAGACGGCAACAAGCTGGAGAGCGGTCATTACGTATCTCGTGCCGTCGCGCGCCTCGGCTCGGAATTTGAAACGGAAAATGGGCAGCCGTTGTGCTGGTTCAATTCCATCACAAATAAAACACAGCCTTTTGACCATTGGGCTGACGGCGTTGAAGCCGATGCGAACTGGTATATCGCAACGGCGGCCGAAGGCTTCCGTATGGGCGATTTGGCCCAGATGGCCGGTGCGAAGTCTGAGAATAAGACCGGTACGTCGACGACGTTCTATGTTCCGACCGTGAACGGTGGGACGATCAACGTGTATCTTGGCAACAATGGCCGGATCAAGATCGAAAATACGAAATTGGTCGTCACAAAGCTGGTTTATGATGAAACTGATACCTTGGATCTTGATGACGAAACGGAATTTTCTTATGATGTTTTCATTGATGGCCACGAAGGCGATTTCAGCGCTTTGAAGCTGGCATACCATGATCCGGACGGCGAGGATGGCCCGCGTGCCGCGCACTGGGACTACCTGGTGGACAGCGTGGCCGTGTTTACGGATGAAAATGGTTTCCTGCTTGACGGTGACGGCGTTTCGAAGGCCGTTGTTGACGGTCATACGTTCAAGGTCAAAGACGGTCTTGGCCCTGAGGGTGGCTGGTATCAGGATGAACTGAAGCTGGTTGTTGCTGGATATGAGAGTCGTGAGGCCGATGATACCGGTTTGGACGGTGCGCATTTCTTCCCGACTGAAGACCAGATCGACGTTTACGATGCTGCCGGTGAAATTCCTGTCGAAGATGACGTCAGCATGCCCGTTGTCTGGGCGACGGTGATCGATCCGTCCGCGTCCGGGAATGACGCCGGTTATGGCGGTTCCAACCGGTATGCCGACGATTTCAAATCTGAGGCGACGTGGCTGACGGAGATGATCAACTTTTCCGAGGACGGCGTCGCGACAGGGATCAAGCTCAAATCCGGCGAGGGCCTGTTGTTTGCAGGTATTAAGTCCGGTTCTGAGTATACGGTGTCTGAGTCCTTGAGCTATGAACAGCTGCTGGTCGGGTACAGCCTTGGCAGTGTCGAGCATGATCAGCAGGAATCGCATGTGTCGTATGACAAGGACGGAAATGCGATCGATGGTGAAGGCAGCACGTTCGAGAAACAGGATACCGATACGCCGTACAGATATACGATCTCCGGCGATACCGGTGGCCAGGTCGAGTGCGTGCACTGGAATAACCGGTTCACATTTGAGCCGGACGATGAGCCGCATAAAGTTGAAATCACGCCTGGTGACGGTGAGACGGTCCAGATCGGTGATGAGATCACGTACCGAATTTCCTACATGAACGGTACGAAGGATCCTGCCAAGATCGTGATCCGTGATCCGTTGGACGTCGGTAATACGTTCGTGTCTGCTACAAATGGCGGCGCGTATGATGCCGCTACGCACACTGTGACATGGACGCTTGAAGATGTTGGCGCCTTGAATTCCGGGTATGTCGATCTGACGGTTCGGGTCAACGAAGAAGCGGATGTATTACATAAGGTCGACAATACGGCCTATGTGTCCGTGGCCAACGCGCCGGAGGTCCAGACGGAAACCGTCCATAATCCGGAGGGCGAACCCCATAAAATTGAGACGACGCCCGGCGCCGGTGAGACTGTGCAGCCTGGTGATGAGATCACTTATGAGATCAGCTATGTGAACAATACTGACGAGGTTGCGGATATTACGATCCGTGACCCGCTGGATCCTGGCGTTACGTTTGTATCGGCAAGCGGTACGGGGTATTATGACGAGCCGTCTCATACGGTGACATGGACGATCGGTGAAGTGCCGGCCCTAACTGGCGGTAAGGTTACTTTGACGGTCGTTGTCAATGATGATGTGGATATTAAGAACGAGGTCGAAAATACTGCCTGGGTCAAGGTCGGACATAATTCGGAACAGCAAACCGAGACGGTCCATAACCCGAGCGGCGGCCCACACAAGACCGAAGTGACGCCTGGTGACGGTGAAACCGTGAAGATCGGCGACGTGATCGTGTATCACATCTCCTGGATCAATAATACGGATGAGACTTCCACAATCTTGATCCGTGACCCGTTGGATGTTGGCAACACGTTTGTATCTGCTGACAACGGCGGCGTTTATGACGAGTATGCCAACACCGTGAGATGGACGATCCCGGATGTCGAACCCGGTGTCCATGGTGTCGTCGAAGTACAGGTTCGTGTCAACGACCAGGCGGCTGTCAAGCATCGTGTCGACAACACGGCTTACGTTGCTGTCGGCAATAATCCGGAACAGCAGACCGAGACGGTGTTCAACCCTGAAGGTGAGCCGGAGGCCCATAAGACGGAGCTGACGCCGGGTGACGGTGAGCTGATCGATATTGGTGACGAGATCACCTATGAGATCACGTACAACAACCCTACGCCGGAGGCCATGGATATCATCATTCAGGACCCGCTGGATCCGAATGTCGATTTTGTGTCCTGTGACCAGGGCGGTGTCTACAACGAGTCGACGCACACCGTGACCTGGACGTTCAGACAGGTCCCGCCTGTCACGGACGGCTATTCTGTCAAGTTCACGGTCCGGGTCAACGAGAACGCGGTCGAGAAGGTCTACAACCAGGCCAGGGTCAAGTTCGGTGATCGGCCCTGGGTCGACACGGAACGGCCGGAGAACCCGGTCAAAGCCTATGGCAACCTGAGCATCGAGAAACGCGTGACGGGTTCTGACGGCGAGACGGACCGGCGCTGGAACTTTACGGTCGTCCTTGGCGAGCCTTTGACCGGGCGTTATGGTGAGATCACGTTCATGAATGGCGTGGCACACTTCTATCTGAAGTCTGACGAGAAGGTCGAGATTACCGGCCTGCCAGCCGGCACAAGTTATCGGATCACGGAGGATGACGCCAATATCGACGGGTATTACAGTTCCTGGACCGGCGAGGCCGGGGTTATCCCTGAGTCCGGAATGGTTGAGGCCAAGTTTACCAACCGGCGTGATACGCCGGTGGTCGGCACCGGTTCCCTGCTGGTTCGCAAGACCGTGACCGGTTCCGGTGATACAGGTCGCGAGTGGGAGTTCACCGTGACGCTGGATTCTGACCTGACAGGCACGTTCGGCGACATGGTTTTCCGCGATGGCGTTGCGACGTTTACGCTGATGCATGGACAGCGGGCCAGGGCCTATGGGCTGCCGGAAGGGACTACATACCAGGTGACTGAGACCGAGGCTAATTCCGGCGGGTACACGACCGAGAAGACCGGCGACACCGGTGAGATCCGTGTCGGATCGACCTCCGTGGCGGAATTTGTGAACGACCGTCCTGATGATACGCCGCGTGAAGCGAAGCTGACCGTGACGAAGACCGTGACGGGCAACGGCGACAAGAACAAGTCCTGGCACTTTACGGTCACCGTCGAAGGCGTTTCCGGCAGCTACGGCGGGTACACGTTCAACAACGGCGTGTGCGAGCTGACGCTGAAGCACGGCGAGAAGGTTGCGATCACCGGACTGCCGTACGGTGCGAAGTATTCCGTGAAAGAGTCCGAGGCGAACCAGAACGGCTACAAGACCAGCTCTTCCGGGTCGTCCGGGACCCTGGGTGACGACACCCGGTGCGAGTATACGAACCACCTGGATCCGCAGGCGCCCGGTACGGGCGATAGCGGCGGCGGGCTGCCGTGGCTGTTCCTGCTGCTGGGATGTCTGGGTGGGCTTGGCGGCCTGTTCCTGATCCCGGTGGCGCCTGACAAGAAGCAGCGCCGGCGCACGCGGCGCGTGGTCCGGAAATAAAAAATCTCGTGTGAGATTTCCGGAGGGCGGAAACGCCCTCCGGTTTTTTGTGCCAAAATTTTTTTTTTTTTTCATCCCCAAGGTTGGCACGCGCGCCAAAATCTGTGCCAATTTTGGCAGGTTTTTTGGCGTGCCTGCGCGGTGTTTTGCGCGGAACGCGATTTCCATGTGTTTTGTAATTTATGTGGTGCGCGGGCTGTTTTCCATCGGCCCGTCGCGTTTTTTTTTTTCGGACCTGTGCGGGGACGTGTGCTTTCATGGGACTGTCCAGGGTCTCGTTTCGAGTTTCGGCGCGGGGCCGTGCCGGTGTCTGGCCCTGCGTGCGCCGGGTGTGGCCGGCGTGTATGCCTTATTTATGATGAGATGGCCCCATGTCCAGAAAAATTCATAAAAAATATGAAATTCCCTCTTGACATGTGTCTTGTTTATGCTATAATAGGTTTCAGAAGTGCAGTGTATGCAATTTTTATGAAAGGAGTGCTTTCCATGGAACGCTATTTCATTTGGATCGGGCAGAAGGACGGCCATTGGGTGGCCGAGTGCCCCGCGTTCAACGTCACGTGCGATGCCGGCGATTCGGCCAACGCCCTTCTCGGCTGCCGCAAGATGTGCATCGACGCGGGACGGGAGATTTTATTGAAAGGCCAGGCCCTGCCCGCCGAGGACGGGTTCGACAAGATCTTCGGGGATGCCGGCATGACGCCGGTGATGGCGGAGTTTTCTTTGGAGGAAGAGTACAAGAACAGCCTGTCGGCGCCGGTGCGCCGCACCGTGTCTCTGCCCGAGTGGCTGGACCGGAAGCTGAGGGCCGTCGGGGCGGACGCGTCCAGGCTGTTCCAGGACGCCGCGGTGGATCATCTGAAGCGGCTGGAGCTGGAGCGGCGCGGGGTGCCGAAGATCTCGGACTACCGGGACCTGGAGGACGCCTGCGCGCCCGGGGTGCTTGACGAGTACTGCAGACGCCGGTTCGAGTCCATGGGCCGGGAATATTTTGAGAGGAGGATGTGAAACATGGGTATCAGGCGGAGTTTCGTGGACTGGAACAAGTTCACGGGCGAGGAGAAGCTGGAGAGCGGCAAAACGTACCTGGTGTTTTCTATTACAGATGGGACGAAGGGTAAGCCCGTGTTCGCCGTGTATTACAAAAAGGGCGACGTAGTGCGGCCCGCCCTCAGGAAGGACTATGCGCTCCATGGGGCGCCGGACACGCCGGAGGAGCGGCTGCTGGAGGCGATCTTCGGCCGCACCAGGGCGTGCGTGATCCCCTACGACGGGTTCTACGTGATGACCGGGGACTACGGGATCGACGACGGGTTCGAGGGCTGTTCCGAGATGCCGGTGTGTTTTGGAAACGCCGTGGTTGACGACCCGAAGGAGGCGTGCCCCTGCTTCTGGGCTGAGGCTCCCCTGGAACCGGCCGGGTTTGAGCCCGTCGGGGCTGGTTCCCTTCCGGACATCCGGGACGAGAAGATCCTGGCGCGGTATGATGAATTAAACGCCAGCCTGGAGGCCGATGAGACGCTCAGGGCGGCTTTTGACGGCCTGTGCGGGTACCATGCCGCCGTTGACGGGAAGTCCTTTGAGCGGCCGCTGGGGCCCTGTACGTATGAGCTGTCCACGTCCAAGGCCGCGGAGCGGGTGGTGCGTATCGCGGACTGCTGCCGGGCGCTGTCCGGAATCGACGAGGACGAGGTTACCCGGTTCGCCATCGAGATGCGGAAGCTGGATTCCGAGACGGCCACGAAGTCCATGGCGGACTTCCTGGACCGGCACGGCATGTCGCATTTGCTGGCCGGGTACACGATGCAGTACCTGATGGCCCGCAGCGCCGAGGCTGGTGATTATGATTTGCCGAACTTCTACTGGTTCCGTGACAAGATCCTGCGGCGGGGCGGGTCCAGGTCCCTGGACACGCCGGCGGTCATGCAGGAGGCGCTGGGCCACTCCCGGGTGCCGCTGCGTATCGCGCGGATCGTGAGGCTCCTGCGGCTTGGCGCCCCGGACGTGATCATCCAGAACGAGGTTCGGGTCTGCGCCGAGACGGAGTGTATGTTCCGGGACGCCGGCCGGATCGTTTCTGTCGACGCCGACGCGTTTGCCGATACATACGGGATCTGGCCGGACGGCAGCCGGCGCGAGGGCAAGCCGTGCCACGTTGGTGACGCGGAGCTGGTGGCGCTGGACCCGGAGGTGGAAAAT
>CANQSU010000054.1 GCA_947626585.1 uncultured Oscillospiraceae bacterium
CCGAACGCTCTTTGAATAGCGGGCAGCACGGAAAATACGGAAAACTCTCAGCACTCTGATCGCGTTCAGAAGTTGCGCCCCAAACACTCCATCGCCAAAAACCGGCAGAGAAGGTACGATTGAGATAAGGTCGATCATGGCCATCGGTGAAAACGGATACCGTAAAAACGGCCGCAATCCCTTTTGGTGGAATTTATAATCCGCCGTAGACAGGCGCAGTATGTAATCCATTACAAAAACTGTAACGCACGCAATATCAACTTTCCGAAACCACGACAGTGTCTCCTTAAAGGCCATGGGGATCGTGCCGGCAATGATTACAGCGACCATAAGCACGTCATATGAAACGCTCAGCTTGTTCCGCTTGTTCGGCCAGAGAATGACCGTAAATATCTTTTCGCGTATCCCGTGCTTTTCCAAGGTCCTTTTCCCTCCTTATCCGGCAGAACAGCCTTGCCAGTCGGCATCTGTTTCAGAGCTTTTCCTGTAACCCCAAGTACGGCTAAGCTGTTTTTGGTTGACCGTCTTCCTGCTCCACCGTCTCCAGCGCCTCGGCGATAGCCTCGTCCATGGTATAGGCCATATAGTTGCACAGCATTAATACCCAATAAGACAGGCGCAACCCTCATATTCATTCTCTTGTTCTTCTACGTTACAGAAGATTCATCTTCAGCATCCCTGCCCTGTCCGTATGCTCCCAAGGCAGGTCCAGGTCGGTTCTGCCAAAGTGGCCGTAGGCGGCGAGGGGGCGATAGATGGGGCGGCGGAGATCCAGGTCGCGAATAATGGCGGCCGGGCGCAGGTCGAAGGTCTTCTCCACAGCGGCTTCCAGGGCGATGTCAGGGTATGCGCCGGTCCCGAAGGTGTCTACCCGCACCGACACCGGGCGGGCCACGCCGATGGCGTATGCCAGCTGGACCTGGCAGCGTTTTGCCAGCCCCGCCGCCACCACTGTCTTGGCCACCCACCGGGCCGCATAGGCCGCGGAACGGTCCACCTTGGTCGGGTCCTTGCCGGAGAAGCATCCGCCGCCGTGAGGAGCGCTGCCGCCGTATGTGTCCACGATGATCTTCCGTCCCGTCAGGCCTGAATCTCCCTGAGGCCCGCCGATGACGAAACGTCCCGTGGGATTGACGTAGATCTTCGTTTGCTCATCCAGCAGTCCCTCCGGGATGACCGACTTGATGACAAGCTCGATCATGTCCTTGCGGATCTGCTCCAGCTCCGCCTCCGGCCCGTGCTGGGTGGATACCACCACCGCGTCCAGACGTTTTGGGGCCCCGCCCTCGTTGTACTCGATGGTCACCTGGGTCTTCCCATCGGGCCGCAGATAGTCCACCATGCCTTCCTTGCGTACCTGGGCCAGCCGCATAGCCAGTCTGTGGGCCAGGGAGATGGGCAGTGGCATCAGCTCCGGCGTCTCGTCGCAGGCGTAGCCGAACATCATACCCTGATCACCGGCGCCACCGTCCAGGCCGTCGTCCATCTCACCCTCTCGGGCTTCCAGAGCCTTGTTCACTCCCTGGGCAATGTCTGCGGACTGCTCGTCGATATTGGTGATAATGGCGCAGGTGTCGCAGTCAAAGCCGAATTTGGCCCTGTCGTAACCGATTTCCCGGATGGTGTCTCTGGCGATCCTCGCAATGTCAATATAACAGGAGGTGCTGATCTCCCCCATGATGTGGATGAGTCCCGTGGAGGCCGTAGTCTCGCAGGCGACCCGGGCATCCGGGTCCTGCTCAAGGATGGCGTCCAGCACCGCGTCGGAGATCTGGTCGCAGATCTTATCGGGATGCCCCTCCGTCACCGATTCGGAAGTAAAAAGTCTTTTTGCCATAGTTTTCCCTCTCTTTCGTTTATTTCAAAAATCGTCAGGCTTCCCAGCCCGCCAGATATCTCTCCTGCTCCGGGGTCAGCTTGTCGATGGACAGTCCCATGGCCGCCAGCTTCACCCGGCCGATCTGGTCATCGATCTCGTCCGGAACGTTATAGACCTTCTTTGTCAGGCCCTTCCGGTGCTTCACCAGCCATTCCAGAGACAGCGCCTGCACGGCAAAGGACATATCCATGATCTCCGCCGGATGGCCGTTGCCGGCCGCCAGGTTCACCAGCCGCCCCTCCGCCAGCACATTCAGCACACGCCCGTCCGTGAGGCGATAGCCCTCGATGTTGGACCGGCGCGCCGTCCGCTCCACCGCCATATCCGCCAGCGTCCGCACATCCACCTCGCAGTCGAAGTGACCTGAGTTGCAAAGAATAGCGTTGTTCTTCATCACCTCAAAGTGACGCTTGACGATAACGTCCTTACAGCCGGTGGCGGTGATGAAAATATCCCCGTATTTGGCCGCCTCATCCATGGGCATGACCCGGAAATTCTCCATAGTGGCCTCCAGTGCCTTGAAGGGGTCGACCTCCGTGACTATGACATCGGCGCCCATTCCCTTGGCCCGCATGGCGATGCCCTTGCCGCACCAGCCATAGCCGGCCACCACGACAGTCTTTCCGGCCACCATCAGGTTCGTGGTATGCATGATGGCATCCCAGGAGGACTGGCCGGTGCCGTATTTGTTGTCGTAATAGTGCTTGGCCTTGGCGTCATTGACGGCCATCATTGGACAGGGCAGGATATTCTCACGCTCACGGGCCCGCAAGCGGTGTATGCCAGTAGTGGTCTCCTCACAGCCGCCGATGAGCCTTTCCCCATATTGAGCGCACCTACCGCCTAAAAGGTTGATCAAATCCCCGCCGTCGTCCACGATCAGGTGGGGGTGGCATTTCAAGGTCTCCACCAAAAGGTCCTCGTAACCCTGCATATCCACGCCGTGGACGCCATAAGTGTCCACCCCTAAGTCCGCCATGGCGGCAGCTACGTCGTCCTGAGTGGAGAGCGGATTACACCCCGTCAGATGGACATCCGCCCCTCCCTCGCGGAGAACAAGCCCCAAATTGGCCGTCTTGGCTTCCAGATGGACAGAGACGGCAATGGTCAGACCCTCAAAGGGCCTCTCCCGCCGAAACCGCTCCTCGATTCCCCCAAGTGCCGGCATAAAATCCCGCACCCATTGTATCTTCCTACGCCCCGACGGCGCCAGTGACATGTCTTTGATGATGCTCATGTGGTTTCTCTCCGTTTCTGCTGTTTTTATGAAGTAATGAAATCGCTCTAAAATTTATTCGCCCCGAAGCTCCCTCTTGGCCAGCTCCAACCCCGCAGCGATAGCCTCGTCCATGGTATAATACTTGTAGCTTCCCAGCCTGCCGCCGAAGATTACGTTGGGGTGATCTATCGCCATTTTGCGGTATTGTGCCAGCAACTTCTCGTTCTTCTCCCCGCCAACAGGTATACAGGCAAGCCGGCCGGGGATCCACTCCTGGGGGTACTCGAAGGCCACCACGGTCTTCTTGCTTCTCTCGTTCAGGAAGCGCTTGTACTCAACGATGCGGGTGCAGCCCTCGTGGTCCTCGTCGAGGTCCTCCGGTTTGGGAATGACGATAGTCTGGTCCTGATAATACTCCTGCTTCATTTCCTCAAGCTCGATCTTCAGGCTGTCGTACTCCAAATGCCCCAGGCTGTACTCGAAGAAACTGTCGATGCCGCCCGTGTAGAGTACCTTGTCGGCGATGTCCGGGTGGACCTCCATCAGATGCTTGTAGCCCACGCCCGTCACGGCGGGAATGCCCTTCAGGAGCCCCTCGATGAGTGTGTTATAACCGCCAACAGGGATATATCCGCCCTCGAAGTCTACAAACCGCGCGTAGCGATTCACATAGTCCCAGATCTTCTTGTTGTTTGTCCGGAAAATGTGAGTGCCATATTTATGCACCGTCACTCCGTCAATGCTCTCGCAATAGATATTTCCGCCCAACTGCGGGCGGCTGTCGATAATCAGGCACTTCTTCCCCCGGTCCGTCATCTCTCGGGCAAAGGCACAGCCGAAAAGGCCGGAGCCTACGACCAGATAATCATAATGCCCGTTGAGACTGTCCAACTTCTCTTTGGCCTGAGTTAGTGTGATCTTCTTATCAAGATACTGCTGATAAAAGCTGCATATGATCCCAGTGTCACCGAAAGCGATCTGATTGCCTTTCTCAAGCCATAGCACCTTTGTACACAGCTCCTGGACCTGGCTGAGCGAGTGAGACACAAGGATCGTCGTGGCCCCGCTGGCGATAATCTCCCGCATCTTGGCCTCACTTTTCTTGCGGAAGGCGCCGTCGCCGACGGACAGCACCTCGTCCAGGATGAGAATGTCCGGCTGGACCAGTGAAGCGATGGAAAATGCCAGTCTGGATTTCATGCCCGAAGACAGCTGCTTGAACGGTCTGTCCTGGAAGTCCTGCAATTCCGCGAACCTGATGATTTGATCATACGTCTCGTCCATGAACCTCCGCGTGTACCCCAGCATAGCGCCACGCAGATATGTATTCTCCCTGACCGTCAAATCCCCGTCAAATCCGCTGGCCAGCTCCAACAGCGCCGCAATATTCCCCTTCCGTTTTACCCATCCCTCCGTGGGCTCCATAATTCCGGACACTGCTTTCAAAAGCGTAGACTTGCCCGCCCCGTTAGATCCGATGATGCCCAGCATCTCTCCCTGTTCCAGCTTGAATGAGATATGCCTGTCCGCCCAGAACTCGTTGACGTGGTAATTTCCCGTGAGTCGGCGCATCACGTATTCTTTTAATCCAATGTCTTTAAAATCCCCGGTCAGGTAACGGATGGAGACATCGTTTACTTCAATTACGCTCATGTTCCCCTCCGTCACACATAGTATAGAAACTTCGTGTTGTATTTCTTATACATAAAGCACCCCAACCCCAACACGATCACCACATCCGCCAGCATCAGGAGGTGAAACCAAATGGTTGGTATGGTGGCCTCGATAACGATCTTGCGAAAATAGCGTATAAAAAGGTAGATCGGATTTAAAAGAAATGCGCACTGCCCCTTATAGCTGTATCGGTCGATGGTGTAGAAAATGGCGGAAAGGTACATCAGGAGCATGGTAAAAACGTCGTATAGGTACTGAATATCCCGGAAGAACACAAAAAGGGCCGATAAAATCATGCCTACTCCGATATTAAATAGGATCAAACAGCAAATTGGATATAGTAAAAAGAAAAATTTCCAGGTAAAGGCCAGGCCGTCAAAGGCTACAAATACAAAGAAAACGACCAAAACCAGGCCAAAATTGATGAGGGATTGGACATTCTTTGACAGCAGAAACAGATACTTCGGCACTGTAACCTTAGTAAATATTCTTGCGTTGCCCATAATGGTACTCATACCGCCCTTGGTGGCCTCGCTGAAGTAGTTGAAGATGAGGGTCCCGCAGAATATGTAGATCATATAATGGGGCGTGTTGCGGCCGAAGAATTTCGTGAACACCAACGTCATTACCAGCAGCTGTAAGAGCGGCGACAGAATACTCCAGGCCATCCCCAGGACCGTGCGCTTATATTTCTTTTTAAAATCGCGTTTGACCAGTTCTTCAAAGAGGAACTGGTATTTTTTAAGTTTTTGAAACATACTATTCTTCCCCGTTCTGTTGAATAAGCCACTCGATGAATTCCCTGACAGCGCCACGACCGCCGGGAGCCTTGCAAACATAGTCGCAGAGCCCTCGAACCTCATCGACCGCATCTGCCGGACACCCTTTGAGGCTACATAGCTCCATCATAGGCAAGTCGTTCAGGTCATCGCCGATACAGGCGACCTGGGTCAGGGGAATTCCAAGGCCGACGGCAATTTCCCGCAGGCAGGCAGCTTTGTCCCGCACGCCCTGATACAAATGCGTGATGCCCAATTCTCCCGCGCGGCGCTCCACGATCTCTGACGCGCGGCCCGTGATGATTACCGGCGTGATCCCATTCCGGGGCAAAAGGTCATGGATCCCCAGGCCGTCTTTGATATCAAACGCCTTGAAGACCTCCCCGCCCGGTCCCATATAGATTCTGCCGTCCGTCAGGGTGCCGTCGATATCCATAACAAGTATTTGAGGTAATATCATAGCAGTTCTTTTGTCACATATTCATGCAGACCGCACAAGCGCTTAAGCAGCAATCCTGCCTCAGCCAAAGGTACCATATTTGGCCCATCTGACAGGGCGCTTTCGGGATCGGGATGAATTTCCATAAAAAGTCCATCGATCCCAACTGCTACTGCGGCTCTCGCTAACGGTTCAATATAGGCGCGATTGCCTCCTGTTGCCGCGCCTAACCCTCCCGGCTTTTGAACACTATGTGTCGCGTCAAAAATGATAGGGCAGCCAAACTTTTTCATTTCATAAAGGCCGCTCATGTCAACAACAAGCGTGTTGTATCCAAACGTACTTCCACGTTCGCACAGCATGATCTCGCTCGCTCCTGATTCCCGCAGTTTTTCAACGACATATTTCATATCCCAGGGCGCCAGAAACTGAGCCTTTTTTACATTGATGCGTTTTCCTGTTTTAGCCGCAGCGACAAGCAGATCTGTCTGTCGGCATAAAAAGGCCGGTATTTGGATCAAATCAGCTACTTCCGCGACAGGAGAAGCTTGCCAGGACTCATGAATGTCCGTTGCGATTTTCACTTGGTATTTGTCTTTTATCCGCTGTAAGAGTTCGAGCCCTTTATCGATTCCGGGACCTCTGTAGGCGTGAATAGATGACCGATTTGCTTTATCAAACGAAGCCTTAAAAAAGTAATCGATCCCCAAATCAGATGTAATTACTTTCATTTGTTTGGCAACTTCGTCCATACACTCGTAAGATTCGATCGCGCATGGGCCAGCAATAAGCTTGAAATCACTCATTAGGATTCTCCTTATAATTAAGTATGCAAGCATACTCATAGTCTTCCCTGGTATCAATATCTATAGCTTCTTTCCCGCTAACCGCCTGAATATATGGCGTAAATCCAATTCTCCTCCCGTATTGGGTAAAAATATCCTTTTTGAAAATGTAAAATCCGCTGGTTTCGACATAAATGGGCTCCATATCTTGTGTGCGAGGTACATTTGTTAAGGCATAATTGATGGGTTTCCCGTTGTACCAGGCAAATGTCTGGATCCGTTGAGCGGAAAAGGCGGAGTCAAATTGACCGCTCTGCACCTTGTCTAACGCGTTCTCAACAGATTTTCTCCGAAGGAACGGTGAAGTTGTATGCGCAAGAACATAAATATCCGCGTCGACCATGTTGATAAATTCTTTATATATCTCCGCGCCCTGAACATGATCTCCGTCTAATCGCTTGTCCCTCTGTAAAACTTTAGTATTTTTTGGCAGATATCTTTTGACCTCCATATCGCTGCAGAAAACATAAACCTCGTCTATTCCCTTAACTGTGCTTAACATGTGGGGAACATACCAACAAAGCGGCATTTCTCCAAGAGGTAATATATTCTTATGGGGGAGCCTGCTGCTATTCATTTTGATTGGTATCAATGCAACTGTTTTCATAATTGACTCTCCTTTTTATGTATTTTTTGTCTTTTCTATATTCAAGAGCTTAAAATCAAATACTCTTATTTTTTTGCGTACAGAACAACATAATCTGCCATCTGATGTCCGCCGCAGGTCCCACGCCAGACCGCGTCTATTTCATTTTCAAAGAACGGGACCTTAACATCAGAACGCGGCTGTTGCTCTAAGCACCAGCCCAGAACGTTCTCAATACCGTATCTTTGAAAATAACGTATCTCAATGTCCCGGAACCCGGCCTTTTCTGCCATTTGGCACAGGCTCTTTCCCGAAAGGATCCACGGATGCTGCACACTGAAAAGCACCCTTTTTTCATAGACCTCACCTAACAGGCTCCGCATGACCGGCGCATCCGTAGGCGTTCCGATGATGGTCTGTCCGCCGTCACAAAGCATTTCCCTCGCGTCCCGCAGGAATCCGGCTGGGTCCTCTACGTGCTCGATCACATCAAAAGATGTTACTACATCCGCTTTACTGTAATGTCTTTGTATTGCCTCCTTTGTATAGGCGTAGGTATAAAAGCCCTTCTTCTTCAGGACCTTCCTAAAAGGTTCTGACGGCTCTATTGCTATGATTTCAGACGCGACCCCTTTCAAAAAATCCAAAAAGGCGCCGGCGCCGCAACCTATATCCGCAACTGTTTTGTTCCGGAATATGTCGGTGCCTGTATATCTGAACTTTTCCAAGGTTTCCTTGTCATGGTTTATGTAGAAGGCTTCTTCATCTGACCCCTCATCCATGAGAGCACGGTATTCCGGGCTCTCATAATAGTCATTGATATTTTCGACGATAAAGTCGTGCCAGATGGTCCCGCACGTCTCACACTGATACATCGGAACAGGCTGACTTGTGTATCTCCCGATTCCTCCATTCCGGATCACATCGTTATATACTGTTTTAATTTTATCGCTGCCGCATATTTTGCAATTCATAAGTTCTCCTCTCTCGGCAGAATACCGAGCTGTGTTATTGTTTCTTCTATACTTTCATCAATGTTGGTATTTGTAACAATGATCGGATGTTCAGAATACGCAAATACTTCAATTGATGATTTGACCAGACTTCTTGGTACAGTTTTTTTCGCGTAGACCTCAACTCGTTTGCATATGGCGTCATGGGTGATATCATCGACCCCGGATCGTAGCGAGACCAAATATCCGGCCGCTTCAAAAAACCTTTCTAATTTGTTGAATGGCAGTTCTATTTTGACCGTACCCATTATGGGCGTTTGCGTGCCAAAGGCGCTTGTGCAAACAGCCATCCCGATATTTTTCAAGCGTTCAGCTAATTGAGTCCAATATCTCTCCGGGACAGGAGGAAGTGATTTCGCGTAAGGGGAAAGAACCACTGTATTTTTCACTTCTAAATCGTTCTTCGTGAAAATCTGTTCTATTTCTTCTTCAGGAACATCGATTACCGGTTTTTCCTTCTCGATCCCATCAAATAAAACAATATCATGCATATCCATGTAATTGATCCCATGGATCCCTTCAAGAAACATAAGGAGTCCTGTCCGCCGCACAGCTAAATGGTGGTGGATAATATTGATATTGACTTTTTGAGGCCCTACGAAGACAAACAATCTAATGAGATTTGCCCATTCGTCGTACCTCACTTGTCTTGAGGGAGAAACCTTCCACCAATCCATCAATTGACTGAAAGAACCGCTATGAGATACGATAACATTCGTCATTTCGGGGAAATTTTTCTTTATATAAGCATCGTAATATTTTAATACAAGGTAAACATCACCGTTTCCACCCGCGGTTATCTGAATAGCTGTGTTTTCCCCATATTCTGATACTATCTCCGAATACGTTTTGTACCCAGCCAAAATTTGATGTTTGAAATAACTGAAAAGTCGAACAAGAGAGATTCGTCCGAAATAATTACATATATGTTCATGTCCCCTCCGGATCGTATAATGACATCCATGCTCCTGATAGCACTTTATTCCACCCTTCACCTTTCGGATGAAACATTTGATCCTTTCCCTTAACCGATACAGTTTTGAGCTTCGTAAGGTATTGATGTCGTTGGTAAGCGCTTTTATTTTTTGGTCCCTCTCCCGGACGTTATAGTGGTATACCCATTTCGCATAGAGTTGCAAGCACTTGAGCGCCCGCTCAGGATCCGTTTCCGCGAGCCGTTCGGCCACCTTAGGGATCATATTGTGAGCACGCTTCCTGCTTTTATAAGGGGCAATCGTTGCGTTTCTTTTCTCGTATAGATCGATGTAAACATCTGCGAATTTTTCCAGTTCTATGTTCTCAATAACAAAACTGTTAAGCAGAAAGCCATATACGTTTCCGATTGTTTTATCCACTTCTTGTGGGTACTGAATACATGCTTTAGAATTCGCCTCAGATAAAAACTTCAGGTAATGATTAACTGCATCTGTGACCATGCCCTGCTTTCTATCTATCGTTCCCAATGTGTAATGATAGGGACCGTTAATGTTCATTCTGCTAAGTATTTTTGATGATTCCTCAGCACGCCCCAATTCAAGCATTGCCTTTAGCAGAATGGATTGATCAATATCGTCATGCATCAATTCTTCCGCGTTATCCAGCCATATCTCATTTAGCTTTCTTCGCATTACCTCATATAATTCATGTAAGCCTTCCAGTGTAGGCGGGTATTTTATATACACGGTATTCAAGAGTTCTAACCATTCGGAATAATCAATGTCTGCTCGGACAAAACCAAATTGACGTGACATAACCAACACTCGATTTTTAATGCGTTTGCTTTTTAGCAGCGGATATGTGACATCTCTTCCTGCCCGCATCGATTCCTTATAATCATCAATATTGTATTTCTTGATCTCCGGTATTTGTCCCTTTGACAGATAATTAAAATAAATATATTCAATCACATCAACCATCTTCTGTGATACATTGCTGGCATTCGCTCCAGTCTCGATCAAATGTGATTCCTTACATTTTAGGCCGTCCGGAAGGTAGTTGAAAATATCATTGTAGTTGATCAGGCATCCGCTTTTATCAAAATATTCAAACTGCTCTTTCCATACAGTGTCGGTCCGCACCTCATAAGAGTTATCTGAATCAAAGCCGTTAACGATAAGTAGCCTTTTGCCTCGCATAGCTGCCTCTAAATATGCGGATGACCCCGGCGTAATAACAAGAGAACTTTGATCTATCAAATTCTCCATATCCTTATGCTCGTTTAACAGGATCAAATTTTGGGGCAGTTCACTATTGCACAATTCGTTGATCACATCATAAAGATGTATCCTTGACTGATGAATCTGATTCGGTTCATTTGGTAGCCATCTCGGTTTAACAATTATTCTGTGATCCGGGTATTTTTCACTGATTGAAATAAGCATGGAGGCAATCTGCTGTTTCCCTTTTATCCCAAAAGGAAAGTGTCCCGTGTCAATGAAAAGAATATTTTTTTCACTGGTATCCCCACTAAGACGGGGAGAATCTCCTTTTGGAGATCCCACTGCCATTCGCGCACAATCTTCCCATTGACGAATTGGTCGATTTTCGGTCTGTACAAACATAAAATCGCCGCCAAGCGATGTCCAACTGGTAGAAAAAATAAAGTTATAAGTGAAAATGTATATATCAAAAAAAATCAATGGATACATTCCATCCATCGGGCAGAAGGCAAAATCGTACTTCCGTACCTCCGCTTCGTTGAGAGCAGATATCGGTATGATCTCGATCCCCGTGTCGTTGAACATCCTAATATGGCGTTCTTCTGTTCTCATTGCATAAATAGATACAGTATGACCTCGTCTGATAAATTCCCGCACGACATTTTCAATTGAAAGATTGACTGCATCATGTGCTGTTACAACAAGTACATTCATATGACCTTGATCCCTCTCTGTGCCAGTTAATCACTAACTATCTTTTTCTCTAATAACCTTATTGTATCTCCCAAGCCGTACTCCCAACGGCACTGGAATCCGTCTTTTGCTTCTACCTCCACCGCATCCTCGCACAAGCCCATGTTCGTTAGCGAGAAAAACTCCTTAAACGAGCAGATTCCATCCGTTCTCATATTCGGGGCGTAAAGGATCACTTTTCTGCATTGGGCCTGGGAGATGATGTCGCAGAGGCCGCTGCGGAGGCCAAGGAAATATCCTGCCAGCTGGCAGAAGGGGCGCATCAGCCGGTAGGGGATCCGCAGTGGCTGGGTTCCTGGCGTCGGCGGCTCTCTTTGCGGGTCGACGGAGTTGGTGCAGACGGTGTAACCCTTTTCCTTGAGCTGTCGGGCAAGCTCCGCGTAAAACTCCATGGGGATGCCACACATTTCGCCTTTCCCCGCGTAGGGGGCCAGCAGCACCGTCTTTCCGGGAATGAGTCCGTTCTCTGTCAAAAGCGTCTCCACCTCACCGGCGTCATATGGGAACTCCGGTTGCTCCCATGGGCCGTCCTCATATGGGACGCCGCAGTTGACCTCCATGCCGGCCTTTAGCATCGTCATGAAGTCGATGCCCCGTATGCCCGCCGAGCGCCGCATAAGCCCGGAGTATGTCATGAAGTCCGACTCATACAGCAGCGGCAAGATGTTGAGCCTTTGGCGCAGAAACCGCTCCATGACCCGGACGTTGGGAATGGCTTTTGAGCGGATCTCTACATACCGTCCGAAAGGGAAAAGCTCCGCTACCCGTCTGGCGGGGCTGTTGGAGGACGTGAAAACGTCGCGCTCCCCAATGAGGCCCTTGGACTGAAGGTATCCGCATGTCAGGTAGGTGTCGCCAGAGCCGTCATAGTCCATGAACCAGACGCGCCAGCCCTCCTCCGGTGGGCACTCGGTCAACATCTTCCGGTAGGCCCTCCAGCCGGACAGCACCCGCATGAGAAAAAGTCCGGGGATGGCGATGGGCGGGATGGCCTTTATTCCCTTTTTCAGCCGTTTCATGAGCCCTTCATCCGACCTCACAGCGCCTCATCCACCTTCAATATCGTATCCGGAGCCCTGTCCCTATCCGTGTTCACCGCCACGGACATGGCAAGGCCCGATGGCTTGCGGTCATTGACTACGATCCGCTCGCCGTAGGGAGCGTTGAAGATGATATGGTCATAACGGATGTTGTTCTCACCGAGAAATCCCAGCGTCAATTCCCGGTATTCGTCCGTCCTTGATGTCAGTATGACGACCATATCATCCGGCCGGATATTGGTGAGAAACTCCCTCGCGCCGGGCAGTAGTGTGTCGCGTCCGTCCATCTTGTAGCCGTTGTGCTTCACCAGAGTGCCGTCAAGGTCCAAAATCCACGTCTTGGGCAGAGGTGAAAGTATGATCGTCTCAGGCATTTTTCAGCTGCTCCCCTATAGCCCCGCCGGGGTGGTTCTGCTTGAAGTCATGGAGAGTCACGCCCATGCGCTCGGCCAGATTCAGCGCCAGGCCCTGGAGTACGATCAGGTTTACCGTGGTGGAGTTGTTGGGCACGATGTCCCAAGCGTCCCCCTCATGGTCCAGGTCCAGAATCAGGTGCTTGGGGATCTCCCGGGTCAGGGTACTCTCCCGGCGGAAGCTCAGCAGCCACAGGTCAACGCCCCGAGCCTTCAGGAGCTTCGCTAAGTATACGGACTCCACCGTCTCGCCGCTCTTTGTCAAAACGATTACCAGATCCCCCGGCCTCACTAGCCCCAGGTCCCCGTGGACGGCGGTGTTGGTGTTCATAAATGCCGCCGGGATGCCAAGGGAGTTCATGGTGCCCACGAATTTGTCGCATACCGGAACGTTCTTCCCCAGCCCGCTGACGATGACCTTGTGGCCGTCCTCGATGGTCTTTTGGCACTCGTCCAAAAGCTGGCTGAACACCGCCTCGTCCATGGACTGGACGGATTTTTCAATGGTACTCAAAATGTTTTTGAAATAGGTCCTCATCTAAGCGCTTCCTCCAGGTAATAAAGTCCGTTGTAAAATGCCCCGCAGACGGAATCATAATCCTCCCATGCGTAGGTGGTCAGGGACAGCCATATGATGGCGTGGATGAGCTTCACCTGCTCCGGCGTCACCTCATCCTCCAGGAGGCGGAAAAACTCAGGCTCCAAACTCTCCCAGCCGTTGGAGGCGATCTGCAGCTCTACGCTGTCCTCCCCGATCTCCAATGAGAACCGCTTGCGGTTGAACTGGTCGTAATTGCCCACCACGGAGTAGTAGAGCTTGGACCAGTCATAAGCCGGGTCGCCGTAGAGCTCTGTGGTGCCAAAGTACCCCCTTGGGTCGATGAGTACCGGCGTGCCGTCCGCGCGGAGCATCATGTTGGAGAAGGTGCAGTCGCCGTGAATGAGCTTAAAGGATTGCGGGAAGTATTGGGCGATTTGGTTTTCTAATTCTTCTCGGTGGAAAAACACGTTACGGCATCTCCGGCCGTTGATTGTGACAGTTTCATCGTTGGCGAAGGGAACCAGATTTTTGACCTTCTCAAGCCGCTGGAATGTCTTTCCGATGTACGCCTCATCAAAGCTGGCACGGTCGGAGTGGACGCTTTCCAGCGCTTGGACGGATTTCAGACAGTCGATGATTTGCCGCAATAGCTCCGTCTTTTCGTCATATGTAAGGTCCTCGTACTCGTAGATAGCCTTGCCGCCGATGAGCTCCATCTTCAGCGGCTCGTAGGAGACGATGTTGGGAATATTGGCGAAGTGCTGGCCCTGGACCCGCCTGTACCAGGCGGCCTCCCGCTTGGCAAGGCCCCGGCCCTGGTCATCGACCGGCTCCTTCACGAAACAGCCGTCCTCAATGTACGTCCGGTTAAATGGCCGGCACCGGGAGGGCTCCAGCTTCTCGTACTCCGACAGCAGGCCGTATTCCTTAACCCGATAAAGCGGCAGGCTCCGGAAGGTCAGGCTCGTCTCGGAGAGCCATCTGACCAGTTCCCCCTCCTGAGGCACGCCTGCCAGGACCGTCTTGTCGTGGAAAAAGAACAGTCCCGCCACACCGAAGGTATCTGAGCGCTCCTCAACGAATGTGCCGTTCTCGTACTTCCACCGGCAGGGGAAGTCCTTGGCCACGCCGATATAATCCCCAATCACATCAGGTATCTCAAATTCCTTGGGGAGAATGAGGTCGGACCATATGAGCATGAAGGGCTCGCCCTCCGGCAGCTTGTCCATGGCCTGACGGAGTCCCGCGCAGGTGCCGCTATATCCCGTGGCCCGGACGGTGGTGTATTTCACGTCCGCGAAGGCCGCCAGATACCGCTCCAGCACGTCGCACTTGTAGTCCCCAATGATGACATACCGGCTGTCCGGGTACTTCCGAAACAGGTGGAACAGCATGGGCAGGTTGTCGATGGGCACCAGGGCCTTGGGCTTGTTCCGGGTCAGATGCTCCATCCGGGTGCCCTTGCCCCCGGCCTGGACGACGATATATTTGGGATTCATGCGGGCCGTCCCTCCAGAAACGTCTTGACATCCGGGTCATCCCCGGTGTACGCCGGGGCCTCCGGGCGGTTAAAGGGATAGACACGGTAGACGCCGATGACGAAAATCTCCTCCACCGTGGTGCCCCGCTTGCCGACGAGGGCGGAGCCGTTCCGGCCGTTGGGCTCGTCCAGGGAGGCCACCATGAAGCGCTTGTCGAACTCATAGAGGCAGTAAAACTGCATCAAATGCTCCGCTTTCTTCCGGCTGAAATTCACCACCCGGAGGATGTTCTTGGAAAACAGCGCCGCGGCCTTCTTCACCGCCGGGTCGTGGGTCAGCAGGACGGCGTTCCTGAACTTGCGGCTTTTCAGCATGGCGTCCAGGTACAGCAACGCCAAGTGGTTCGTCTCCCGGTTCCGGTCCGGCAGGAGGATCACGGCGGTGTTCCCCTCCACGCCCTTGGCCTTGACGATCTTATGCCACTGCCACCAGCCCTTGTAGGCGGAGATCAGATTCCTGTAAAGCTGGCGCTTTACCTGTTTTAAATGTTTGGATGTCGACATATGGAATCCCCTTTTAGCGCGTAAAGCGTTCGTTTGTAGAGCGGCCAGCTGTGGGCGATGAGAAACGCCTTGACCTTTTCCCCGGCGGAGAAGTCTACTTCCGCAAATCGATTTTTACAGAGTTCCCGAAGCTCCTCCCGGAGTTCACGGATCAGGCCCGCGTTCTCCTGCTCCATGCCATATCGGACGATTTTTGAGCATATATCCAAATTGTTGCGCGTCTGAAGCCGCGAACAAAAGTGCAGGAGCGGATCTTCCTCCGAAAATTCCCGCTGAGCCTCTATAAGCATCTCCCGGAAGCTCACCAGGGCCTGTTGGGTCGGAGTCCCGTTGCAGATGCTGTTCGGATGCTGGACATAGTGATATTTTGCTTTTGTCCCGAAAGCCGTCTTGTTGGCCCGCTGAAGGGCTTGGAGGTTGAAAAGCAGGTCCTCACCGATGGGATACCTTGGGTCAAAACGGATGTCGCCGAGGGCCTCTCGCCGGTAGATCCGGCACCAATTCGCGTTGGCGAAAAAACGAATCGTGTCTGTGATGTGGCTGGAATCCGCGCAATTCTCTTTACTTGGAACGTTGCTGATCGACTGACCGTGTTCTGTTTCAATCATGGTCCCGCACTGGGCTATATCCGCCCCGTGGCGCTGGGCCAGGTCCAGAAGATACGCGTACTGGTCCAGCTCTATGTAGTCGTCGCTGTCCGCAAAACCGACCCAGTCCCCGGTGGCAACCGCCATGCCGGCGTTTCTGGCTCTGGCCGCTCCGCCGTTTTCCGTGTGGAGGACCTTTATTCGGTCGTCCCTCAGCGCGTATCCCTCGCAGATTGCGCCACTGTTGTCTGTGGAGCCGTCATCGATGAGGATAATCTCCATGTTCTTATATGTCTGTCCGGTCACACTGTCCAGGCATCGGGGGAGGTTCCTGGCGGTGTTATATACCGGAATGATGACTGAGATTTTGGGGTTTTCCATGCGCATCTGACCTCAAAAAACAGGCCTCTATCTCCCTGGCGGTGTCCGAGATGCCATACCCCGCCGCCCGCACGGCCTCCGGACCATCCGGGGACCTTCCACGAGCTGTCAGAAGGGCCTCCGTCCAGGCGTCGATGCCCCGTGCCAGTGGGACAGTCCGCGCGTGACCTGTCAATCGGGCCTCGGCGGGGATACGTTCTGAGCATATGACCGGCAAGCCAGCCGCCTGGGCCTCGATAGCGGCGATGCCAAGGCCCTCAAAAAGGCTTGGGAAGACGAAGATATCCATGGCCCAAAGCAGACGTTCTACATGACTGGTGGTCCCGTAAAAGATCACGGTTTCCGCGATCCTCAGCTCCCGGGCTTTCTCCCGCAGGCGGCTTTCCTCCGGGCCGCTACCCACCAGCAGTAGGCGGCTTCGTGGCTCCCTTTCATGGAACCGGGCGAATACGTCCAGCAGGAAGCTCTGGTTTTTCTCGTAACAAAGGCGGCCCACATGGCCGATCAACAGCTCATCGCCCAACCCCAGCTCTCCGCGGACAGTCTGCCGGACGAAAGGGTCGAACCGGAACCGCTCCGCTTTGATACCGTTGGGGATAATTTTGATTGGTTCCAATCGAAGCGCTTTTTGGGGAAACAGGAATTTGGCGGCGCTTTGGGAACAGGCCCACAGGGCCGTGGCGTCCCGGGTGTACCGCTCCCGCGCCAGCCGGTGGATCAGAAGTTTTAATGGGCGTAGCAAGCTCTTTCGCAGGCCCGCACCGTGGGCGTGGGCAATGCGCAGAGGGACACCCTCCTGCTTTGCAATGTGGAGGTATGCCAGGGTCAGGCCGTGGTAGGCATTTACATGGAGCACATCATAGCGGCGCTCCCGCAGCAACTCTCTGAACCGCCGGTGGTTCTCCGGGATGTTCCGCTGACTGCCGGAGAGTTCAAAAAATCGCACTCCGTTCTGCCGTAGCGCGTCGGTGAAAACGCTCTCCCCGATACTGGAGGCTACGATGTCCACCTCCATGTCAGTCATATCCATTCGGGTCAAAACGTTGCGCAGAAACGACTCAATGCCGCCGGACTCCCAGCGCTCGCAAAAGCAACAGACGCGCCTCATATCTCCCATCCCACAGTCATCTGCTCCTCCTCCAGCTGCCTCCTTAAAGTCTCCTCCACCATTGGCCGGAATTTGTCCTCGGCTTCGGTCTTTAACGCTTGGAATAAGCACCTCAACGCTCTCGGATTGCACTTCTCAGGGGCCACGTTGGCGTCCTTCGCAAGGCCGCGGATCAT
>CANQSU010000055.1 GCA_947626585.1 uncultured Oscillospiraceae bacterium
TTGACATAGTGCAGGGTACCTGAGATTTTGCTTTCGGAGATTTCAATCCCCTCCTGCAATTCGCTTACGGTCTTGCCATAAGCTTGTCCCTCCCCATCCTCAGGAGTAACGGAGAGGGTCATCAAGGGGTTGTCACGTCCAGTTCCAGGGCGACAGCCGACATCACGCGGGTGTTCGCGCCCGAGCAGCGGGTCTCCAGCAGGCTCTTCTGCTGGTTGAAGTCGATGTCGAAGTCCGTGAAGTGAGTGATCTCACCGCCCTTGGTGGCGCCAAGAGAGTAGTCCTTCAGGTTGTAGAACAGGCCCAGGAGCTGCTTCTCCTTGCTGTCCTTGGTCTTGCGCTTGCGGCCGGCCATCTGCTCGACGGTGATGATATCGGCAACGTTCATCGCAGCCTTGAGCTCGTTCACGTTGTCATAGATCCGGCGGCCATTCAGATCGCGGGCCAGCAGCATCACGTTCAGGATGTGCGGATCGACGAACCAGTCGGGAGTGCCGGAGCCCTTGTACTTCTCACGAGCGTACAGGGCCGTCTGGATGATCGCCTCCGCATAGATGTAGTTCTCGCCGAAGTTGGCGCTGGTGTTGGTGCCCTGGAGCTCCTTCTTCATCTTCTCGATGTCCACATCGGCGTGGATGGTGTAGAGCTCATCGTCGGTCCAGACAGGACGAATCTTCGTCTCGTCGATCTTGCCGTCGTCGCCATCCTCACGACCGTCGCCGAACAGGATCGCCGTCGCCAGCTCCTCGTTCAGATTCATGCGGTCGATGTTGTACAGGTACTGCACGACATCGAAGTCGGTGATGTCGATGATGTCGTCCCGATCGATCTTGGACTTGACATACACGGTGGTGGGGTCGGTGGTTCTGCTCACCAGCTTGAAGTTGCCGACGTACTTCTTCTCAGTGCCCTTCGTCTTGTAGCCCTGGGCGCGAATCTTGCTGATGTCGCGGATGTCTGCCTGGCGGGTGCGAATGCGGGAAATCGGGCTCTTGCCGACCTTCGCCATAACCTTGCCGATCCAGCCCTGATCGGTGGTCAGAAGCTCGGGAGCGCCCGGACGAACATCCTTGTACTCCGGGAAAAGGGTCTCGATGCTCTCAATGCCATGCTGGAGCATGTCGCTGTTGGCCTCAACGTAGGCCGCCATAGCAGCCCTCAGGCTGCCGCTGCCACCGGGCGCCTTCGCACTCTGGATGATCTCCATCTCAGCCTCATGGGTCAGAACGGCTTCCTGCTTGGCCTCGGTTTCCTTATCGAAAAGATTGTGCTTCACGGTCTTATCCTCCTTCTCGTCGGCCTCGGGCTCTTCGTCTTCGGCCTGTTCCTCCTCATTGATCTTGGCAGCTTCCTTGACCATGGCGTACATAACAACCTTCTGCTCGTCGGTCATGCTGTCGAGAACATCCTGAACCGTCTTGTCCTTCTTCGGTTCAGATTCCGGCTTCTTATCCTCCTCATCAGAGTGATAGAGCTCGATGGGCTCACCGGTGTAGATCACGCCCTGCTCACGATCCTCGGTCATGGAGCCGTCGCTGTGGACGACAACCGAATCGATGAACGCGCCGGGGTTCGCGCCTGCAAGAACGAGGCTGACTTCACGAATGACGCCGTGCATCACCCGCTTGGCCTCTTCCTTGAGGTTGTTGGCGCAAATAGAAAGCGCCAGAACGTCGCCGTGCTCAACGAGCATCTTGGCAGTCCTGCCGCTCTCGGTGTCATTCAGGAAGCAGTAGGCGTACACGCCCTCGTCCCTGTGTTCCAGTTCCGCGTGACCGAGCACGCTTTCCGGCTGGCTGTGATTGTGCCCCCAGACGAGCGGAACGGTCTTCCCGTTGTCGTCCTTGAAGGCGCCCTGCATAATCACTCGGCCATCGGAGCAGCGCATGTCGCTCTTCGTGGCCCAGCCAGCAAAGTCATACTTCTTATCCATTTTGACCTGTCTCCTCGCTTTCGGTTTCTCTTTCCACGGTCGGTACTCTGGACGACTGCTCCTCGGGAGCCGCGTTCAGATTCTTGTTCCGAAGCACATCCGCATCGGGATCGTCGGAAGGTTTCATTCCGAGAATCTGTCGAATTTCGTTGGATGTTAGAATGGCGTTTCTCGTAAAGGTGTCGCCGATTTCGGCCATGTCTTTTGCGGGAACAAGCTTGAATGGATCGCGGAAGAAAGTGATTGTCTGATGCTGCGTCCTGGCGGTTTTCGTCAGGAACTTTCGCCGCATTTCATCGGTGATTGCGGAAAGGATTGCTTCCAGAAGTCGGTTGTTGTAGTTCAGCATTGTCTGCTCGTCGGCGGAACCATCCAGAATCGCCTGAGTGATACCCAACTGGCTGTATAGCATACTCGTCAGGTATTCAATCTGCTTCATCAGGTTGTTTTCGACGGGACGATTGAGCTGAGTGATGCGTTCTGTGGCATCTGTATAAGCAACACCATAGGTGCTTCCGGACAACTGTTCTTCGAGATCCTTTCTACGAATCTCGGCTTGCTGTCTTCGCTGTTCGGTCTTGACAACGTAGGGAAGCTGGATAATCAAGTCCAGTTTTCCGCTGCTCGCCTTTTGATCGACAACGTCCAGGAGGGCAAGCTTCCTCTGCAAACGGGCCATCGTGGAATTCGGTTCATTCATCACGGAATAGAGCGGATTCTCCACAATCGCCACGTCTGACTTTGAAACCAGAACGTCTTCCCGTTTTCCGGTCTGATCGTTGTAAACGCGAACTCGGACGTGGCGAGGATACCAATCCAGAATCTTTCCGGTTCGCATCGTCTGAATCTCATAGGAGTTCGTGTTTTCCGGATCGGCAGATGTATCGACCGGAACGATTGCAACGCAGCCTTCGTCAAGCATGCTGGCGACGATGTCCTGAACGAAAGCCCTACCCGTCTGGTCGATGTTCGCCTCAACGGTAAGGCAGTTATTCAAGCCGGAAGGAATAACCTCGAGAAATCTTCCGTTCTCATCGAGCCGGACATGTTGAATGGAAACCGCGGCGGCGTCCATCGCGATTCGATTCAACACCGAAGTGATGATGGATCGCTCGTTTCCTCTCGTAAACTGCATCCGGTCCGGCCGATATGCGTAAGACGTTCCAACGTGATAATAGCTCTTCGTCGGGTCCTTGTTCTTGAATACGTTCCAGGCCTGTCTCAGCCTGCTCATGATTTCCATCGTGTTCTCACCACCCTGCGGAGTTTTTGGCACAAAAAAAAGCCGCAGATTCGAACTTGAATCCGCAACAAAATCTGTTTTAGTCAAAAGCTTCTCGATTGATCTTGTAGGCGACGTAGGCGTCCATCATAGCGGCCACGGCATCGATCTTCTGCTCGTGGCGCTTCTTGACGAGCTTCCTGTTCCCATTCGTGTCTTGGTTCACCATGCAGTTTCCCATCGTGAACATCATCAGCTTCTCGTCAAACAGGAGCATTCGTTCCTCTGAAAGCTTCTTCAACTCGCCCAAAGGAACGGACTCCGTTTTCGCTCCCTGAATCACCTTTTCGATCCCGAACGGACCGTTTTCCGTTTCCCATCTGGCTACAAATTCCTTCGCGTTGTATGGGTCAAACCCGAAGCAGCGAACATCGTAACTCATATCGGAAATGTGTTGATCCAAATCCTCGTAGACCTCCATCATGTCCAAAACCGTGCCCTCCAGCACGATCAAGCTCCCCTCCTGGAGAAATTCATCGTACTTGATTCGCATGGCCGCAGGCAGAGTGTTCAACGTCAAGGAAGAAATATAGTTCCTCGTCTTGACGCCGAAACAGCCATTGGAAAGCGGAAACAGGAAAGTAAAAGCGCAGAAGTCATCCCCTCGGGACAAGTCCGCGCCGAGTGAACAGGGCATCTTCCAGAAGCTTCTTCGATGATGGGGAATGGTCTCCTCATAGGTGAAGAAATAGGTGAATCCCTCCATGGGAAGTCCGAATCGCTTCGCGAGAATATCGTTCCGATTCGCAGGGGCTTTTTCCATTCGCTCCTTTTCTCGCTCATAGGTCTCGTAGGTGACGGTTTTCCCAAGATTGGGGTTGGCCTTCACCCACATGGCCGGATTTCCCACTTCTTCAATGGAATCGAGCTTGTAGTACCAGATGCTGACGTGCGGAGCCAAGTATTCCCCCCGAAGAATCTTCATCAGCTCGATTTTCATTGTGTCGCCGGCCGCGTTTCTTACGGTTCCCTCCGAACTCATTGCGACGATCAGATAGTCGTCCACCTTGCTCGCGCCCTGCTCAATGGCGCCGATGACATCCTCTCGAATGTCTCCGGACAGCCATTCGTCTACGGTAGCGACCTTGGTTCGCAAGCCTTGAAGCTTGTTTACGCTCATCGGACGAACTTCGAGCAGGCTCCCGTTCAGGAAATTCTCGATTCCCTTTTTGGTGCTTGCCAGCTTCACCCGGTTCGCTTTGTTTCCGGTCGTGTTCTGAATGCTGCCCTCCGTCAAGAATTGAAAGAGCGGACCTCTCGCGCGAACGATAGAGGTTCGAATGGGGGAGACGATCTCTTCCGCCTGGCGCATCGTCGGGGCGGTCGTAATCTGATGAGTCGTGCTTCCGTCGATGTTCAAGAAGTAGCTTTGAAGAAGGCTGCCGTACATGCTCTTTGCCGCGCCTCTGGCGACGATCAAATACTGCTTGTTTACGAGCCGCTTCTTGACCTTCTTATAGACGTAGCGCCCGCCTCGGCCATCCGCTCCCGGCACATAGACCATCTGATCCATGTAGTAGTACCAGCCGAAAATCTGCTCTGCCCACAACTTAAACGTGTCCAGAAGCTTCAAATCGGAGCCATCCGTCAGCGTTAGCTCGTTCTCGCAGTATTCGATGAATCCGTTGATCGCGTCTTCGTCGTACCAAATCCCCGGATTCGCAATCAGATCGTCAATCCGGTGCATCTCCATATCAATCTCTCGGCAAATCGGGATTTCTCCTCGAATCACCGCGTCTCGAAACTTCCCGTAGTATTTGGGAACGGCAGTATTGGATAGGCTCACTCCAAATCACCTACCAACAACTAACCATTTTTCGGTCGTTTCCGTTTATAGGTTGAAGGATATGAACCATCCGATCGGACTTTTACTTTGGGAGAATCGCCAGTAGTTGGGTTCGACGGTGACGCTTTTCCTTCGCGAGAATCAGCTGCGGTTGGGTTTGACGGTGACACTCTTTCTCGATTGGAGTTTATACTGGCGGCATCCTTATACCAGGCAGCTACCTTAGAGATTGTATCAGAATCAAGATCTTTCACATCGACATTCTTATACTTCTCGATGTCGAATTTTTCACGAGGATTATAGAATTGTTCTCGACTTGTCTTAGCCTTAGAAGCCGCTTGCCACCAATCTGCAACTTTCGAAAGAGTTTTAGAATCAAGGGTCATTACATCGGCGTCTTTATACTCATTGATATCAAACTCTTTATCCCCAAACATCTTATCAACCATGGATGAAACGACCTTGTTAAGGCTCTGTCTTCCGAGATTCTCCCCGGCTTCTCTGAGCAGCCGATTGACCGTTCCGCGAGAGCTCTCTTTCTGGCGCTTCAGAAGATTCGAATACTGCTCCTCCATCTGAAGTCGATTGATCCTGTCCCGAAGCTCTTCATCGGTCATCACAGACGCCTTTTTCTTCCTCTTGGCTGATTCCGGCTTGCTCTCGGAACTGGAAGAGGTCTTTGAACCCTTCCCACCGGTCGTGTGGCCGAGCTGCGCGGGAGTCCTTCGAACGCCCCACTTCATGCCGAGAATCCCATGATGCTCAATGACATCATTCATCCGGCTTCCCTCCTTCCTGAATTTTGGATAAAAAAAGCTCCGGCATTGAACCGGAGCCAAAATTAATTGCATCTGAATATTACGGAGCCCAAGATGGTGCCGACGGCGTTAAAATCCCAGAGCATTCTCTAATTTCTAAAACTTGCCCTTCAGAAAGACTGACAATTGCATGTGCGCCGATTTGCACATCATTCTCCCTCGAAATTTCGTCGTCAGTTTCCATATCAATAACGAGAATTTGATTCATAGCGCCGCCTCCTTCGTAATTATACATATCCGATTCAAGGCAAATGAAATCGTAAGTTCCCGCTTTGATGTCCGTCCCGACGACATAGCTTCCGCGACCGATCCGATCATTCGCGCTTGTGTCGCCAGTTCGAGTCTGAATCTCGTCCATGATGCTCCCCATCAAGGCGAGCAGCTCTTCGTTCGTCATGCTCGAAAGGTCGAATCCTTCGGCAAATGCGCCGACAGAAAGCGCCATCGCCAATGCGAACGCCAACAAAACCACGATCCTCTTCATTTTTCTTTCCTCCTCTATTTAAGATGGTCAAACCATTTTGATTCGTCAATCGAGCTTCTCATAGTTTCCAAAGGCGTCAAATTTATAAGTTCCCCACGCTGTTTTCAACGTCTTCGTCTGATTTCCACTCAAAGTGAACTGTTCTCCATCCACGGACCAAGTGGTTTGCGCCATGGAACCAACAACTATGCTCGCACAGGAAATCGACATGGAGGCTTCCGGTGCATCGGGAGAAAAGAGGACGGCCTGAGTCGTCGGATCTGCAATTCCAGTGACGCTCAACTTTGCGGCGCTCTGAAATTTCTCGACGGCGACCTTTGTCTTATCCCCGTAGGAACCGTCCGCGACATCGTTGAGATAATGCAAATCGATCAACCTCTGCTGAAGCGCCTTTACTTCATCGCCCTTGCTACCCTTTTCCAAAGTGACGTATCCGCTCGTATCTAGTGCCGGCTTCTCTTCCGGTTCCTCTTTCTCGTACCCTCTCAAATGAATAGATACCAGATCAAGATCGATCGTTTTGGAAAAACCATCGCCCCCTTTTAGAACGCCCGTGACCGAAACATCGAGTCCATATATGTAGTCAGAAGCATCTTCGTCGCTGAAAGCAGCCCCAATGTATTCTTGATACTCCGTTATAACGTCCCTGAAATCCTCTATTGTGATACCGTCAACATTGAAAGAAACTTTGGACGATAAACGATCTTCCCAATCCCCCATGCCAAACGAGGCGAAGTTTTCAAATTCCAAATCGATGTCGTCTATAAATCCAGAAAACTCAATTGTCTTTCCCAGATTATCCTCCACAAAGTTGTCCAGGTCGTCTCCAAACGGATCTTCCGAATCAAGGCTCTGAGCGAATTCTTCGCAATTGTCGAGGTTCAATACCTCTTCCGTCGTCACTTCCTCCGCAACGCAGGTTGAAAACAGCATCATCAGGGAAACAAGAAAAGCCAGAATCTTCTTCATTTTATCATCCTCCTTTTCTTCGGTCGTCAATAGCCTTTGGTAATTATTATACTAGCACCCCCCCCCCCGCAAAATTATTTTACGGTTACAAAGCCTAACAATTTTGCGTGTGGGTGTTACCGAATTATGAACCCGACTTTTTGCTCTCCGCAGCGACGGTGATTCGCCACTCCAGTTCACTTACCAATCGGGTTTTACTTTCGAGAACAGCCGAAATCGAGGGAGGGTCAAACGCCAGCTGAACCTTGAGATACATGAACGTCTTTACGTCGTCCAACAGTTTCTCATCACTGAGATATGTATCCCAGGTTTCGCCAACCCCGCTGATACGAAAGCCCTCAGGAGGGCCAACGCCGAGCTGATTCAGAATCGCAAACACGGAATTGATGTGAATGATGATGTCGTCATCGAAATGCGTGTATGCGCTATCGATTCCAAGCAGCTTCTTGATGGATGTGAGAATGCTGTCCATCCATTTGCTCCTTTCCTGCCTTCCACGGGCAAGTATCGTTGGGGCGCCGCTCAACGGGTGCTGTCGGAAGCAACCCTTCATCCCCATAGTGGATCGCGTTGTGCGTATCGTGTGTAACGCAGATGAGAAACTCCGGATCGACGAGCTTCTTGCTGAATTCCTCTATGTCCTTTGCGCGAATCGGGTTCATGTGGTGAATATAGATCCTTCCGTAAATCTCGTATCCGGGAAGGCCCAAGTCACAACCAATGTCCCTGCTGATGACATAGTCGCGTATCGCTCGCCACTCTCGAGAATGGTAGAACCGCTGATTGAGATACCGATCAAACCCAAATGTGTCCTCTCCAACTCGGCCATCGAGCTTGAGATACTTGAATCTCTCCTCGAATGTCTGAAAGCCGGACAACTCAGAATAGGTTCTTATCATCGTCAACGTCCTTGTTCCCGCTGTAATGGTACATTGCTTCAATCGCGTTCTTGTAGAGCTCCTTGAGGTCCTTCCCGGACTGAATCATCTCGGTCTTCGCCGCGATGAGCTCCTTCTGGCACTCAAGAATCTCCTTTTCGATTCGCTCCTTCGTCGATCCAAGCTTCAAGTAGTGAGTAATGACCTGAGCGGAGGCCGTTCCCTCTCGAAGCTGCTTCTCTGCGAGGTCTACGGCGAGCGAAATCAGCTGCCCCTCCCTCGCTTCCGGGGTCAAACCCGGTCTCATGGTCTTCGTTGTGCCGGAAGGCCTTGCGTTCTGAACTCTTTTCATGCGCATTATCTTCCTTTCCACGCACTTGCGCTGTGCTTAAAGGAACTTATAGAGCTGTTTTAGGCGGCTGAAGAAAGGAGAAAAATGAAGAAAACCTCGAAAGACAGCCCCCCGCAGCCCTATAAGCTCGTTTAAGCACAGCGCCACCAGCAGAAACATTTCCCAAATATAACCCCCGGGGAATTTTCAAAGAGGCCGGCGATGAGGGGAGGGGGTGCGTTTTTCGATACCCCCCCCCGTCTCTTGGATGGTCCCTTATGAGGCCTGTTTCTGCTTATTTTTGTATATTTTTCGATAAATGTTCCGGAAATCGTACTTGATGATCTCATCGATCGCTTCTTCGATGGATTCATCGTTCTCCTCATCGGTGAGTTCATCGGAAGTTCGAGCAATCCTCGCAAGGTATCCGCACGAATTGTATCCCTTTTCAGTGTCGAAGAGGAACCAATTCTCGAACTGAGTGAACGGATTGTACGGATTGTCGAACGTAGTGATCGCGCAAGTGCCTGACATCAACTCATTCACTCCTTTCTCACTTCGCGTACTTCGAAACTGTGCTCGGCGAAACTCCCATCATCGTCGCAATCTGATCGTTTGTGTAACCAGAAGCGCGCATTGCGCGAATTCTTGCTTGCTGTCCATTGGAGAGGGACTTTGTTGCGCGCGGCGTGGCATAGGATCGAACCTGATCGATGTCCGCAAACCGCAGAATGCTCGCCAAAGTTGTCTCGCTCACAGCTCCAGCTTGAATCGCTTCCCAAGCTTTGGGCGTAATGTCGATGGGGTTTCGCTTCGCTCCAAAACGGATACGCGCCCTGCTGAGAGCCTGCTGCCCTTTTTTCTTGCGTTCCTTCCTGGTCATGTCGGGATTGGCCTTCCGGAGCGCCTCCACCTCGCTGTTTGCCGCAAGCTGCGCCATTCTTTCCCTGGGCGCGTTCTTGAGCGCGACATTGAGGCGGGAGGTCAGATAATCTACCTCCTCCCGGTATGTTTCCTTGGCAGAGGCGTCGTACTTGATCTTTCCCGTATGAACCATTTCCAACCGGGCCTGGTTTGCCAGGGCCTTCATCTGATTGGCATACTCGGCGTATGCTTCCTCCTGAGGGGTGCCCGATGACAGCTCTCGCGCATCCTTTGTTTCAGCCATCTGGGTTGACTCCTGGGTTCTCTCCCGGGTCTTCCCCTTCTTGTCCACGTACTCCTCATGGACCTCCTTGTAGATCAGTTCCCCGGTATCGGGGTCAATCTTCGGCTGACCCTTCCGCTTTGTCACCTGTACGGGGGACTTTGCGCGGGAGATCAGGGTGGAGGAGCCATAGCCGAGATTGCCGTCCTCATCGACGACGTGTTCCTGGTACTTCTTGCGAAGCGCAGCGATGCCGTTGTCCTCCTCGCTGGCTTTGTAGTCGAGCTTGTGCTTCTCGGCATCGATGACGACCATCGAATGGCGAACCGCCCGGGCGAGCTCATCCTGCGTGGCGCCCTTCAAAGTCATGTCGGTAATCAGGTTCGACACCTTGCCCATCTCATTCTGGGTGTTCTTCATGACCTTGATCTCTTTGTCGCCGCGATAGTAGTGCTCTTCGCCCTTCGCATCGAGCTCCATTCGGGTGCCATACTCGACCTTCGGATCGAAGCCCTCCAACTTCTTGAGCGGAGGCGTGGATGTGATCTTCACATCGCTCCTTCCCGAATTGCAGGGGATCACCATGACGGTGTCTCCGTCGAAGTCCGCTCCCGAAAGCCGCTCGGCGACCTTGGAATTGATGCCGATGGCATCCTCGGGCGCGTTGCCGAGTATCCTTCGACCGTCCGGCTGCTTGTTGTTCACCTTCAGGATCGGAATCTCGAAGGTTCCGCCGTGCGGATAGCGAATCAGCGCCACCGTCTCGCCGTCATGGTAGTTGGGGGCGTAAACCTCGTTGTCCTTCATGCTCGCGATCGGCAATATCACCTGATACTTCTGCCTCGGAAGCGCGGCGGCCTGCAAATGGACGACGGCCGAATCGCAGTCGTTCGCAAAGGTCTCCAAGAGCTGCTTTTTGACCGTGGGATTCGTCAGGGCGCAAATTTCATCGAATTCGGCCTTCTTATCGGCGGTCGCAAGGTTCAGCTGCTTTCGGATCAGGCTCATCGGCTGCTTGGAGAGGAACTGCGAGGGAAGAGAATCCGACCAATCGCCCCAGTCGCCCTCCTGGCGGGTCTTGTTGATGAGGCCGAGCTTCGTCTGACCGTTCTCCTCGTAGTGGTACTGGCCGCCCTCCTCTCGGAGCAGCGCGCCAAACGGATTCGTCGGGTCATCCTTGATCGGCTTCAGGACCTTTCCCTCCTGGTCGTGCCCCTTGTTGGTGTTAAATATAACATCCACACCGTCGGGCATGTCATCGGAGTAGAAGGCCATTCCCTTGATGTACTTGTCGTTGTCCACCAATATGCGAACCTGCGCATAGTGGCTTCCCTTGAGGTCGAGATCGGGAACGCCGCGCCGGATCTCAATGGTTCCGTCCTTCTCGATGCCCGTGTGGCCGTCCGGGGCCACGTCATCGCGATAGCGCACCATCAGGCGCTTGGAATCCATCGAGGCGGGATATTCAAATCCCTTCTCCAGCCGCTCGTTTCCATCCTCGTCGGTGCGAATCTTGTAGTCCTTGACGCTGTTGATACGGTCAAACTCGTAGATCTCCTTGTGCTCGGTTCCGGGCGGGCAGAGAACCTTGATATTCGTCTGCTTTCCCGGATTCGTCACCTGCGGAACGCCTCCTCCGTACACAGGATATCCGTCCTCTTCGAGAATCGCCAGCGCCTGGCGCATCTTCTCTCCCGAGACGTTCAATTCCCGCTCAACGCCCGCGCCAACATCGATCATGCCCTTCTCGTCCACCAGCTTCCGCAGCGCATCCGCGGTCTGCTGGGCGGCGAGGGTTCGCTGGGCCGATTTTTCGTTGAGCAGCGAGCGAAGCGTCGATTCCGCAATCCCCATCTCCCGGGCAACGTCGGCCTGTGACTTTCCGTCGGAGAGCAGCGACTTGGCCCTTGCAATCTGATCCGCCCGGCGCTCGTTGATGGCGCGAGAATATCGAACGCGAAGCTTGCTCGTATTCGGCTTTCCGTACTGATCGACGCAACCGACCGCAGCCGCGATCTCCTTCTCCTTCATGCCCTTCCTGCGCAGCTCCTGAACGCGGCTCGCAAAGTCGCCGGAGTGCTGATAGGGGTCGTCGCCGGAGCCCCAGGGATAGCGCCCGGAGCGCCTGGGCATACCGTAGTGCATCAGCATGTCTTCCACAACATGGTTCATACTCAGACCTCCGTTTCCATGATTCGGTTGATGATCTTGTCGAAGGATATAATCCGGTCGATGATCGGCATCAATTCCTCGGGCTCGGGCTTGTGATACAGAACTTCATCGTTCTGATAGAGCCTCAGCTCAATCTTGATCGCCGACGGCTTGATCCTGTACTCCAGACAGAACAGCGCCGCGTAGATCATCAGCTGCTCCATGTGGGCCGGGGTAGAACCCGTCTTCAGGTCGTGAATCCGCAGCATGTTGTCCCGAAACGAGATCGCGTCCGCCGTTCCGTAGCAGTTCGGCGAATAGAAGAGAACCTGTTCGGGATTCATCTTGTATCCGATCGCGTCGTTGACGTACATGTTCAGCGTCTTCTGCTGCCTCGGCAAGCGCTGCCCGAGCTCGATGCAGCGGGCGGCGAAGTCGTGCAGCTTGGTTCCCCTTTCCACCGCGAGATAGTTCCTGAAATTCTCCATCAGCTTGTCATCGCTGTAATTGATCCAGTGATACTTACTCGCGCTCAGAAAGGCGTGACTTCCTGCCAATTCGGAATGCGTGTTCCAATTCATGGATAACTTCCTCCTTGTTCTCTGGAAAGATAAATCGTGAAAAGGACATTCCGTTCAACAGGCCGACGTAGTAGTCCTGGTTGGGTTGATGGGCGGCGCTCTTCTCCCGCTTGCATTCCAGCATGGCCCAGCGATCCTTCCACAAAATCAGAAGATCGGGGAAGCCCTGCTGAATCTCCACCTTTTTCACAATGGAGCCGGGAAACCTCTCCTCGAGCTCCTTGATGAGCTTTCTTTGAAAGTCCCGTTCAAGCTTTGTACCCGCCATAAAAATAAACCCTCCTTAACGGGCTGCCGCTTGATGCGCACGGACAAGCGTGGTAAGATACAACTGAAAGAGCCCAACAAACTCTGAAATATCAAACCACAAAGAGGTGAGAAACCTTGCAACGCTATCTCTATTCCTGCTGTCAGTGTGGCATCAACTTTTATACTCGGAAGTGTCCCGATTGCGGCAGCCCTGCGTCCAGTAAATTTGACATGCGGAACCCTTTCCCAATTCGGGAATTTCCCTCGGACAAAGAGAAGGAGCAGTGGGCATATGCCAAGGGGCGCATACCGTACTCAAAGTTCTATGAATATGCCAAAGCTTCCGGACAGAAAAAATGAAGAGGACAGGCGCATTTTACCTCTCTCTTCATAAAAGGGCATGTATTTTTCGCGAGGTTTGAATTCGAAGAATTCAAAGTCGCTTCGCGACTGCCACGGCTCAAATTGAAAATTTGAGGCGCGGCACCCGGACAAAGAAAAAGCCTTTGTTTACTTCGCAAAGGCTTTGAATCGGGTCTCAATCCATCATGGGGTCGCTCGGGTCGATTATATAGTGCTCGCAATGCTTCTTGCAGAAGGGATAGTTCTCCTCACAACCGGACAGGCAGCGCGGGCCCGGCGGATTCGCACCGATATAATTCAAGTATTCGGCCCGGTCCATTTCCTGGCCACAGCCCTTGCAGTACCAGTTGCGATCCTTCGGATTCCAGGCGAGCTCTCCTTCGCAAATATCGCATACGGCTACGTTTCCTTCCTCGTCGTAAGCACCGTTCAACCAATCGTCTCTCGCGTCAACCTTGTAGATTTCGGAATATTCGTCTTTCATTGGCACACCTCCCTTAAATATCATACCAGCTCGATTTTCATCTTGCAAGCAGGACTTCATGGAGGGTGAAGATTCACGCTTTGAATGATGCCATAGACCGCCTCCTTTCTTCGGGTCGAAATTGCTCGTATTTTAGTTTTTATGAGGGAGGAGCGAAGCGACGACTAGCGCTGAGGACAGCCCAAAGGGCTCCGCAAGCGCGTAGCCGAAGCCGCCCCTTGCGGGCGGATTAGGCCGAATTGCCCACTTGCCCACTTTTATTCTCTATTTATTATAAATATATAATTTTTCTTTTCGCGACTATTTAGAAAAAAAAGTGGGCAAAGTGGGCAGAAGCCCGAAAACGCCTGTGCCCCAGCGGTTTTCGCGTGCCCACTTTTCAAATAAAAGTGGGCATTTGCCCACTTTTTCTGGGCAATTTTCAAGTTTTCCGAACCCAAAAATCGCGAAAGCCCAAATAAAAGTGGGCACAAGCCCATTTTTTCGACACAAAAGTGGGCAGAAAAATCACTCGTCTGTATCCCTCTTTTGAATCTCTCCACCCTTCCAGACGCCCGTCATTTCGCACCACTTCTCGTCGTTTTCGAGCTTTCGCTTGTACCAGCGGTCGATCCAGATGTTGCCCACAGCCACGACAAACGGTGTGACGATCATCGCTCCCGCGAGGAGCTCAAGAAGAAAGAGAAACGGGCTCATGCTTCGGTCACCTCCTCCAAAAAGTCGAGCGACGAAAGCCAGTTGTTGTAGGCGTCAATCACCTTCACCAAGAAGGGAAAGCCGATCACATTCTTTCCGTAATTCGGCCCGTAGAACGGGAAGTACGGCTGACCGCCCTCCTCGTCCAGCACGAGAATATAATCGAAGTCATTCCACTTCGAAAGGTCCTCGGGAAAGGCGATGGTCGCGGAAACATCGCCATGCAGGAGCTTGAACATGCACATGACTGAATCCTTCTGGACGTACGTACCACCCGCTTCCAGGCAGTTATACCTCTTCTTGATTCCGTCCAGCGTCACATAGTCCTTCAGTTTGAAACGCTTGATCTTCATGCCTCGTGCTTCACCCGATCCCTTTCCTCGGCCTGCTTGGCGTTGTTCCAGCGGTCGAGCGTCCCTACCAGGTAGCCAGTGATCCTGCGAATCCTCTCAAAGGGAGAATACCGCAGTCGATAGGCCAGAACGACTTCATCGTTGTCCACCATGATGTCGATGCCCTTGAGCGCGTCGCCATACTTCTCCAGGCCACGGTCGATATAGGCCTTCTGCTCCTTCTCGTCGATCTCTCCACCGGTCACATTCACCTTGATATTGGTATCCATGATTCCTTCCTCCTCACATCTTGAATTGCACGGTCTTCGTCCCGGACATAGCGTCCGCAATCGACTGGTAAATCTTTCCAACGTTCCCCAGTCGGTCGTTGAAGTCCTCGAGAATATCATCCAGCTTGGAATCGAACTTCTCCGAGATGGCCTCCTTCGCTTCCTCGACGACCTCATCCTTCAGCTCGCGAATATCCACGTTCGCAGCCTGGCGTCGGAGCTCGGAAGCGACGCTCTTCTTCGTGTCCTGGTAGGCGTCACGAACCGACTTCGCCACTTCCGCGTGGATCTGTTCCTCTATGCGCGAAATCGCCTTCTTGGATGCCTCTCGCACGGCCCGCTCCGACTCCCTCTCCACAGCGCGGTCGATGGCGGCCCGAACCAGGTCCTCACGGACGTTCACGTCGATTCCCTTGGCCGCCTCGTCTACCGACCGGTTGATCGTCCGGCAGGCCTTCTCCGCCCGCCAACTCGCGTACAGCCCGACGCCGATTCCCGCCAGTCCCAGAATGCAAACAACGTCACAGAAATTCTCGCTCATGATTTTCTCCTTTCTTCTTTAGCGGAATTTTCGTTCTCTCTGTAAATAGCGTTCATAACCGCTTGAACTACTCGCATGTCCACTTCTTCCGTTCTCCTTCTTTTGTTAAACAGAAAGAGCGGAGGATGTTCTAGGCAGTTCGGACAAAAATGAACATTCTCATTCACTTTTGACTGCTTCCAGCCGTCCGGGCAGCCATAGATTTCTTCGTTTCGCTGAACATCAACAACCTTCGCTTCCTTGGTAGTACCGCAGATGTCGCAAACGATGACCGTTGCTTGACGTATCATGGCTTACACCTCCCGAATCCTCTTGATTCGTTCCGTCACGATCTCCTGTTCATGCCGGTGGCAATGCGGGCACTCGTCGCCGATGATGCCGTTGTAGCCGCATACAGGGTCGCGGTCGACCGGATGGTTGATCGAGCCGTAGCCGATCCCACACTCCTTCATGTAGCGTATGATGCGCTCAAAGGCCTCCAGATTGGCGCTGGCGTCGCCGTCCATCTCCACATAGGATATGTGTCCGGCGTTTGTGAGGGCGTGATACGGGGCTTCCAGTTCGATCTTGCGCGCAGCTGTGATGGGGAAGTAGACCGGAATATGGAACGAGTTCGTGTAGTAGTCCCGATCCGTAACACCAGGAATGATGCCGTACTTCTCCTTGTCGATTGCCACAAACCGTCCGGACAAGGCCTCGGCGGGCGTAGCCAGGCAGGTGAAGTTGAGATTGTAATGCTTGGTTGCAGTATCGCACCAGTTTCGGATCGCTTTGACGATCTCCAAGCCGATCTTCTGCGCTTCTTCGCTCTCTCCATGATGGCTTCCCGTGAGCATCTTCAGGCATTCTGCCAGGCCGATGAAGCCGATAGACAGCGTGCCGTTCTTCAAGACCTCGCCGACCTCGTCATCCGGGCCCAAGGTTTCCGAATCCATCCAGATTCCCTCTCCCATCAGAAACGGAAAGTTGCGAACGAGCCGCTTCCTTTGAACGTCAAAGCGGTCGAGCAACTGCTCTTCTACATCCATGAGAAGATCGTAGAGCCTCCATTTGAATCGAAGAAACCGTTCCTTCTGAGGATTGGAATATGTTTCATCGTCCGGAACCTCCTTGTACGCCTCAATCGCCAACCTCGGTAGATTGATCGAAGTGAAGCTCAGATTCCCTCGCCCGGGAGCGATCTCTGGCCCGCAGACGTTTCCCATGACCCTCGTCCGGCAACCCATGTAGCCGACCTCCGTCTCCGGATGGCCGGGCTTGTAGTATTTCAGGTTGAACGGGGCGTCAATGAAGGAGAAGTTGGGGAACAGCCGCTTTGCGGACACGCGCATCGCCAGCTTGAACAGATCGTAGTTCGGATCGCCCGGATTGAAGTTGACCCCCTCCTTCACGCGGAAGATCTGGATCGG
>CANQSU010000056.1 GCA_947626585.1 uncultured Oscillospiraceae bacterium
TGCAAGGGCTCCGACGTGGGCAAGTTCACCGGCTACTACTACACCGCCTCCATGGCCGCCCAGGTGATCACCCCCGTGATCGCCGGCTGGCTTTTGGAGCATGTGGGCTACTGGACCCTGTTCCCCTACGCCGCCCTCTTTGTGGGCCTGAGCTTTGTGACCATGATCTTTGTCAAACACGGCGACGTGAAGGCCGAACCCAAGCGCGGCCTCGACGCCTTTGAGGACATGGACGACTGAGTCCGGCAAAAAAGGCGCAGCCTTTTCCGCCAGTCCCAATCTGACCTTGTGTTCCCGGAAATATTAGGGAGGTCCATAATGTCAAAGATTATTACAATTCTTATCGCTGTACTTTTTGTTATCGCATTTATATCGTGTCTATTGGAAGCGCTATTTCCCAGGTGGTTCTGGGAAACCTTTGAAAGCTGGAAAGCCGCCAAGGAGCCTTCCAAAGCATACTTTAGAGGGAAACGAATATCGGGGATTATCGGAATGGTCATTATTGCCGTTATTGTCGCTGTTGCATCGGCACCGGCTTTAATTGCTTATTTCGATAAATAACGCCGGCATAACGACACAAAATTCCCGTCGTGCCAGGTCCTTCTATGTAGGGAACGCAAAAGGGAATTGGGAGCTTCGCCAAAGGGATACGCGCGGTTTTCAGACGCGCATGTCGCCGGAAATAATATTTTAATCTTGGATTTCTCGGAAAAACTGATTTTTTTCTCAACCGAAAGGATGATGAGTATGAAAAACTTTTTTAAAGCCGCCGTGGCGGTGTCCACGGGGGCGGCGCTGACGGCGGGGGCGTATCTCGCCTCCCTCTCCCCACGCAGGAACCAGCCTGGGTGGGAGGAATTCAAAAAATTCCGTTACGCCCACAGAGGTTTACATGATCTTTACGAGGGCCGGCCCGAAAACTCCCTCTCCGCCTTCCGGGCCGCCGTGGAACACGGCTTTGGCGCGGAGCTGGACGTACACCTGATGCGGGACGGGAACCTGGCCGTGGTACACGACAGCGGCCTTTCCCGCGTCACCGGCAAAGCGGCGAAGGTGGAGGAGCTGACGGCGGAGGACCTGGCGGACTATCCCCTCAGGGGCTCCGGCGAAAGGATACCGCTTTTTGAGGAGGTCCTTGAGGTCTTTTCCGGTGAAACGCCCCTGATCGTGGAGATCAAGACCTCGGACGGCAACGCCGAGGCCCTGACCGACGCCGTGATGGAGCGGCTTTCAAAGTACGGAGGGCTTTATTGCGTGGAGTCCTTTGACCCCTCGGTGCTGATGTGCCTCAAAAAGAAGTACCCCGATGTAATCCGGGGCCAGCTCAGTGAAAACTTCCTGCGCTCCAAGCCCGCCAATCTGTCCCTCCCCAAGAGGGCCCTGATGACGAACCTGTCCACCACCTTCCTCACCGCCCCCGACTTCATTGCCTACAACTGGATCGACAGGAGCCAGCCCAGCCTCAGGCTCATGAAGAAGCTTTACGGCGTCCACGAGGTCAGCTGGACCGTCCGGGACCCGCAGCTTATGAAGGCCCTTGAGGCGGAGGGCGTCGTCCCCATTTTCGAGGGCTTTGTCCCCGAATAATCCGACACTTTTTTAAAAACTGTTTCGGCAAAATCCACAGTTCAGTAAAATCCTGCCTATTGTCAAGGGCGGGATTTTGCTGTAATATAGTAGTTGGAAAACATAACACCGTGTTCAGATAATGTTGGGAGGTGTTTTCATTGGCATACAGGATCATATCCGACGGCTCCTGCGATCTGCCCGAGGAGATGACGAGGGAGAAGGGCATCCGCGTAGTCCCCTTCTACGTGACCATGGACGACAAGACCTACGTCAAGGAGAACGTGGAGATCTCAAAGTCCGATTTTTACAAATGGATGGTGGAGAACAAGGGCAAGTTCCCCAAAAGCTCCATGCCCCCCACCTCGGACTTTCTGGAGGCCTTTGAGGAGGCCGCCAGGGCCGGCGAGGATATCATCTGCATCACCATCACACGCAAGTTCTCCTCCTGCTATGAGGTGGCGCTGGCCGCCAAGGCGCTTCTGGCCGACGAGTACCCGGATATAAAGGTGGAGGTCATAGACTCCACCGTCGACACGGTCCTGCAGGGACTGGTGGTGCTGGAGCTTGTGAAGCTCCGTGACGCCGGGTTCGGCTTCGAGGAATCGGTAAGGCGCCTCCGGGACATTCTTCCCACCGGACGCATCTTCTTCACCGTGGGGAATCTGGACTATCTGCGGGCCGGCGGCCGCATCGGAAAGCTGGCCGGTATGGCGGGTGCGCTTTTGGGCATACGCCCGCTCATCACCCTGAAGGAGGGCGAGATCTTCCCCTCCGGCATCACCCGCTCGCGCAGGAAGTCCATGGATATGGTGGGCAGACTGGCCGAAAAATACGTGACGGAGACCTTCTCCTCCGTTGATGAGTACGTGGCCGACATAGGCTACGGCTGGGACTATGACGAGGGCGTGGCTTTTCGGGACCTGATCGCGGAGCATCTCAAGTCCATCGGCCACGACGTGGAGCTTCCCATCTACCACATCGGCGCGGCGATCTCGGTCCACACCGGGCCGTACCCGCTGGGCTTCAGCCTTGTGAAAAAGGCGGACCTGAGGAAATAAGAAAATCGTAAGGCGGGAGCGCGAGCCTCTTTACTTCGGGCCCGGCTCCTCCTCTCCCCACGCGATCTCCGATTGCGCGGGGACCCCGGATGCTTTGTCAGGCGGCTTGAAAATACGAAAGTATTTCCCGCGCCGCTTTCCTCGCCCGACACGATAAATCCTCGCCGCTCGGTTAAAGCTTTTATATGGATATTAGTATGAGGAAGCGCGGGTAAGGGTCCTTACCCGCGCTTTCGATAACGCGTCCCCTTAACCTCCCCTTCATAAGGGGAGGTGGCCCCGCGGGGCCGGTAGGGTCGAGGGTGAAGGGTTCTGCCGGCGCCTGAATCCCGCGGTAATCGGAACCCTCGACCCCTCAGTCACGGCTACGCCGTGACAGCTCCCCTTACGAAGGGGAGCCCAGACTGTAAACAAAGCCCTGCAGGGTTTCGCACCCGCAGACGCGAAAAAATTTTAATGCGAATTCCTTCCGTTGGCAAAGGCTTTGCCTTTGTCAACGGGTTGAAAGGACGGTATTGCATTTACAATACCGTCCTTTTTTTGCACGCGATAAAAGGGTTTTGCAACGTCCCGTCAAGCTTTAATTTATATATCGAACAGGAATACATTTGGCACAGCATCGGGGCCAAAAGTCTTTACCGCCATTCGATACATAGCCTTTGCGTGGATTCTGTCGTGCCATATAAAACGTCGCAACACTTTTCTTAATGACCATTCTTCGTCATAGCTGCCAAGATAAACTGTGTTTTTTAAGAAATCAGGTTGGCTTTCGAGTGCTGCAAATCCACGTTCCCTGCATTCTGAAACGGTGCCCTCGTTATCCGTAGAAACACCGATCTCACCGAAATAATAATCATTGACATTCTTTGTATGCTCGTACATCTCAACCGCCGTGCGGGGAACCTGTCCGTAGAATGTCTCTCTGACAGGCAGACAGCTTTTATTCTTATCAGATATTGCCTGATACAGCGTCAAAAAATCCTGCGCCGACTTTAAGGCAAGGACTTTCAAAGCCGCATACTCGGACAGACTTAATTCTTCTCTTTCCGTGTCAAAGAGGACATCTGAATCAGCGTCGGAAACAGTCAGCTCAGACTGCTTTTCCTGAACTATCTCAAGTTCAAAGGAGTCCGGTACCAAGCCGCCCTTCCACCTGAGATAAGATTTGATTTCAGCGGGCATTTTCCGAAGCGCCGAATCTTTGGATGCGCCTCTTGTAAACGCTCCGACAAAGTTATCCGCATATAAAAGACTGTCGCCGCCGTTATGTTCCCATACGCATCTTATTTTCATTGGTCAATCTCTCCTTCACAAATCCCGTTTGCCGAACAATCGCCCATTCGACATTTAATACTATACCACCCAGATGTGAAGAAATCTACTGTCCGTTAAAATAGACAACGCTCCGGCGATTGAATAATCGCGGAAGTAATCGTATTATCCGAGGATCAGCGTGTTGACGGCCTCGACGAGGGTGACGACTGTGGAACGGGTCAGGGTGCAGACTGTCTCGCCGTTCACCTGGGCAAGGCATTTGGCGCCGTCCAGGCGGTAGAGGGAGAGGGAAAGCTCCGGGTGGGCCTTGTCGGCGAGGTGGAGCGTCAGGGCGATCTCCTGTTTATCCGTGGGGGACTCGCCGGTAAACTCCAGGGCCGAGAGGGCCTCCACGGCGGCCTCCAGAGAGGATATGTCCACTTCCCCGTCGTTGTAGGTCCAAACGCTCTCGCCGTCCTCGTTTTCGCCCCTGGCGAAGGTGTACTTCTCACCCTCAAGGGTCACGTCAATGGCGGTGACGGTGTCGAAGGCCGGGGTGAACAGCTCCAGGTGGCGAAGGTCGTCGTAGGCACAGCGGGCGATGAACGTGTAATCGTCGGGGGTGATGGCGTAGACGATTTGGGAGCCGTTTACGCGAAGATACGCTTTGGTCTCCCCCTCCTCGCCCTCCGCCGGCTCGATCTCGGAAAGCTCGAGCTTCACGCTCTCGCCGTCGGCGGCGGTCAGCTCCACGCTCAGCATCGGCGCGTCAAGACCGCAGGAGGCAAGCTCCTCCTCCGTGGCGTTGTAGGTCACGTACTCGTCCAGGGAGGCGGCGGTGAGCTTGTCAAGCCAGTCGTCCACCCGGGAGGTGTCCAGCGGCAGGCCGGAATCGGAGAAATACACGTCCTTATCGCTGTAGCTGTCGCCCTCCTCGTCGTAGGTGAAGCTCCAGGAGCTTTCACCGGTGATCCTGGCGCTTGCAAGGGACTCGAATACGGGGACCGTGTCGTTTTTGATGAGATCCGAAAGCTCCACGTCAAAGGTCCCCCTGGGGTCGTCGGCCACCAGATACACCTTCCCGTCGCCGATATCCACGTAGCGCTGTTGGTCCAGGGTGCTGTAGGCGCCCATCTTCACGGTGGTGGTATTTTCCCCCACCGTAAGCTCCACGGTACACTCCGGCTCCGTGAGGCCGTACTGGCCGTAGTCGGTCACGCCGTCGATGACAAAGGCGGCGGAGAGGTTTTCAAAGGGGGCCAGCAAATCCGCTATTTTCTCCTGATCCACGGGGAAGGCCTCGTCGTCGTTCCAAAGCCAGGTGTCGTCTCTGTGGAAGGCGAGGGACGTGTCGCCGCTTGTGAAGCTGAGCTTTGTCACATCGTCCGGCGCGATGGCCAGGAACGTCTCGCCGGATGTCTTGATATCCTCTTTTCGCTCCCGGACGCGGGTGGCGACGAGCGCCGCGGCCACGACCACCACCAGCACGCCAAGGAGGATCCATACCCGCTTATACCGTTTCATTTCCAAGCCTCCTTCTGCGGACGGCGACCCAGACCCCGATCCCCAGGAACGCCAGCGGCACGATGCCGATCATGACCGCCTTAATGACGCCGGAGGAGGATTCGGAGATGGTCAGATAGTTGTAGTTGAGGGACTTTGAGCGTATGGCCAGGGCCTCCCGCTCCCCCACCAGCTTTGAGAGGGCGTTCATCACAAGATCGTTGTTGGCACCCGAGGAATAGGCGTTGTACACATCGTCCAGCATGTCGGAGCTGGAGAACCAGACGAGTTCCCCTCCCCCGTCGTCCTCGATATCCACGGCCAGGGCGAAGGGGCCGTCGATATCGCCGTCCTCCTTGTCGTAGGTGTCAAGGTCGAAGCCGGCAAGCTTGCTGAAGGCCTCGTCGGAGGTGGTGAGAAGCTCGGTCACCGTGCCGTTCACGTTGCCGGAGGTGACAAGTCCCTGGGCTATGGGCATCATGGGATAGTAGCGCTCGTCGGCGAGCGGCTGGGTGATCTCGCTCTCGCCCATGTCGGGGATCAGGATATACGGCCGCTGAAAGCCGTAGTGGGCCCGCTCGCCCTCCACCACGATGCCGCTCTGGGCGGTGACGCCGTAGTTGGCGAGAAGCGACGTGAGATTGGTAAGCTCGTCGTCCTCCACGGGGCCAACCAGGGCGATGAGCTTTCCGCCGCCGGATACGAAGTCCGTCAGCATGGTCTTCTCCTCCTCGGAGATATCGCTCTGGGGCGCGTAGATCATCAGGGCGTCCGCGTCAGAGGGTATCTCGTCCACGGTGGCCAGGGCCAGCCGCTGTGTCTCGATATTCTCCTTTGTCAGCGTCTCGGCAAAGCCCGAGGGCAGGTCCGCCTCGCCGTGGCCCTCGACGAGGTAGAGCGTGGGCAGATCGTCGCTGGTCACATAGTCGATGGCGGAGGTGATGGCGCCCTCGCCGTCGAAGCTGACGGTGTAGTTGTAGCTGTACATGTCCACGTCCTGGACGTAAATGTCGTCATAGCCGATGTAGCGGCCGCGGCCGCCGCACTCCACCACAAGGCTGTTGTTCTGAACATCCTCGTCGGTGTACTGCTGGGCGAAGGTGGGGTACACGTCCGGGTTGCGCTTGACGACGGTGAGATGGTCGGAGAGGCTTTCGTACTTCTCCAGAAGCCGCTCCAATATGGTGTCCTCCTGACCGGCCTGGACAATCCAGTAGACGGTCACGTCCCGATCCAGGCCGTTGACCACCACCTTGGTGTTGCCGGTGACGGAGTAGAGCTTGGAGGCGGAGATATCCGGCTTCGTATAGGACGCCGGAAGGGCGGAGGCGAAGATGTTGACGGCGATGAGGATCGCCAGCACCACGGCGGTTATGATCAGGGAATAGGCGCCGCCGCGAAAGGCCAGGCGGTTCATTTTTTCCTTTTTCATCAGTTGTACCTCCTCTTCTCCAACGATTGGACGGTCAGGAACAGGAAGAACACGATGACGGTCAGGAAATAGACCACCGCCGTCAGGTCGAAGACCCCGTCCACGAAGATGTAAAACCGCTCAAAGAGGGACAGCTTCTCCATGACCTCCGGCAGAAGCCCCTCCAGAAGGTCGGGCTTGAAAAACAGGACCGCCGAAAGCCCCAGGATCATCACCGTGGCCGCGCCGTAGGCCAGAGCGGAGTTTTTGGTCATGACCCAAATCAGCACCGACAGCAGCAGCGCCAGCGCCGCCAGGGCAATGCCGCTCCCCATGGTGGTCCTGGACACGTACTCGGAGAGGGAGACGCTGTAGTAGTTGAGGAGCATCACCGCCACGCCGATGCCAGCCGCCAGGCCCTGATTTTCCGTCAGGGACGAGATGAACAGTCCGACGGCCATCAGCGCAGCGCCCAAGAGGAAGAAGGCGGCGATGGAGCCGTAGGCCGTGGGGAGATACACATCCCCGTACCCGGAGAACAGCAGCGGATACAGACAGACGATCAGCAGAGGAATGGCCAGAATGACCAGCAAGGCCAGATATTTGCCGATAACCACCTGCGTGGTGGTGATGGGCAGGGAGTAGATGAGCTGATCCGTCCTCTGCCGCTTCTCCTCGGCGATGGAGCGCATGGTCAGCAGCGGCACGATGATCGTGAGGACGATGGAGCAGTAGCCCAGCACGTACTCAAAGTTGCTGACCGACTGGTTCAGGTTGTATTGAAGCGCCCCGATCCCCACAAAGCACAGCAGGAACGCGGCAAACACGTATGCCGTCAGGGAGTGGAAACAGGATCGAAGCTCATGCTTAAGAACCGCCGTCATTGCCTGTCACCTCCGTTTCTTCGCTTTGGTCGCTCTCCTGAGCGGTCGCTTCTTCGCCGTTATCGGTCTCCCGATCGTTCTCGGACGGCGCCCGCTGCGTCCGGGCAGCCCCGTCCTTCTCCGTAAGCTCCAGGAAGAGGTCCTCCAGGCTTGCCTTTTTGAGGCTCATCTCCAGGATGGCGATATCCGCCCTGGCGAAGGCGCGGAAGATGGACCGGGAGGAATCGTGCATGTCCTCCCCTTCGGCGCTCAGCCGGAAGGAGGCGGTGGCGCCGTCCTCAGCCGCCTCAAGGGCGTGGACGCCGGGGACCTCCGCCAGCACCGAGGCGGCGTCGTTGGCGTTTCCGTCCACGGTGAGGCTTATCTCGCTGCCGCCGGCCAGCCTCCGCTCCAGCTCCGCCGGCTCGCCCTGGGCCACCAGCCTGCCGTGGGCGATGATCAGAAGCTCGTCGCAGATGGCCTGGACCTCGGAAAGGATGTGGGAGCTGAATATGACCGTCCTCTCCCGCCCCAGACGGCGGATGAGATCGCGGATCTCAATGATCTGGATGGGGTCGAGGCCAACGGTGGGCTCGTCCAGGATGATGACCCCGGGGTCGCCCAAGAGCGCCTGGGCGATGCCCACCCTCTGGCGGAAGCCCTTGGACAGCGTTCCGATCCGCCGGCCCCGGACGCTCCCGATGCCGGTGGCCTCCACGGCGCTCTCGATCTGGTCCTTGAGCTTTTCGCCCCGGAGGCCCTTGGCCTGGCCCACGAAGCGCAGATACTCCTCCGGCGTCTCGCCAAGGTAGAGCGGCGGCTGCTCCGGGAGATACCCGATGTGCCTTTTCGCCGCCCTGGGTTCTTCGAAGATGTCGTGGCCGTCGATGGTGACGGAGCCCTCCGTGGCGGAAAGGCACCCGGTCATGATGTTCATGGTGGTGGACTTCCCGGCCCCGTTGGGGCCCAGGAAGCCGTAGACGTGGCCCTCGCCGATCTCAAAGGAGAGGTCGCTGACGGCCAGATGGTCGCCGTAGTATTTCGTCAGATGGGATACTGTGATCATAAGCTCTCCCCGGCGTCTCTGCCGTTTCCGTAGCCATAGCCGTAGCCGTTCCCGAAGGGCCAGCCGTAGCCATAGCCGCCGTCATTCCCGGTCTGCCCGTCGGAGGTCTGGGCGTCCAGGGACGTGTCCTTCTCGTCCAGGGTGACGGTCAACTCCAAAGTCTCGCCCTGGCGGTAGACGGTGAGCGTCACCCGGTCGCCCGCCCGCTTGGCGCTGACGGCGGAGACAAGGGCGTCACGGGACTCGATGGGGGCGCCGTCAAATTCCGTGATGATGTCGCCCTGGGTGATGCCGGCCTTCTCGGCGCAGGAGCCCTCGTTCACCGCCTCCACGGCCGCCCCGGCGGGGATGCCGTACCGGAGCATGGCGCTCGACACGTTGGTGACGCTAACGCCCAGAATGGGCTTGCCGGTGACGTAGCCGTACTCCATGATATCGGAGAGCATGTTCTTCACGTCGTCAATGGGGATGGCGAAGCCCAAGCCCTCGGCGCTGACGGTGGAGGAGGCGTTTGTATATTTTGCGGAGACGATGCCCACCACCCTGCCGGTGGAATCAAAGAGCGGCCCGCCGGAGTTGCCGGGGTTGATGGCGCAATTGGTCTGGAGCATATTCATGCTCACATTCTCCTCGGTGGAGATGACCCGGTCCAGCGCGGACACGATGCCGTCCGTCAGAGAGTAGGTCAGCTCGCCCAGGGGGTTGCCGATGGTGTAGACCGCCTCGCCGACCTTAAGGGATCCGCTGCTGCCCAGAGTCACGGGGGTGAGGCCGGCGGCGTCGATCTTAATGACGGCCACGTCGTTCTCCTGGTCGCCGCCCACCAGGGCGGCGGTATATTTCTCACCGCTCGCGAAGGCCACCTCGATATCCACGCCCCGGTTCTCAGCGGCCTCCTCAATGACGTGGTAGTTGGTGGCGATGTAGCCGTCGGCGGTCAGCACAAAGCCCGAGCCGGAGGCGGCGGATGTGGTGGTCTGACCGAAGATATTCACCGTGGTGGAAACCGTGATGCCCACGCAGGAGGGAAGCACGGCCTCGTAGAGGTCCTCGGCCGAAAGCTCCCCGCCCGTCAGAGCGGCCATTTTCTCGGCGCTGTTCACGGTATCAAAAGCCGGCGCGGCGTCCTCCGTGGGATTCATCCTGCCGTAAAGCGCCGCGCCGCCGAAGCCGGAGAGGCCGCATACGAGCGCCAGCGCCAGAACGGCGGCGACGGTCCCGAGGGTCTTCCCCCGCCTTTTGGCCTTTTTCACAGCCCGCGCGCCGTTTTCATCCACGTATTCAAATGTGTATCCATATCTGTCCATAAAAGACACTCCTTCCGGGGCCCCGCCCCTTTTCTGGTCCAAATATAACGCGTGAACCTGAAAATACCCTGAAAGATTGATGAATACTTTTTGAACAAACGGTTCTGATTTTATGAACAGGTCCGGGTGTTTGACCAAAACGCCCGCAGGGGCCGCCCGGAGAGGCGGCCCCTGCGGTGGGGTTTCGGGGGTGCGGTGTGCGGGCCGGTGCGGCCTGAATTTCATACTAATACCCAATTAAAACAAGACATTCCCGGCGGTCTTTTTTGCGCCATACTTCGTCAAACGGCTTGACAATACATACAGTATTTTCTGCGCCGTTTTCCTCATCTGACGCAAAAAATCCTCGCCGCTCGGTGTCTACTTTTAATTGGGTATTAGTATCAGTGCTTCACCTTCATCGCGAAGAATATGCCCGCCAGCAGCGCGGCGGCGGAGATCAGCGTCAGGAGGACGGCGCCGCGGTCAACGGAAGATACCCGCGGCGCGGCGGTATTGTCCTGGGTCCGGTCAAAGCGGCCGGTAAAACCGCCCCGGATCCCGTCCGTCGTTTCGCCGGCGGGCCGTTGGAGATCCCCTCTGTCCTCGCGGTTGGGGAAAGCCGTACCGCCGCCGGCCGTGGAGGGCCACTGGCCCATGCCGTCCTCCGGCGGTGTCATGCCCCCCATGTCCGGTGACGTTCCGCCCGTCTCCGGCATGCCGCCGACGGCGGGCGGCGTCATGCCCTCCGTGGGCGCGGTGTCCCCGACCTGTCCGGTCCGACCGCCCCGGCCGCCAAAGAGGCCGCCCATGCCGCCGAAGCCGGTGCCGGAGGTGTTCCGGTTCGTGACGGTGAGGTCGGTCTCCGCGCCGTCCACGCCGAGCGTCACGCTGTCCCCCACCTCCAGGCCGGGGACGCTGAGGAGCAGGCTCGAGAAGGCGCAGGGGATCGTCTCGTCAATGAGCGCGGCGCCGCTCCCGTCGGTGAGCGTCACCCTCGCCCCGGCATCGCCGCGTATCGACTCCATGATAAAGCCCTGGGCTGAGCCGGAGTCAAAGCCCTCCGCCATGGTGCCGGACCCGGCGGCGACGACGGTGCCGCCCGTGATCCGGCACTCGCCCCCGCTCTCGGCGCCCGCGTCCAGGGCCGCGCTGCCGCCGGAATCATTCATGCTGATGAACACGTACCCGCCGGTGATATAGATGCTCCCGTTGGAGTCGAGCCCATCCGCGTCCCGGCCGTTTTCGTTGACGATACGGATGCTCCCGCCGGAGATGTTGATGGCCGATGTGGTCTCCCTGGCGTTAAAGCCGTCGTCGGTGGGCATGACGGAGATGTCGCCCCCCGCTACGGTGATCTCCTGGCCCTCCACGCCCTCATAGCAGGCGGGGATGGTCAGCGTGCCGGACTCCATATAAAAATACCCGGTCCCCTCGTCATTAGACACGGTCACCCCGTCGTCCCCGGCGTTCACGGTGATCCGGGCGTCGCGGATCCTGACGCTGTCGTTGGCGTGGATCCCGTCCTCCGAGGCGGTGATATCGATCTCACCGCCGGCGATCACAAGATCGTCGTTGCCCACGATGCCGTGTCCGGCGCTGTTCACCGTCAGGGCGCCCGAGCCGTTGACGGTCAGGTCGTCCCGGGAATAGACCGCCCCGTCCACGCCGGAGGCGGTGTCGGTGAATTCCCTGGAGGTCACGCTGTTCTCCGTGCCCGCCTTCAGCGTCAGGAACACCTTCTCGGCCTGTTCGACCTCAATGGCCGCGCCGTCGCCGCTTGTGACGCTTGCCCCGGCCAGGCAAAGCCAGATCTTGTCGGAGTTATTGGCCTCGATGAGGATCCTTCCGTCGTCCAGCGTGCCCGTGACCAGATATCTCCCCGCCGAAACGATGTGGACGACCCCGTCCGCGAAGTACGCCCCGCCGGAGATATCCGCGCCGCCGTTCGTCAGCGTGATCCGATAGGCGCCAGAGGTGTCCCAGTCCCCGTCAAGGTCGTTGTCGGTAAAAATCCCTCCGCCCGCGTCGCCGTCATTCACGGTCTGGATACCCAGGGCCTCTCCGTTCATGAAAAGCACCGTCAGGATCACCGCCAGCACCGTTATGACGGCGCAGAGGACGTCGATATGTTTGCCTGTGACCATATGATCACCCCATGTACTCGCCGTTATAGCTGACCAGCGCCGCGCTCCTGACGCCGGGCAGGGAGGAAAGCGCGTTTATAAAGGCGGTGTCGCCGTCCTTGAGCCGCACGTCGAAATTGACCTCGATCTCCCCCGCCCTGACGGTCTTGCTCTTGACCCGGCAGAGCCCGGTGGCGGAAGTGAGAAGCTCACCGGCCCTTCTCTCGCTTTCCTGCCCGTCGCAGCTGAGGACCAGGATGTAGGGGTCGTCGTGGGATTTGCGGTTGACGAAGATAAGCAGGATGACGCCGATGATGACGCTCCCGATGACCGCCAACGGGATCATTCCCGCCGCCAGGACGATCCCGGCGGCAATGGCCCAGAAGAGGAAGGCGATATCCAGCGGTTCCTTGATGGCCGTGCGGAAACGGACGATGCTCAGCGCGCCCACCATGCCCAGGGACAGCACCACGTTGGAGGTGACCGCCAGGATCACGAGAGTGGTGATCATGGTCAGGGCGATCAGCGTCACACCGAAGGAGGAGGAGTACATCACTCCCTGACAGGTCTTTTTGTACACGAGGAAGATGAAAATGCCCAGCCCGAAGGACAGGACCAGCGCCAGGGCCATGTCCAGCACGCTGACCGCCGTCACGTTCTCAAGAAAGCTCGATTTGAAGATGTCCGAAAATGTCATGGTAATGCGGCTCCTTTATCCGTAAATTCTGCTTTGCGCGTATTTTGAGAAGGCTCCCGCCCGCCGGCCGGGCAGCTCCACGATCTTGCTGACGATTTCCGGCAGAAAGTCGTCCCACTTGACCTCCAGGATCACCGGCGAACCCGGCACCGGCACGGTCACCATATCCGGGTCCAGAAAGTCCGTGGCGGAAAGGCCGGTGCGGATATCGTAGTCCAGCGTCACCCGCACATGGCCGGGGCCAAAGACGAAGGGCTCCCTGGTGTAATCCACCACGGTCCGTGGTCGAAGCCCCTGGACAGCCATTTTAGCGTACAGCTCCCGCGCGAGCCCGCGCTCATCCTCCCGCATCCACAGCGTATCGCCGTCAACGATGCTTTGCGCCTCGGCGCGCGTCAGCTCCGCCGTCCGCTTGTTCCCCAGGCCCGCCAGCTTCGACTTCTTCTCCAGGTGGATAAGGGAAGTGTCGTTGTTATAGAACCTGAGCCTGAATTTCTCCCGCCTGGACACCCCGTCCAGCTTCTCCCTCAACGCCCTGTCCGTGGGCGTCTCAAGGTAGAGACTGCGGATAAGATACCTTCCGTCCACCGCGTGGGGGTCAGGCTCCATCACCGTCCCCAGCCGCTGACGGAGGACCAGCCTGTCCGCCGGACTTATCTCAAGCTTCAACTCGTGTCTGAAGTCCATGCTCTCACCTCCGTTTCTTTGACGGGCCCTATTTTATCGGCTGAAGCTGAAAAGGCGCTGAAAACATAATGAACGTTTTGTGAATAATCCTTAGCAATCCGACAAAATACTGTCACAAGCCCGACGCGCCAAGGACAGGGAGCTTCGGGTTAATGGAAAAACCGTACCATATACAAACATCACCCCGAGAGGTACTGTCCTCTCGGGGTGAATTGGTAAAGTTGACGCTTACGAAGTTATTCTGTCCGCAGGGCCTCCACCGGGTTTTTCTTGGCGGCGAGGCCGGAGGGGACGAGACCGGCCACAAAGGTGAGGATCATGGAGATGATCACGAGGATGATACCGCCGGCGGCCGGGAGGATGGCGGACAGCTCGTCGATGCCGGTCAGGTGGTGGAGGATCAGGTTGATGGGGATCAGTATGAGCAGGGACGCGCCGATACCGATGACGCCGGCGCCAAAGCCCACGGTGAGCGTCTCGGCATTGAATACACGGCTGATATCGCGCTTGGAGGCGCCGATGGAGCGCAGGATGCCGATCTCCTTGGTGCGCTCCAGGACGGAGATATAGGTGATGATGCCGATCATAATGGAGCTGACCACCAGGGAGATGGCCACGAAGGCGATCAGCACGTAGCTGACGGCGTTGATGATGGTGGTGACGGAACTCATGAGCAGGGCCACGTAGTCGGTGTACTCTATGACGTCGTCCTCGTCCACGCTCTCATTGTACTGCCCGATGAGATCCGCGATCTTGTCCTTGTCCTCAAAGGTGACGGCGTAGAGGGCCACGGTGCTGGGGGACTCCACGCGGGCGTAGCCCAGCTTCTCCATATTCTGGTCGTAATTGGCGTCGGACACCGTAGGGGGCATGAATTGGTCGTAGAAGGCCACGTACTGGTCGTCGGTGAACTGGGCCTGCCCGATCACATAGGGCAACTGCTCCGCCGGGATCTGGGACATCCGGGCGGCGGCCTGCTGGGCGTAGGCGTCACTGACCATTTGGCGGATGCCCTGCTCGGCCATGTTGAAAAGCTCCTCGTCGGTCATGTCGTTGAAGTAGCTCTCGATCTGGCTGGTATCGGAGACGCCCATCTCCTGGGCGTAGGAGCCGATCATCATCTCCACAAGGCTCTCACGGGTGAGTCCCGCCATCTGCTGCTCCACCGTGGCGGTCAGGTATTCCTCGGAGGGAATGGCGGACATTTTGAGAAACAGCTCCGCCCGCTCCGCGTCGTCAAGGCTATCGAAATACTCCTGGAAATCGTCCTTCTTCCGCGCGTTCTCCGGCTCCTTATATTCGGGCGTCCGGAAGGGCAGGCCGGTGAACACGTCCACGGTCTCGTCGTCAAGCTGTTGCCGGACGATTTCCTGCTTGCCTGTCTCCTCCATGGCGTAGAGGGTCAGGGCGGAGGTGTAGCCGATCTGGCCGGAGACGCCACCGTTGTCCTCGTTGGGGCGGACGATGCCCACCACCTTCAGGGGCACGCCCACATCCTCGCTGTCATAGAGATACTTCATGCCCGTCTCGGTGGCTGACAGGTCGATATAGGTCCCGGTCACGGGATCCCGCTGGTAGTATTCCGAGGGCAGGATGAACTTGAAGTTTGTGTCGCAAAGCTCCTCATAGGACCAGCTGAGGGTCTCGGCCTCCACAGGTTCGCCGTTCATCATGGCGCGCATGGTCTCGTTCATGTCGTCGGAGCTGATAAAGCCCAGGGAGTAGAGCATCAGGTCGGAAATCTCGTTGCGCCGGTCCACGAAGATAACGATCTCGTCGTAGTTTTCCGGCCATCTGCCGTAAAGAAGCTCGTACTGCTCCTTTGTGGAATCCGCCACGCCGGTGCCGTCGGCCTCGGGCAGAAGCTCGTTCCACACGTTGAAGCGCTCGTACATCTGGCCCATGTTGTCAAAGTAGGCCGAGTAGTCACCGCCGAACATGCCGGTCATGGCCTGCTGCATCATGGCCATGGCGTCGGACTTGACCACATTGCCGTCGACATCCTCGGTGTACACGTCGAATTTGAAGTCGTAGGAGTAGTGGACGCGGGCGATGTCCATGATGCCGTTACCGCCCTCATCCAGGAATTTCTTGAAGGCTGTCAGGTTATTGGTCTTGGTCTGCGCGTTCATCATGGAGGAGAGCATGTCGTACATGACGGTGGCGGAGTAGACCCGGTCGGGGTCCCGCTCCTCCTCCATGGCCTCCTGGCGGGCGTTCATAAAGCCCAGGAGCATGGAGGACATATCCACGCTCTCGGCCTCGATGGTGATGGGATAGGAGGACAGTGTGTCCTCCTGGACCTGGTCGATATAGGCCTGGAAGCCGGCGGAGACAGAGAGGATCAGGGCGATGCCTATGATACCGATGGAGCCGGCAAAGCTGGTCAGGAAGGTCCTCCCCTTCTTGGTCATCAGGTTGTTGAAGGAGAGGGAGAGGGCGGTGAAGAAGGACATGGATCTTTTCTTCTTCTCGCTCTTTATCTTCTTCTGCTCCTTTTTTGTCAGGACCTGGGCCACGGAGTCGTCCTCAAAGGGGTCGGAGTCGTCGATGATCTTGCCGTCCAGGAGCTTTACGATGCGGGTGGAATAGCGCTCGGCAAGCTCCGGGTTGTGGGTGACCATGATGACCAGCCTGTCCCTGGCGATCTCCTTCAAAAGCTCCATGACCTGGAGGCTGGTCTCGGAGTCCAGCGCGCCGGTGGGCTCGTCGGCAAGGAGGATATCCGGGTCGTTGATGAGGGCGCGGGCGATGGAGACGCGCTGCATCTGGCCGCCGGACATCTGATTGGGCTTCTTGTAGATATGCTCCTCAAGCCCCACGGACTTGAGGGCCTCAATGGCCCGCCTGCGGCGCTCGGACTTGGATACGCCCGAGAGGGTCAGGGCCAGCTCCACGTTGGCAAGGACGGACTGGTGGGGGATCAGGTTGTAGCTCTGGAACACAAAGCCCACGGAGTGGTTGCGGTAGGTGTCCCAGTC
>CANQSU010000057.1 GCA_947626585.1 uncultured Oscillospiraceae bacterium
CCGCAGCCGGAGATGCGCTTGTAGATGCAGGGGCCGTGGGTAAGGTCGATCATGTAGTGGTAGAAGGTGAAGGGCCGCCCCTCCCGCTCCCTTTTCAGCATCTCCTTCGCCAGGATCTCGTACTGCTCAAAGAGCTTCGGAAGATCCTCCTTTGTCAGAGCGCAGGGGTCTTCGGGGGCGCAGACCACCGGCTCCATGGAGAGCCGCGTGAAGCCAAGATCCGCCAGGTGGAAGATATCATTTGTGAAGTCCACGTTGTAATGGGTGTAGGTGCCGCGCACGTAGTAGTCCCGCTCCCCCCGCTTTTTGGCGAAATCCAGGAACTTGGGGACGATCTTCTCATAGCTGCCGTGTCCCGCCAGGTCCACCCGGAAACGATCGTGTACCTCGGGCCGGCCGTCGATGGACATAACCACGTTGTGCATCTCGCGATTGGCAAAATCAATGACCTCGTCGTCCACCAGGACGCCGTTAGTAGTCAGGGTGAAGCGGAATTTTTTATGCTTTTCCTCCTCGATGTCCCTGGCGTAGGCCACCAGGTCCTTCACCACCCGCCAATTCATCAGCGGCTCGCCGCCGAAAAAGTCCACCTCCAGATTTACGCGTTTCCCGGAGTTTTCCACAAGGAAATCCAGCGCGCGCTTGCCCACCTCGAAGCTCATGAGCGCCCGCTCACCGTGGTACTTCCCCTGGCTGGCGAAGCAGTAGGAGCAGTTTAAATTACAGGTGTGGGCCACGTGGAGGCACAGGGCCTTCACCTCGTTGGAGCGTTTTTTGAAGTCGAAGGCGATACCGGCATACTCATCCTCGGAAAAGAGCCTCCCGGCGTCCTTCAGGGCCTTTATATCGTCAAGGCACTCCCGGAGGTCGGCCTCGGTCACATCATCCCTGTCCCCGTATTTTTCCAGCATCGCGGCCACGATCTCGTCCCCCGCGTGGTTCTCGAACATGGCGATCATGTCGTAGGCCACCTCGTCCACCACGTGGACCGAGCCGGAGTTGACGTCCAGGACGATGTTATAGCCGTTTAATTTATACTGATGGATCATAAAATCACCCTAAAAAATACCGCCCGCGTAAAAACGCCGGCGGTATAGCCTTTGCCGATGCTTACTTCTTTTCGCACAGCTGGTTCGCGACGCCGCAGGAGGTCTTGCAGGCGGACTGGCAGGAGGTCTGGCATTCGCCGCAGCCGCCGGTCTTGACGCTGGCCTTCAAATCGCGGGTCTCAACGGTCTTTATCCTTTTCATGGGTATATCCCCCTTTCCCGAAAACTTATACGGCTATTTTACACCATTTTTCCCGGAAGGTCAACACAAAAAATGAGATCGGGGCCGTGTTTGTAAGTAAAATGGAGGCCGGCCGTCCTTTTCAGCGTTCCGACGACACCCTCGTCCACGATCTCCCCCGGCACCAGGCAGGGCACCCCCGGAGGATAGGCCCAGGCGTACTCGCCGGACGTATGTCCCAGGGCCTCTGAGACGGGAAGGAGCGTTCCGGGCATGGCCATGGCCTCATGGATCGCGACGCGCTGTTCGGGGAGGGCGAAGCCGGGTGTCCCCACGGGCTCAAAGGGCGGAAGCTCCCCGTCCAGGGCCAGAAGCGCCCGCAAAAGGCGGTCAAGGCTCTCCTCCGTATCCCCCATGCCGGTCATGCACAGGGTCAACGGCCCGTGGGCGTACTCGGGTTCGATTTTAAACCGGCTCCGCAACGCGCCGCCCAGGTCGCCGCCGGCGGTAAGGAGCAGCTTGGAGGGGTCCAGCTCGAATACCCCCTCGCTCCCCCGCCACAGGCGTATGTTTTCAAGCCTTTCCGCGCCGGCGCGGAAGCTTGCCAGCGCCTCCAGCCACCGCCGGGCGGCCTCGGTCCCGTGCCTGACCAGATATTCCACACATTTCTCGATGGAGACGGACAGCGGATAGGAGGGCGAGGAGCTTTGGAGCATACCGGCGTATCTTCTGACCTTCTCCGGGTCGACGGCGCCGGCGTTGATGTGCAGGATGGCCGTCTGGGTGAGGCTCGGAAGGGTCTTGTGGAGGCTCTGGACCACCAGGTCCGCTCCGTGCCTGACGGCACTCTCGGGGAAGCCAGGAAGACCCAGATGGGCCCCGTGGGCCTGGTCCACCAGAAGCGGCACGCCCCGCTTGCGGCACTCCCCGGCGATAGCCTCCGTGTCGCTGACGACTCCCTCGTAGGTGGGGGAGGTGACACACACCAGCCGGACCTCCGGGTACCGATCCAGCGCGGCGGCCACCTCGCCGGGCTCGACCGACAGGGGGACGCCCGTCTCCGGGTCGGCCTTTGGGGTCAGATAGCGGGTCCTCGCCTTCGCGAGCTGGGCCGCGTGGTAGACACAGCGGTGGGATCCCCGGCACATGAGAAGCTCTCCGCCGCCCTCCAGCACCGACAGGACGGACGCCAAAATCCCCAGGGTGCTGCCGCCCACCAGAGCCACGCTCTCGGACGCGCCCCAGAATCGGGCGGCGGCCCGCTCCATGATCTTGAACTCCGCCTCCGGGTCATTCAAATTGTCAAAGCCCTCGATCTCCGTGATATCCCGCTCCGCCAGTCCCGAAAGCCAGGGATAGGCGGCCACATTCCGTTTGTGTCCGGGCATGTGCATGGGGAGCGTGTCGATAGCGGAAAGCTTTTCAAAAAGCGCCACGGGGCCGCCTCCTTTGCCGTACCGTCAAAAAGCGGGCGGGTGAAAACCCGCCCGCGAGGGGAATATAAATTATACAGTCAGGCGCGCATAACGCGCGGCTCAGCGTCAGCCGCCGAGGGACGAGATCTTCGTGGCAAGGCCCATCTCCCACTGCTTGTCAACGGTCTCATAATTCTTGAGCTGTTCGTCCTCCCACGCGGTGTAGGCGTCGCTGCGCAGGTCGGCCTCACTCATCAGGTCGCCGTACACACCGTCAACGCCGGTGTAGTATACCAGGAAAGCGCCGGTCCCCTCCACGTAGACCACGTCCACATCGCCCTCCTTGCGGGCGGGGTCGTGGAGCCAGTCGGCCAGCTCCTCAACGATGTCGTAAAGGCCGGACATGGTGATGTCGCCGCTCTCGTCAATGACGTCGCTGCTCTCGTTCATGAGCTTTACAAAGGCGTCATAGCCCTTCTCGGTCATGGCGTCATATGTGTCCTTAAGCTCCTTGGCCCGGGCGGTGTTGAGTTCCTCCAGAGCGGAGGCCTTCTTATCCTCCTCCACATCCGCTACCTCGGTCTCGTCCTCGGCCACAAGTCCGTAGTAGCCGCTGACGGCGTCGTAGCGGTTGTTGTCCCTATTGAGGAAGTAGACCACATAGTAATAGGTGGTGCTGGCGTCGTCGCCGGACTTGACAACCTCCACGTCCCCGGCCTTGCGGGCGGAATCGGAGAGCCATTCCCTGACGGTCTCGGTCACTCTGGATCCCTGGGCGGTGCGGAGGGTGGCGGAGTCGGCGTCGTAATCCTCGTCCTCAGTGTTGAGGGAGGCGGCGTAATCAAGGAAGCTCTGCTCGTCGGTGACGGCGGCCAGATAGGCGTCGGCGTCTTCCTTTGCCTTGGCGGCGGCGTCCTCGGCGCTCAGGGTCTCGTCCTCCTCGGTGGATTCGTCATCGGTCACAGCGGCGCCGGAAAAGCCGTAGATGCGGTACCTGTAGAAGTCAAAGTCCGCGGCGTTCTCGGTGTAGTTGTCGGCGATCTGCTGGTCGGTAAAGGTAAAGCTGTCGCTCTTGCTCTGGGCGAAGCCCGAGGCGATATACTCCCGCTCCATGTTCGCGCGGAATACCTTCTCGGTCATGCCCTTACCGTAGGTGGCGTTCAGATAGGCGTTCAGATTCTTGTAGCCGCCCTCGACCACGGAGGCTCTCAGTCCCTCAATGGTCTCGTCAATGGCGTCGCGGTCCTCCTGGGTAAGCTCGTATCCCTCCGCCCTGGCGGCGGCGCAAAGCATAGCCTGGCTCTTCATGCGATCGATGGCGGATTCGGTGAAGAAGTCCGCCCAGGTCATATCCTCACCGGCCAAATAGGCCTGATCGCGGAAGGATTTGCCGCTGCTGGGCAGGAACATGCTCATCAGCTCGGCGCTGGACCCGTAGGTCGAGTACACATTGGAATAATAGCTGTTGTAGACGCTGAAATAGTTGTAGTTGAAATCTGCCACGCTGAATTTTTCGCCGCCGATCTCCAGTGCCGTGGTGCGGTTGTAGAAAAGGTTGGACCCGAAAAGCGCCACGAAGATCAGGACCAGCACAAAGCAGGCCACCACAACGGTCACGGTGATATTGTACTTTTTGCGCTCGCGCCGCGCCTTTTCCTCCTCAGCCCTTCTGGCGGCCTTGGCGGAGACATATTCGCTCATGTGAATCATTCCTTTTATTCATATTGTTTATTGTATTGTTGGAATGCAACGGTCAACATTATACAATAAAGCGGCCGTTCTTGCAAGTGAAATTATTGTTAACGGGAGCTTTTTTCAGAAAAAATCCCCGCCGCTCCATAAAGCGGCGGGGAAAACCGTTTATCCGTTCACGTCATATGATACGCTTGGCGCAGAAGTAGGAGTTAAGTTCGGAGATCTTCACGCCGGTCTTGGCGGTGGAGGCGTGGATGTAATGGTTGTTGCCTATGTAGATGCCCACATGGGAGGCGGTGGAGCCGTTCTGGGTGAAGAACACCAGATCGCCGGGCTGAAGCTCCTCACGGCTCACATAGCGGCCGTTGTTCTTGCACTGAAGGGAGGCGCGGCGCTCCAGCTTGTAGCCGAACTGACCGTAGACGTAGTACACCAGTCCGGAGCAGTCAAAGCCCGTGGACGGGGACTCCGCGCCGTAGACGTATCTGTAGCCCTCAAACTGAAGGGCAAAATTGGCGATCTGCTGGCCCAGAGAGTAGGTGGAGGCGGTGTCGCGGGTGTCGGTGGTGTAGGTGGGGCCGCCGCTGGTGATGTCTATGTAGTCGGAGCGCATATAGCCGGTGCCGGCGGAGGTGACGATCTTGTACCAGCCGTTGTTGATGCCGATGACGGACACGCTCTTGCCCTTGCTGTAGGAGGCCATGGCTTTCTTGCCGGTGGAGGGGCCGCTTCTCATGCGCACGTTGTCGCCGTTGACGGTGCCGGTGGCCTTGAAATTCTCGGACTTCAGCTCATCCTTCAGGTACTCGGCGGAAACATAGCCTATGGTGCCAAGATAGTTGATCTTGTACCACTCGCCGCTGGTCTTCTCAAGGATGACCACCACGGTACCGTCGCTGACAACGCCGACTCTCGAACAGTCAGTCCCGGGACCGGAACGGATGTTGAGGGCCGAGGCATTCACCGTGGCGGCGCCCCAGGCGATCTCCCTGTCGTCGGCAAGGGCCGTGACGGAGACGAGGCCCAGCGCCGTGACGAGTACCAGACATACGCAAAGCAGCTTTTTGAATGTTCTCATATTTTTTCCTTTCATCACTTGGCCGAAAGCGCTCTTTCAAGCCATACGGCGGCAACATCCATCGCCGCGTAAAGCCCGCTCTTCTCGGTTTTCTTTACGACCCTGTCCCTGGACTTGAGATCCGGGTCCGTGAGCTGGAGCTGGACGCTGACGCGGGAAGCCACATCCATGTCGTCCACCTTCTTCGTATCGGTGATCTGCATCATAATGATGTATTTGTCCGACATACTGCCATAGTAGAGGATATTATCCTTCCTGCGAAGGGGACGTCCACGGTACTCAAGCATATCCTTTGAGTTGGTTGTGTTTGACATCGCAAGACCTCCTGGATAAATCGTAACCAAATTGTAACACATTGTTTCTCTATTGTCAACACCTGAGCGAAAATATTTTTTTATCCGAAAAAACGGACCAAAAACCACAATATATGGGCATTTTTAGACTTTTTATCGCAAAATCCCGGCAAATTTACCGTCGTTCCCCAAATCTCGTCCGGATTTTTTCAAAAAGAAACGGTTACAAATGGTTACAAAACTGTAACTATTTTATCGTGAAAACCCATTGACACAGGTGTCGCGCGGTGCTATACTTTACCCATAAACACATGAACAATTGTTCATATGAAAGGATGAGCCTCTTTGGAAGAGAAGAACGAGCTTATGTGCGACGAGCCGGGGACCCATGACGACGTGGTGGAGAAGGTCCGGGGAGACATGCCCGACGACGACACCCTCTATGAGCTTGCCGACCTTTTCAAGATGTTTGGGGATTCCACGCGCATGAAGATCATGTTCGTTCTGATGGAATCGGAGATGTGCGTCTGTGACATCGCGGAGCTTTTGGGGATCAGCCAGTCCGCTGTCTCCCACCAGCTGAGGATCCTCAAGCAGTCAAAGCTCATTTCCTCACGGCGCGAGGGTAAGAACATCATCTGTTTTCTGGCGGACGACCACGTGAGGAGCATAATCGACCAGGGACTTTCCCATGTCCTTGAATAACAACATCTGCCATTTCATTTATGAGTAGGAGGAGGAACTACATATGAAAAAGATATTCCGTTTGAGGGACTTGGATTGCGCCAACTGCGCGGCCAAAATGGAGAGGAGCATCAGGAAGCTTGACGGCGTCAACGACGCCAGCGTCAACTTTCTCACCCAGAAAATGACCGTGGACGCGGAGGAGTCCCGGTTTGAGGAGATCATGGACGAGGTCGTGAAGCTCTGCAAAAAAGTCGAGCCGGACTGCGTCATTGTGAGGTGACAGGTCATGACCCGCCGTCATAAATTGACTCTCGCGCGGATCCTTATCGCCTTCGCGCTGTTCATAGCGGCCGAGCTTATCCCCCTTGAGGGTGTCCGGAAGCTTCTCGTCTTTCTTGTCCCTTACTTTATTGTGGGCTGGGATGTGCTGTGGCGTTCGGTACAGAACATATGCCACGGGCAGGTGTTTGACGAAAACTTCCTCATGTCCGTGGCCACCGTCGGGGCCATGGCCACCGGCGAGTACGCCGAGGGCGTGGCGGTGATGCTCTTTTACCAGGTGGGCGAGCTGTTCCAGTCGGTGGCCGTGGGCAAGAGCCGGAGATCCATCGCGGCCCTCATGGATATCCGCCCGGAGTACGCCAACGTCGTCCGGGACGGCGAGACCGTGGAGGCCGCGCCGGAGGATGTGGCCGTGGGCGAGACCATCGTCATCAAGCCCGGCGAGCGGATCCCCCTGGACTGCGTGGTCACCGAGGGCGCCGGCAGCGTCAACACCGCCGCCATCACCGGCGAGTCCGCGCCCCGGGACGCAGCCGTGGGCGATACGCTGGTGAGCGGCACTATCAATATAAACTCCGTCCTCCACGCCGAGGTCAGGAGCGTCTATGCCGAGTCCACCGTGGCCCGGATCCTGGACCTGGTGGAAAACTCCTCCGAGCGCAAGGCCAGGACGGAGAATTTTATCACACGCTTCGCCCGGTTCTACACTCCCGCGGTGGTGTTTGCCGCCCTTGCCCTGGGGCTGATCCCGCCGCTGGCCCTGGGCGAGCCGTGGGCCAAGTGGATCCACCGGGCGCTGGTGTTCCTGGTGGTCTCCTGCCCCTGCGCGCTGGTGATATCGGTGCCCCTCAGCTTCTTCGGCGGCATCGGCGGCGCGTCAAAGCGCGGGATCCTGGTCAAGGGCTCCAACTATCTGGAGGCCCTGTCCAAGGCTAAGACCGTGGTCTTTGACAAGACCGGGACCCTCACCGAGGGCTCCTTCCGGGTCGCCGCCGTGCGGCCCGTGGGGATGTCAGGCGACGAGCTTCTGACGTTGACGGCCCGTGCCGAGGCGTACTCCACCCACCCCATCGCCCGCGCCATCGCGGCCGCCGCGTCTTTCAACGCCCCCGTCCGGGCCGGACGCGCCGGCTCATCCCCCGATAACGAGTCGACCCGGGTGGAGGAGCTGGCCGGTCTTGGCGTCCGCGCCCAAGTCGACGGGCATACGGTCCTGGCCGGCAACGTCCGGCTCATGGCCTCCGCCGGCATTGAACTCAGGGAAGGAAACGAGAACGGCACCGTGGTCCACACCGCCGTAGACGGGGTGTACGCCGGGGCCATCCTCATAGACGACGAGACGAAGCCTGACGCGAGGCCCACCGTCGACCGGCTTCACGCCATGGGTGTTCGCTCGGTGATGCTTACCGGCGACAGGAGCGCCTCCGCCCGGGCCGTCGCCGACGAGCTGGGCATTGACGAGGTCCTGAGCGACCTTCTGCCCCAGGACAAGGTCGCGGCACTGGAGAAGCTTCTGGACAAGGCCGACGGCACGGTGGCCTTCGTGGGCGACGGCATCAACGACGCCCCGGTGCTGACCCGGGCCGACGTCGGCCTTGCCATGGGCGCCCTTGGCTCCGACGCCGCCATAGAGGCCGCCGACATGGTGCTGATGGACGACAAGCCCTCTAAAGTCCCCGAGGCCATCGCCATCTCCCGCCGCACCATGAGGATCGTCCGGCAGAACATCATCTTCGCCCTGGCCGTCAAGCTCATCATCCTTGTCCTCGGCGCCTTCGGCCACGCCGACATGTGGCTGGCCGTCTTTGCGGACGTGGGCGTGGCGGTTCTGGCCATCTTGAACGCCCTGCGGGCCATGAACGTGAGCGGCGTGGAAAAGTAAACACGTAAATACGCAGTACGCCCCGCGCCTTCCCGGCGCGGGGCGTAATCGTATAAAGAAAACCTCCCCGGCGGGGCCGGGGAGGTTTTCGCGTCCTGATTCAGTTTTTTTCAAGGTAAGATTCCACCAGCTCCTGCAGAAGCTCGTCTCTGTCGATGCGGCAGATGAGGGAGCGGGCGTTGTTGTAGTTGGTGATATAGGTGGGATCCTCGGACAGGATATAACCCACGATCTGATTGATGGGGTTGTAGCCCTTGAGCTTGAGAGAATCGTATACCGAGGATAATATCTCCCGCGTACCTATCTTCTTATCCGCAACGCTGAACTTCCTGGTGAATTCAAGATCATCCATGTCCATGGTCCCTCCTTATCCTTATGATTTGCTGTTGGTCTTGAATATATCAATTATATCAAAAAATCTCACCTTGTAAAGTTAAAAAACGACAAAATATTATTACATTTCTGTAATCTTTATACCGGTTCCCCGTTTTTTACGCGAAAAACGATGTACTCCGAGCCTCCGATCCTCACGGCCGAGCCGAGACGGAAGGCCTCGATCATGGGGAAGGGGGTCGAAGGCGACCAGGGGAAGGCCACCAGCGTCCCGTCCCCGTCGGGCTTTGTCAGCGCGCCGCGGATCCGCCCCGCCGAGGCGGCCAGAACGTCGTTTTTGAAAAGCCGCGCCGGGTCGTCCTCCTGCCGCCAGCCGTCCGTCACATCCGGTTCCGGCTCGGACGTTCTTCGGATCGCCGGCTCGGGCGCGCGGGGCGTTTCCGGCTCCGGCGGCGATGCCGGAACAGGCTCGGGCTCGGGCGTACACGCCGGCTCAGGCTCGGACATTTCCGCCGGCTCGGGCGTCGCGGCCGGCTCAGGCTCTGCGGCCGGCTCAGGCTCCGGCTCAGGTATTGCCGCCGGTGTCAGCGCCAGGCCGGAGAGGTCCTCCCCCGCCGGCACGAGCAGCGCTCTCCACTCCCCGTCCAACGAGATATCCGCCATAGCGAGGCGGGTCAGCGTCTTTGTGAGCCTGAGTCCCCCGGCGCGCCGGGTGGGGATGCCCAATGAAAAGGATCCCGAGGCCGTAACCAGCACCAGCCGCGACACGCCGGGGTCCCGGTCCGATGAGAACTCAAACACCGTACGCGGCCCCTTTTCGGTGATATCGAGGGTCCCCACGGGGATCCCCTCTTTCGTGAATACCTCATAAGACATGCTCTGTCCTCCCCGATGCGTTCTGTCCGCGGGCAAAAAAACCCGGGCGTAAAAGCATACGCCCGGGCGTGACGAATTATTCATTTGGCGCGGCAATAGCGGCAGCCGGGAGGTGCGTCTTTCAGCCGACCGTGTAATCGCCGCGTATGAGGACCTTCGTGTTGTCGCGGGTGGCCTTGATGCCGTTGCCCTTGATGGTGACCATGTACATGTGGTTGACGGTCAGATCGGTCCCCGAGGAGCCCACGCTGGTGCCGCCGGTCTCGTCAATGAGCCGGGGCGAATCGGGACCATTGGACACGGCCGAGCCGATGCGAAGCATGATCTCCGTGCCGACGCCGCAGGTGACGGTTTGGCCGTTATTCAGGGTCAGGACCACAAAGCCCGAGGGCTGGGAGCCGCTCACGGTGCCGGACTGGCCCGCGATGCTCTGAAACTCACGGGTAAGCTCCGCGGCCTTGGCGTTCAGCGCCTCGTCCACGGCGGCCTCGATCTGGGGCCTGACCGTTTGGTTAAGATAGCTGAGCGTTACCAGCGGATCGTCCCTGGAGCCGTAGTTGCTGACGGCCATGGTGGTAAGGCCCGACACGAGCGCCGTAAACACCAGGACGGCAATGGCTGTCGCGATCTTCTTTCCTTTGCTCATCTTATGTATCTCCTTTTGTAAAACCGGGGGAGTGGGATCCCGCTCCCCCAAAAAGTCTTATCCGTGGAGTCCGAAGCTGACGGCAATGGCGTCGTCCACCTTGTTCATCAGCTCCTCGTCCACCCGCCCCATCCGCTCGCGCAGACGGCGCTTGTCGATGGTCCGTATCTGCTCCAGAAGCACCACCGAGTCCTTTGTCAGACCAAAGGATCTGGCCTCCAGCTCGATGTGCGTGGGCAGGCGGGCCTTTCCTATCTGTGAGGTTATCGCCGCCGCGATGACCGTCGGGCTGTGCTTGTTGCCCGTGTCGTTCTGGACAATAAGTACAGGCCGCATTCCGCCTTGCTCGGAGCCCACAACGGGGCTCAGGTCGGCGTAGTAGATGTCTCCTCTTTTGACTGAGCTTTGCACGCCCTTCACTCTCCGACGAATTTATAGTCGTCCGGTTTCTCTATGTACCGGACTACCATAATTCTTTCACAAAGCGCGGTAATTTATACAGCAAGGCATAAATTACCGGGACGGTTTTTTCCGTCCGCTACAGTCTATGCGTGAGACGAACGAACGGTGCGCGTCAATCCACGTACACCCTCGGCACCCGCTTGGAGACGGAGCAGAGAAGCTCATAGGATATGGTCCCGGCCCGGGCGGCCAGGGCCTCCGCCGACTGGCGCCGGCCGAAGATCTCGATAAGGCTCTCGAGGTTCACCTCGGGCAGCTCGGTCAGGTCGATCATGCACATGTCCATGCAGATCCTGCCCCTCTGGGGCGCGGGTCCTTTTTCCGTGATGAAGGAGCAGTTGTTGGAAAGGGACCGGAAAAGCCCGTCGGCGTAGCCGATGGGGATAACGCCCATCCGTGTGCGCCGGGCCGTCACAAAGGTGCCGCCGTAGCTGACCGGCAGGCCCGCGTCAATGTACTTGATGGTGGACACATGGGTCATCAGCCTCATGCAGGGGCGAAGCCCCAGCCTCCCGCCGTCGCCGAAGCCATAGAGCAGTATCCCCGGTCTCACCATGTCCAGCGCCGTCTCGGGATAGTTCACCACCGCTCCCGAATTGGCGCAGTGGCGTATCCTGAAGCGGATCCCGGCGCTCTCCACGGCGGAGACGACCTTCATAAAGAGGCCGAATTGCTCCCTCGTATAGGCCTCCGCCTCGGCTCCCGGCTCGTCGGAGACGGCGAAGTGGGTGTAGACGCCCTCGGGGTCCAGGTTCCTCTGCCGGCAGGCGGAGACGATGTTCGCGATCCCCTGCTCAAAGTGGCCCCCCGCCGTAAGAAACCCAAGGCGGGACATGCCGGTATCCACCTTGATGTGGATCCTCAGCGTCTTTCCCAGGGACGCGGCCTCCCGCGCGTACTCAATGGCCTTGGCCTCGCAGGTGACGGTCTGGGTCAGGTCCCGCTCGATAAGCTCCCTCACGTACTCCCGCGGCGTGTGGCCCAGGATCAGAATGGGCATCCCGATCCCCGCCTCCCGAAGCTCCACCGCCTCGTCCAAACACGAGACGGCCAAATAGTCCGCGCCGGCGCTCTCAAGGCGCCGCGATACCTCCACCGCCCCGTGACCGTAGGCGTCGGCCTTGACCACGCCCAGGAATTTGCACCCGTCGGGCAGAGCCGCCCGTATGGCGCGGTAATTGTATTCGATATTGTCAAGGCTTATCTCGGCCCAGGTGCGCTTTCGCAGATCCATACAGGGTCACTCGACTTTCATATCGTAAAAATCCGTTGCAATAACGGTGTAACCGTCAAAGGTAAACTCCGCGTGGAGGGGAAGTCCCGCCCCGTCGAACCAGGTACGCAGGTCCACGTCGTCGTCGATCCGAAAAAGCGCCGCCAGACACTCGGTGTCCCCCCAGCGCTCCTTCACTGTCTCGGTGACCAGTCCCTCGCCCCAGGCGGACACCATCACCGGCACCGCGTCCACGGGCGACAGGCCGTCAGGCAGTATCTCGCCGGTGTATACCTCCGCGCCCGAATAGCTCAGGGCGGCCCCGCCGTCGCCCAGCTTCACCTGGGCCCCGGCGATCAGCTCCGGGCTTGTGACCGTCAGCACCCCGGCCTCCGGCTTCCCGGTGAAATCGATCCCGAAATCCATGACCCGGTCGCCGTAGTCGGCCCGGATATCCGCGGCAAAGGACAGGGAGGCGGCGCCGGAGAAGGTCTGTTGGATCTCACTCATCCTGTCCTCCTGCCCGGCTTTGGAGCAGGAGACAAGACAGATAAGCAGAAAAAACGACAAAATAACTGGAAAAACACGGGCAGGACGCAAAAGACTCACCTCAAAACAGATTTGAGACAGTCTGTCATGTCCGTGGGGGTCATGGCGTATTGACCATAGAGGGCCGCGCACGCGTCCCCCGCCGCCCCGTGCCAGTATACCGCTTTCCACTCGGCTCCCGGGATCCTCTGGCCCAGGAAGGCCAGCATCATCCCCGCCAGCACGTCGCCGGACCCGCCGGTGGCCATGCCGGGGTTGCCGGTGGTGTTGATATACGCGCTCCCGTCCGGCTTGGCCGTGACGGTGCGGTGGCCCTTCAAAACCACGGTCACATTGTGCTTTACGGCAAACTCCCGGGCCGCCTGGACTCTGTCAAGGCGGGAAAGTCCGTCGGACAGCCGGGCAAATTCCCCCTCGTGGGGGGTCAGGATGACGGGACATGACAGCTTATCCAGTACATCTATATGCGCGGATACCGCCGTTATGCCGTCCGCGTCCACGATCACGGGGACAACGGAGTTTTCCAAAATCGAATAGGTGATCTCCCGCGCCCATCCGGAAAGCCCCAGCCCCGGCCCCACAAGCACCGCGTCGCATTTTTGAAGCCTCGGCAGAAGCTCATCCAGAGCGGCGGGGACGAAATCGGAAAGGGGAAAGACCATGGCCTCGTCGTTTTTCACGGCTTCGATGGCATATATGCTCTCCGGCACTCCCAGGAACACAAGCCCCGCGCCGGACCTGACCGCCGCCCTCGCGGCGAAGGCAGGCGCGCCCGTGAAGCCCACGGACCCCGCCGCGATCAGCACCCGTCCGAAGCTCCCCTTGTGGGCGTTCTCGTCCCTTGTCGGAAGCGCGGCGTCCGAGGCGGCGATTTCCCATGTTTTGTCTTTCAGAAGGACCATATCCGCCTCCGAGGAACGCAATTAAAGTTATTATAACACAAACATAAGAAAATGTCAAAACCAACATGTAATCGCGCGGAATTTGCATTTTTGACGTTGATGTGGTATTCTTGTTCTTATCAGATTAACAGGAGGGAGACGCCTATGGCCTCCACCATCATCCACATGGCCATTACAAGCAAGCTCTTGAAAACAACAGAATTTCGCGACGCGGACCGACTCATGCTCGGCTCCATTCTCCCGGACGCCTCCCTCGCCGGACGGAACACCGGACACATGAAGATCCATGTGGGCGGCGGAGACGCCAGGACTCTGGACTTGGACGGCTTCCGGGACAGGTTCGGAGATCTGATGCTTACGGACGATCTGTACCTGGGCTACTACCTGCACCTTGTGGAGGACGTCCTGCACCGGCGGTTCATGTATTCAGGCCACGGCTTTGACCCGCGCGCCCCGGGATACGTCGAGCGGCTTCACCGGGATTACGCCGTCACCAACGCCCATGTCATCGAAAGATACGGCCTCCGTGAGGACATGGTAAAGCCCGTCGATTTGACCGGCCAGAGACTTTTGGAGCTGGGCGGTTTCGACATTCCCGGCCTTATCAGGGCCCTGCACGGCTACTTCCGGCCTGCGCCGGAGACGGACGCTCTCATTTTCACCGAACAAATGGCGGACGAGCTGATCTGTGAGGCCGTCACCCTCTGTGAAGCCGAACTCACCGCTCTGAGACGCGGCGGCACCCCCCTCTCAGCCCTCGACTGGGTGTGGGGCGGCTGACGCGGTGTCGGATTCCCGGAAAACTCCCCCCTCAAACGCCGCAGGGGCCGCCTCTTCAGGCGGCCCGCAAGCTGTCGGATTTCACGATATGTCTCCCCACGGCGGATCGTCCCGCTGCGGGGAGACGCACTTTAGTATTATTTCCCGGCCGCCCACCGCCGCCAGCCCAGCCGGCACAGCGCCAGCAGGGCAAAGGCGACGACCGCGTACAACAGCGCCGCTGTCAGCGCGGCGCTCCCCGGCGAACAGCTGGCACAGACCCGCCCCCGCCAGAAGGGGAACAGGTGACGCTCTATAACGTTAAAACGGCGGTGGATACTTCCACTTTCCGGAACACAGTGGAGAACAACATCACCGTCCTCCGGAAGGTGCTGATCGCCTCCGTCCAGGGCGCCGATGCCACGGAACGGGGAAAGAAGGGCAGCGATGCCGTAAAGCTCTATGTGCCCTTCGGCGCCGTGGCCGTGAAGGACTTTTACAGCCCGCGGCATTTTGAAGTGACGGGAGCGTGAGGACACGAGGGTAAGTGTGCGTATCTTATTTTTAGTATATCGCAACGCAAATGATTTGACCAGAGATTTCTGGTCAAATCGCGAGGTCATACCGCGAGTATGCTTGTCCACTTTGCAAGCGCCGTCATGATCTTTTGAGAGTAGGTTGTCTGATAGGTCCCCTTGTCCCAAAGTTCCCTGGCGCCTGCCGGGCCGTTGTTGCAGGCCATCAGCGCCAGTTCCGGGTCGCCGTAGGCTTGGAGGTGCCGGGCGATGATGTAAACGCCGGACTCAATGTTTCCCGCAGGAGTCAGGGGATCCATACCTATATCGCGGAGCCAGTCGAGGTTGATGGCGTTGATCTGCATGAGGCCAAAGTCATTGGTGGAGCATTTGGCATCCGCGTCAAAATGGCTCTCAACCTCGGTGATGGCCAGAGCCAGAGCGTAGGGCTCACTGTATTTTTCGCAGCAGTCTTGCGTGACTTTCTGAAGGTCAAAGCTCAGGAGCTGACCTTCGCTCACAATATCATACAGTAACGAATCAGCTCCGGTGCGGGTTCGGCTACTATTGAAGCTGCTTCCTGGGCCGGGCTTTCATCGCGCGTTGCGGAGGTTTGCTGGACAGTCTCAACGTGCGAGACATCATCGGATGCCGCCAGCGCCGTTGTTGTCGGCCTCGTCAACAGCCCTATTGTAATGCCGAGCAGAAAAGCGGCGAGTAAAACCAGCAGGAGGATGGAGGGCCGCACCGCGATTCTGTGCAGCCGGAGATGCTTCGGCGAGTATCGCTTCTTTTGGCTTGAGACGTGTCCCATGGGTCTGGTTGTTCTTGTAGCAGTGGCGTTGTTGGGCGTATGCCGGGTGGTCATATCTTCATGGTCGAGTGGGATATCGAATTCCCACGGTTTTTTCATTCCCCGTAAGTTGCCGGTGCGGGAACGTATTTTTGTTGTCGTCATATTTTCATTCCTTTCACAGTCAAAATCTCCGGCTAAGCCGGAGGTTTGAATAGCCCTAAAAGGGCATAATACGGACGAAGCCCCTAAAGGGGCGCCGAAAGGATTGCCGACCGCATTTCTTTTTCCGGCTGCCCCTCAAGGGGCTTATCTTATGCCCTCTTCTTCTCGCGACCCGTAAACAGGTCCACGTACTCCTTAATGCTCATCTGATCTGCCAGCTTGTCCTCTCTTAATTGGTTCCTGATGTACTCATGAACTTGCTTTTTGTTCATTCCTACCGTGTCCACGTAGTACCCTCTCGCCCAAAAGTGACGGTTCCCATACTTGTACTTCAAATTCGCGTGCTTGTCCGTGCCTGTCGAAGATCATCAGACTGCTTTTTCCTTTCAGATGCCCCATTACTTGGGACACGCTATACTTCGGTGGGATACTCACTTTGCTGGCACAGTTGCTGAAGTTTTTCCCTATGTCCACCTTTATCTCTCTCAGATTACCTGTCTGCGAAACTTCGGTACAAACACAATTCCAGCCATATACCGCCATCCCACGACGCGAACGTGGAAAGGATCGGTGTAAAGTAAAATGGAAAACCAAAAAGTATATTGCCTCTACCGCGTCTCCACGCTGGGACAGGTGAAGAAAGACGACATCCCCATGCAAAAGCAGTGCTGCCGGGAATTTGCCCAGCGCCAGGGCTGGACCATCCTCAAGGAA
>CANQSU010000058.1 GCA_947626585.1 uncultured Oscillospiraceae bacterium
GTGAGCTGGTCCGGCATGCCCTCGAAGCCGCTGATGCGGCCGCCCTTGGGCACATCCTGGGTGAGCGTGAAGCTCCACTTGGTATTCGCCACGGCGTTCGTGCCCCAGTTTGCGCCGATCGTGATGTTGTAGGTGCCCTTGGTGAGCCCATCCGGGCAATCCTTGAAGGCCTGATAGTTGCTGAACTGCAAGCCGTAGGGGGAGCAATAGTGCCAGGCGAGGAACATGCCCGGCAAAGTCTCGCCGCTCTCCAGCGTCACGAGATCGTGGTGGACGATGTCCAGCGGAACCTGATACGCCTTCTCCGGCGTGTTGTGGTTCGTATCGTCCATATCCATCCACGGAATGACGATCTGATCGCCGATGGGGAAGAGCTTGCTATTGGTCTCCACGGTGCCACCGCGAACGATGCTCGCGATCTGGCTGATGTTCGAATAGATGTCCTGGCGATTGCCCTCCGCGATCATCGCGAGGAGGGCGTTGGTCTTGTCCATGCGATCTACCATCTCACGGGCAGTAGAATCCAGGATGATGGGTTCGTTGGTGATGTTACTCATTCTCTTACAACCTCCACACAGAGTTTTCCATCGACTATGGTAAGCCCCAGATGACCGAACAGATTCGATACCTGCCCGGAAAGTCCGGCCACAGCCGTATCACATTGATTCGCTGATTTTGTTGCGGTAGAGGCAGCGGCGTTCGCTGCGCTCGCCGCGTTGTTGGCGTTTGTGGTCGCCGTCTTTGCATTTGCGGTGGCGGTATTTGCGGCGGACGTGGCGCTGTTCGCGTTGCTCGTCGCGGTATTGGCCTTGCCGGCCGCCGTCTCCGCCAGAGTGACCCCGTTGGTCACGTCGGTGTAGCATTGTTCGATTGCATCGTGGATGGAGCCGCGAACATCACGGCCGTAAACCGCCGCGAGAATCTGCTGAAGAAAGGTATCGATCTTACTCATCCTCGATCATCCTCCTCTTCCTCATCAGCTCGCTCAACTTTTACGCAAAGCTTTCCATTAACCATCACGAGACCGAGATCAGCAAACATATCCTCCAATTCCTCAGGAAGCCGAGCCGTCTTTGTCTCGCAATCTTCCGCAGCGTTATTCGCTCTGACGGTAGCGGATTCGCAAGCGGTCGTTGCAGAAAGCGCGTTTCCCTCTGCGGTTTTCGCATTTTCCGCCGCGGTGTTGGCCGCATTGGTTGCTGAATTTGCAGAATTCACGGCCGTCTCCACTCGGGAAGCCTGCGCCGAAGCATTTGCGGCTGCCTCGTTTGCAGCCGCCGTGGCCTCATCTGCTCTGTCAGCGGCGCCGTCAACGGCCCTCGCTGCCTCATTCGCGGAGGAAGCGGCGTCATTTGCGTTTCCGGCCGCGGTGTTGGCCGCGTTCGCTGCGGTATTGGCTGCGGAAGTGGCCGCATTCGCATTCTCGGTGGCGGTGTTAGCGGCGGAGGCAGCCGTGTTCGCCCCCCTCGCAGCCGTGTCTGCTGCGTTCGCCTTTTGCTCGGCGATACTCGCATTCGTCGTGGCCTTTGTGGCCGCCTCGTTTGCAGCCTTTGTCGCATCCCCCAAAGTGGAGAGTGCGCTGTTCACACTCCCCGCGGCCGCATTTGCCGCATCCGCCGCATTTTGAGCGGCCGTCGCCTTTGCGTTCGCGTTCGAGGCCGCGGTGTCTGCCTTGCTTGCGGAGCTGGTCGCCTTGCTCGCTGCATCGTTGGCGCTCTTTGCAGCCGCATTTGCAGCGTCGGCCGCGTCATTCGCACTCTCTGCCGATGCGTTTGCGGTCGATGCAGCTGAGTTTGCGTTTTCGGCAGCGATGTTTGCGAGGCCTGCCTTTGTGTCGGCGTTCTTCGCGGCGGTGTCCGCCAGCGTCGCCTTTTCGTCCGCATTTTTCGCGGCTGTGTCTGCTGCCGTCGCCTTTGCATTCGCGTTTGAGGCCGCCGTTTCAGCGGTCTTGATTGCGTCATTCACCTTTCCGGCGGCTGTATTCGCGGCCCCGGCTGCGGTGTTGGCCGCGCTCGCTGCGGTCTGGGCGGCGGATGCCTTTGAATTCGCGTTCGAGGCCGCGGTATTGGCCAAACTCGCAGCAGTCTCCGCAAGAGTCTTTCCGGCGGTCACATCGGTATAACATTGCTCGATGCTGTCATGAATTGCTCCTCGAACTTCGATTCCATAGACAGCTTGGAGGATGCTGTCAAGAAGTTCCTGAATCGTGCTTGTCGCCATCCTCCTCACCTTCCTTTTCTACCTCTGGTTTCGGGGCGGTCTTCTCTCGAACGGCTTCGTTAATGAGCTGAATCAGTTCATTGCATCGATTGTAAGCGTAGGCGACCAATTTACAATTCTGAGAACCCTTCACCTCGATGCTGTCAACTGCCGCACGGATTTCTTCGATTCCCTTTCCAAGATCAAGTAGCGATGTCATAGATTAACCTCCTGTGTATCCGGTATTGCCACTTATACTGACGTTGTGAGTAGCATTTGTGCCATTGTAAATACCGGCAGTGTAATATGTTTTGCCATTTTGGGTATATTTGTGCGTATGACCGTTAGCAATTTTTTGTGAGCCTGAAAAGGTGTGACGATGCTTTGCTACGGGGAAATAGCTCGGTTTTCCTGTGATCTTTGACCAGGCAACAGATATATTCTTGAGCTGATCGGTAACCCACTTTTGGGTCGCCATGCCACTTATATCACCTTTCGTGGCTACATAAGCTCCCGCGATAGACAAAGTACCATACACGGTACAGTTACCGTCGATAATTGTATTTCCAGAAGTATGCAAATAGCCTTTGTTGACGATATTCTTTGTTGTAAGCGTAACGATGGCAGCAATCTTAGCAGACAGATCATCAGCATCCAACTTCTTCGTCACCAAACTCTTCACGTTACTTATTTCGCCGTTGGCTATCTTGATCTGATCACCAAGAGTACCGATCCTTACATCCATGGAACTTACGGTTACCTTGTCCGCCTTCAATGTGATATCGGATTCGTTCTTTGAAACGCTAAGTCTGATCGAAGCTAAATTGTCATTGATGTCCTTTGTCTCCAGAGTGATCCGCGCTCCGAGGTCGTTTGCCACCAGATCGATTCTGGCTTGATTATTTCTAATCGCCTTGTCATTAGCGTCAACTCGCTCAAATATGGCTGAAATATTCGTTTGTGCGCCTTTCAAATCCGATTCCGTACCTTCCACTCTCGTCACAAGAGCATTCAGATTGATGTTCATTGCCTGAACATCCACTCGGTCGGCCTTCAACTCAATCGCGGATTCCAGCGCATTCGCCCGGAGAACGATCGAAGCGTAGTGAGCGGATTCGGTTGCTTCCACCTTGTCCACAAAGGAGGTCAACAACTCAATCTTCGACTCCGTGTCGGAAGTCAAAAGATCGATGGTCGCTGCCTGCTGCCTAGTTACGTTCTCCAGCTCATCGTACTTGGTCTTGAGCGCTCGAATATTGATGTTTCCTTCAACCGCGTCCAGGTCGATTCCAACCTGATTCTCAAGCACCGTCTTCGTGTCCTTAAGCTCTCGATAGACGGCTCCCAAGTCAATGTGAGCCGCTTCCGGATCGACGTTGATCCAGGCGTCATAGAACCGGTCGAGAAGTTCCTTCGCCTTCTTCTCGCCGGCCGCACCGGCCGCGCCGGCAGCTCCAGAACCGCCTCCGCCACCGGATCCCGTAGCTTTGTCGGCTGCGATGGCCTTGTCCTTTCGGTATCGCTCGGTAAGGCTCTGCTTCGGATTACCAAAGGTATAGGTGTTGTTGGCGGGGTTTTCGATGTCGTACTCAAGCTTGGTGCATGTCAAATCCTGAACGATGCTGTGCGGATAGGAGTTCACATGAACAACGTCGCCGACATAGATTTCTCGAATCCCCCGCTCGACCAGGTGCATATCCACGGCCCGAACGGTGATCGTGACCGGAATGTTTGCATGGCTCGCCAGAAACCGCCTACCATTCTCCAAGAGGGTAGAGGCCTGATTCACATTATCGAACACCTGCGTCTTTACGATCCGCCCATAGGCGGCCACTCCGGCCGTATCCACCAACTCATCGCTACCGTTGTTCACCGATTCGATTGTGAGATTCTCGTCTCCCAGAGGAATCAGCACCGTGAAAAGCTCTTCAGCGCTCGCTTCTTCCGTGAGGTCGAGCATGTTGACACCAAACTCGATCTCCTGAGGAGCCTTGTTTCCATAGTCGGCAATCAGATCGAGATACGTTGTATTTCCAACCCGTCTCGTACGCAAATATCCGCCGCAGTAGTCGATCAGACAGGTTTCGATGTAATCGTAGGTCGTCTTCCATTCGTTGGAAATGGAATTGATCGCGATCTGCTTGTAATCGAAGTCACCGGTATCCGGGTCTTCCGTCTGATCAGACTGGCCCGTAAGGATGATGCTCCGGTTCTCAATCGTGATCTGTCCAACGGTGAACTGCTTATCGGTTTCAACGCGAGCGTTGTGGGCAGCAACGATCTTTCGAAAGAGATCGTGCGTCGTGCCGTTATACTTCTCGCTCTTCTGAACGGTGTCCACCAGGTAGGCCAGATCGCCTTCGCAATAGATCTTCCGAACATTGTTGAAATCCCTCTCGTTGGAAAGGATTCGCCCGCGGAATATCTCAACGTCGTCCAGCTCTACCGTCACAAGCGTCTTCAACTGCCGAAGCTCGTTGTATGCCTTATGGGTCGGAGGAACGCTGAATTCCAGCGAGCCAGCCTTGCCCATCTCCAGCGTCAACCTTGGGGAGATCAATGTACAATTTTCCTCGGGCGGCTGATAGATGGACTGTCCGTTCGCATAAATATAGAACATTACAGCCTTCCTCCTCCCATTCCGCCAACGGTCACGGTTCCGTTACCGTGAAAAGTCAACTGGTTCTCACCGTTCTTCAGAACGATCGCTCGAACCGTCTGCGCGCCCTTCACGAGCTCGTAGGTCTCGCCTTCGAACGTGACCGTCATTCCGCCGACCGAGCACGTAATCAACGGGCAGATCGGCATCACGTCGCCAATGACGCGAACCGTGTACGTGCCCTTGATCGGAATCTCCTTGTAGTAGCGGATGACACCGGTTTCAAAGTTGAAGGGGTCCCAAAGCCAATCCTCGTCTGCGCTCAGAATGTCCTTCTTGTAGGGGCCCACGTCGTAATCGATCGTTATGATCGAACGATCCTTGTCGGATTTCCAGGCGTTCACATTGAAGCGGCCTTCGTAGTAGTAGCCCGGGTCATCCTCCAAAATCGCACGCATCTTCTGCCCGTGAAGGTAGACCATGATCTCGCTGTACAAGACCGTCCAATCCTTGAATCCGTTCTCTACGTAGAATTCGATGGAACCGGTGCGGTTCTTGTAAAGCGGCCTTCCGGCAAGAGCGGTCGTTAAATCGAGAATACCGTCACCGCCGGGGATGTCGATGTAGTTCGTCTTTACTGCCGGCGGATTGAAAAGAGGGCGGGACGAAGGAATCAAATGCCAATCGTCCCACGTATTCTTTTCTTCGAATGTGATCGAATGATACATTTAATTCCCCCTTCCCTTCCTTGTTGCGATGGTACCGAGCTGGCGGTCCATCTTCGCAGAGGTCTGACCGACGAGGGTTCCGGTATCGAGCACAAGCTGCATGTTTCCAACAGCCTCTGTAAGATCGGTCATGCGATCGTTGAGGTTCTGAATCTCCTCCACGACATCCTTGTTGCTCATTCCACCAATGATCTTTGCCCCATCGAAGTTCAAAGCGCCTGCTCCGCGAAGGAAACTTCCGCCGCCAAACATACTCATCCCAATGGAACGATCCGAATTGAACATTCCATCGATCAATCCAACTCCATTTTGAATGTCGCTGAGATCGAGAACGGGCCGAATCGTCGGCGTCGCATCCACGCCGCTCGCAAGCAAATTTGAAAGATCGGCCAGCATGATCTGTGCAGAAGCCATCGCCCCCTGGCTCATGTTTTCCGCGCTCGAGGAGACGATCTTCGCATAACCGTCAAGACCCTCCGCAATTCCGAGATCGAAATACGCGCCAAGTCCATAGCCAACCTTGGACGGTGAGTGTTCATCCCAAACTCTCTGGACAGATCGCACTGCTCCGGAGGCAGCTTCAATCGCCTTTCGGGAAATGAAGTCGCTCTTACTGGAAATTCCGTCCCCCAATCCGATTGCAAGGTTCTGACCGGCATAATACCAAGTCATATACGTTCCGCTCGCAGATGCAGCTCCCTTATAAGAAAGGGTTCTCGCCTTGGTCTCGATCGACCAGGCCTTATCATCGAGCGCTTTGCCCAAAGCATCCGCCAGAGTCGTTCCGAGATCGGTTCCCGTAGATAGGAATTCTTCGTTTCTCCCGGAAATCGAGAGGAGAATTCCACTAACGGCTTCCGTAATCCCCTCTGTTCCGGACAGGAAACCGGAAGAGAACCCGGATACGGTCATCTTCCCATACTCATCGAGCACGGAGGACATCACGGCTACGTTGTCGGGATTCACGCCTTCCGCATCTCCGGCCAACCGAACGAGCGTATCGATTACGGATGCGGCAGCCGAAAGGCTGTTCACATCAACGCCAGTAAGGTTCACGCCAAACTGAGCGAGAGAGGTTCCAAAGTCTCCGAGAATCCAGATCAGATCGCTCATCTGATCGGAGTAATTGATTTCGTCGTAACCGGCAACCGTTTCGTTGAACGTCTTGAAGGACTCAAAGACCCGCTTTGCGCCTTCGAAGTTCGTTTCCGTAGTGGTCACGTTTGCAATCCCATCGGCGAAGGCCTTGAAATCGTTTCCGAAGGTAGCCATCGTCGCGCTCGCCTTCGTGAGCGTGCTTGACTTGTCGCCGGTAAAGAACGATCCAATACTCTCAAGTACGCCACCCGATTCAGTAAGTCCGCTGATAAACGTGCTCACCGAGTCAAAGACGGTGGATGCGTACTCAATATCTGTCGTCTTCACATCCGCTATCTTCGTCGCGAAGGTGCTAAGATCCAAACCGATCGTTCGCATCGTTCCGGTGTAGCTGGTGAGAGCCTTAATCTGATCGCCATTCACGAACGAATCGAGCGACTGCCAAATGCCGCCCTTCGGATCGAGCTTGTCGATGAAATCCTTAATCATGTCCAGAACATTGATCGCCTCGCCCGATTTATCGACGGATACGACGCTGATGTTTTCGGCAAACTCACCCAAACAGCTTCCAAGCAAACCGATGTTGACGCCAAACTTACCTAAATCTTTTTCACCGAATAACCATTTTGACAAAGTGCTATCCGTAGAAGGGAGCGAGTTGTTCAAGGTTACAAGCGCCATGGCCGTCTGCTTCGCCGATTCCAGGTCCGCTTCGCTTACCATTCCGCTGAAGCCGGAAATGCTGTTCGCGTATGCCCGAAGTCCGCTTCCGAGCTGACGGATTCTCGTCGCAAAAGTTGCAAGGTTCTTTTCCCCCATCAACCAATTCGAGAGCGTCCCTCCAGTATACGGAAGGGAATTATTCAGATCAGAAAGTCCCATAGCTGTATCGCTCGCAGTCGATAGATCTTCAGGAGACGCAATCCCGGAAAAGCCCTTAACGGTCTCTAGATAGGATTTCAAGCCTCCAGCCAATTCCACAATCTGGGTGGAGAACAGGCTGAGATCCTTCTTCCCTAACCACTCTTGCAGCTTTCCTCCGCTGTACGGAAGGGAGTTATTCAGATCGGAAAGTCCCGTCGCGGTGTCTGTGGCGATCGTCAAATCGTCTTCGGTCGCGATTCCGGAAAAGCCCTTAACGGTCTCTAGATAGGATTTCAAGCCTCCAGCCAATTCCACAATCTGGGTGGAGAACAGGCTGAGATCCTTCTTCCCTAACCACTCTTGCAGCTTTCCTCCGCTGTACGGAAGGGAGTTGTTGAGGTCGGCCAAGCCCTGTGCTGTGCTGCTTGCAGTCTTCAGATCGTCCTCGCTCGCCTCGCTTGAGAATCCCTTTATGCTCGCCGCGTACTTCTTCAAGCCTTCGGCAAGTCCCTCGATCTGCGTAGCGAACAGCGAAAGATCCTTTGTGCCGAGCCAATCCTGCAACCTTCCGCCGGTCGCCGGGAGTGAGCTGTTCAAAAGGGCAAGGCTCTTCGCAGTCTCAACGGAACTGTTGATGTCCTCAGACGAAGCCTCGGAGGAGAAGCCTTTTATGGACTCCGCATACCCAATGAGGCCTTCACCGAGAAGCTTCAACTGACCGGAGAACGCGACAATCGGATTCTCACCGCCAAAGAGCGTGAGAATCGCGTTGACTACCTCTGCCGCGCCGATCGCGATGATGGCTGCCGCCAAATATCCAACGCCAGCAACGGCAGTTCCGTCGATCTTCTTGGCGCCGCTGATAAATCCGGAGGCGTTTGTCATGAAATCCGACAAATCCTGGCCGATCTGCGGCAAATCCAATCCCTGAACGAATCCTCCGACAATTCCGCCTACAAATTTACCGATCGCAGTTCCAATTTGGCCGAGAACCTCTCCACCAGAATCCAGGAAGCTGCTCATGTTTCCCCATTTGCTCTGCAACCAGCCGAGCGCGGCGATAATTCCTCCAATCCCCACAATGAGGATCGCGAAGCTTGCCAAACCCGTGAGCGCGCCTCTGAACGGAATTGAACTGATGATCTTCATTGAGACCGACAGAGCGAGCATCGTCGCGGAGAGGGAAAGCGAGAATTTGAGCATAGAATCCGTGTCCATTCCCTCAACCTGCTTGAACGCCTCAATAAAGAGAATTAGCGTTCCGGCCAGCGAAAGAAGCATCAGCAGAGAATCTCCGAGCTTCATTCCGCCCGTGAGCTTGACCATCGTGCCAAACGCGAGCATCATTGACCCGAGTCCCGCGACACCCTTCGCGATCGTGCTAAGCTTCATGTTACCCATCTTCTTGACAGCACGGACCATCAAGTTGATCGCCAGTGCCATCATGAGCATTCCGCCAACCTTGCCGACGCTTCCCGCCTTCTTCATGAATGCGGAGAGCTCCAAGAGAAGAACTTCCATTCCAGCAAGACCCTTCACCAAACCACCAACGCTCATTTTTGCCAATCCCTTGACGGCCAAAACGAGCAAGTTCACGCCGATGGAGAGACTAAGAAACGGAGATTTCCCCTGGAAACCCTTTCCCGCAAGCCTCATAAAGAGCGCAAGTTCGGTAAGAATCGCGCCGATGGCAATAATTCCCTTTACCGCTTCTTCAGTCTTCATGGAAGCTAGAAGCTTGATCGGGATGACGAGTAAAGTCACAGCTGCCGCAACTGCGAAAAACGATTTTCCGTTCGCACCGACTTTGCTGAACAGAATCGAAACGGCCAAGAGTTCAACCGCAAGGATCGTGATTACGCCAAGACCCTTCACGACATCCTTTGTGTCCATCTTGGAAAGTACCCAGATGGATGCGACCAGAACACCGATCGCGGCGGCAATTTTCAGCAGGGTATTCCCGATGCTGTCCTTTTCCTGCTTTGTAATCTTTAGACCATTCTTCGCGACATTTTTGATTCCATCGCCAACGTAGCTCAAGCTCTTTCCTATTTTCTTCAGGCCGCCTCCGATGGATTTCAAACCGCCAAGCGACGAAAGAACCTTAATCCCGGCGTATATGCCAATCGCTGTCTTTATAATCTTCGCCCAATCAATGGACTTGATCCGATCAACGATCTTGCTTGTATTAAACTTTGAAGAATTGAAGAAATTCGGAATCGTCTGGGTAAAGAAATTCGAAACGAACTCTTTGACCTTCCCCCAGTTTTCCGAAATCGAGGTTTTCACGCTCTGAAGCCATCCAGAGAATCCCTCTCCAAAGCCTTCGAAGAGCTTCTTCGGCTGCTCAAAGAGCCCTTCATCGGAATCCTTGTCGAACACATGCTTCAAAGTGTCCTTCAATTTTCTTCCAAACTCCAGAATCCCATCGATCATCGGCTTGAAGAAGCCCTTCACGTTTTCGTATGCGGTCTTGAGAGCCTCGGAGTTCTTCACGTACTCGATGATACTACGGCCCCATTCCCGGACCTTGGCTACGCCGGCCGGAATCTTGCTCAGAAAACCATTGACGTTCTCGCCGATTTTCGTGAGTATATTGGATTCGCGAACTTTTCCAATGAGATCCGAAAACACCTTTACAATCTTTCGGAACGCACTCACAAACAAACCGCGAACGGAGTCCACGGCCTTTCCCAAGTTCGTAAGGACGTTCTGAAGAAGCTCCGAACTCTTCACAGAATTGCGAAGATTCACAAAGAAATCACCGATCTTGGCCGCCAGATTGAGCAGGCCGTTCCCTGCTGTGGGAACGATGCCGAGTATGCGCTTGAAACCGCTCCAAACCCAACCGATTCCCGTCTTGACGAGATCCAAAGCCGCCGCGACGCCCTTAAACACGCGCCTGACCTTGTCCATAACCTCAGTATTCTCCGTAAAGCTCTTCAGCTTTTTGGCAAATTCGTTGAACCCTCTCGTAATATTGAACAGCTGCTGACCTGTGGTGGGAGGAAAGAACTCTTCAAACGAACCTTTGAATGCCTTAACGACGTTCTCAATGGCATGAACGATGTTCCAGAACCCCTCGATCAACTGATCTCGGCCGCCAAGGTTCTTCCATTCGGAGACGACTTGGTTTCTGGCATCCGCCGAAGCCCCGATTATCTCTCCGAAGTAGTCACTGATGCTCGTCAAGAGCTCTTTGGCTTCCTCAAAGTCACCGATGATGTACTCCCAGGTTTGCGTCCATCCGCTCTGAACGGCCTCCTTCAAGGTGTCGAAAAGCTGAGTGAACGTCTTTACCTTGGTTGCGGCATCTGTGGCTGTTTCAGCCAGGCTGATAATTTCATCCGCCTGTTCGCTCGTATAGCCCTCAGCAATTAGCTCGGCTTTGACCATCTCCTTCGCCTGGTCAACAGAAATCCCCTGTGCCTCCGCAATGGCCTCAAAGTCATAAGCAATCTGACTTAATGTCTTCGTCAGAATATCAGAACTCAGCCATCCTGAACTGAGACTATCTCGGAAAGAAATCTCGCCAGACTGAAGTTTTCTGAAAGCTTCCTGAGCCTCATCTCCGACAACGCCTTCTACTTCAGCGGTTCGCATCAAAGCCTTCTGAAAAAGTTCGCCGCCCATACCGGCGTTGACGATGGAATTCCAGTCCATCAAATTCACATGTCCCGATGCAAGCGCCTGAGAAATCTGATACATTGCGGTACTCGCCTGCTGGCTTGTCGAACCAGAAACGGCTGCCAGGTTTGCGATACCCTGAATGGAAGTCACCGAAGTCTCCAGATCGACGCCAGCGGCGGTAAAGGTACCAATGTTGCGGGTCATCTCGGAGAAGTTGTAGATGGTCTTGTCCGCGTAGGCATTCAATTCATCAAGCTTTTCATTTACAATGTCTAGCCACTGCACTTGAGAATACCCAGCCTTGTTCATTTCATCGGACGTATTCGCAACAATCGTCTGAACAGCATTGATCTGCGTCTCGTATTCCGCAAAGCCCATCTTTACCGGGTCGATTGCGAATGCCGAAACGATTCGTTTGCCGCAATCCATAGCGGCGTTTGTAATGCGCTGAAGCGCGGTAACGCCAATAATTCCGAGAGCGGAAAAGCGACTGCTGATCGTTTCCACGCCTTCGCTGATCCCCGCAAGAGAAAAGGACTTGCCAGCTTTTTCGAGCGCGGACAGTCCCTTTGCCGACTTTTTCAGATCGAGATTCTCCTTTAATTCCTCCAGCGACTTTACGCTGGTCTGAATGCCCTTCTCGAACTGTTTGTTGTCGAATTGCATTTCGACAATTCTTTTATCGACCTTGTTGCTCATACGGACGTTACCTCCTTCCATGCGTCATTTGCGATTTCATCGAAAATAGGGCGGATGGCCGGATTGATGTAGTCAATCCCCTGCACATATCCGCCCGTTCCGGTCCCGTGACCGTATTGCAGAATCACAGCAATGTTCACGCCTTCATTGGTATTGGAATTCGTCCAATAAATCGTATAGCCGTTTGCGTTCTGAACAATCTCGTAATCCCACGAGGCCGCGGTCTTTCCTGACGCAACCGGAGTTGATGCGGCAAGAGCATTAACGCCGGCCCTGGCATACTTTTCTAGTATCTGAACGGGGCTAAGGGTGGGAGCGATCTTGAAAAACCGCTCCGTATTCTTGAAATCCCCTTTGTGTTTGAACCGAATCATGCTCTTGCCACTCCATTTTGAACTTTTAGGCCTTCACGTACTTCTTGCTGACCCAGCAGACAGCGCCGTCATAGACGACGGGAGCCCAGCTATCCGCATTGGAAGCGTTGGCCGGAGTCGGAACCATGCCCTTCTTGACGGTGCCGATCGACTTGTACTTCGTGCCGGGGCCGGTGCGAACATACACACTGTTCCCCGTGATGGCGCCATCCTTGACGTACTTCTCGCTGACCCAGCCGACGACGCCCGCCTCAAACTGAATCGCCATCCAGCCCTTGGTCGTGGGCGCCTCGAAAATGTCGCCCGCCTTCGCGATGTGAACAGACTTGAACTTCGTCCCCGGGCCCGTGCGAACATTGGCCGTCTTGCAGTTCACGATGGTGACAGTCTGGCCGGAAGGCGTCACGGGCTCAGACGGAGTCGCAGGAGTGATGATGCCGCTCAGAACCTTGTGAGTCTCCGCGTTGTAAACGCCGGTCTGAGGAAGCCACTTGTCCTTCTGGAAGGCCTTCACCGCCTTGGCCGTGTTGGGGCCGAACTCGCTGTCAGCGCCATCCGGGCCACAGGAATAGCCCAGAGAAATGAGGGCCTGCTGGAGCTCCTTGACATCGCTGCCGATGGAACCATCCTTCAGCTCGCGATCGCCAAGCTTCGGGATCACGGCGTCCTCCGCCAGCAGCTTGTGCCGGCGAACGCGGATCAGACCCTTGTTGCCGAGCTTGGTGCTGGTCTTCTGCTTGTAGCGGGACTTGCAGTAGGCGTTCATTTCGGTCGCACGGGGAGTGCCGCTGCCGTGACCGTAGATCGTAACCTTTCCCGAAGCGGAAATGTCGGCGACCATCTCAACGTGGCCCACATAGCCCGAACCGGAGCGGCTGGAATCCGTTCCCGCAAAGAGCAGGGTGTCGCCGATGCACAGAATCTCGGGGTTCTGAATGACACCATTCTTGATCTTCACGGGAACATCGACGAGATCCTTGGAGTTGTAGAAGCCGACGGTGCTGGGCAGCGAACTCCCGCCGTAAGTGATGGGATAACCACACTCGCGATAGGTGGCCGCAACGGAGCTGGAGCAATCGGAATAGTATTTTCCGTCGCTCGCCTTCTTGAAAACGTAGCTGCGCTTGGCCTGGGAGTATTTGTTGCGGCCCAAAATGGTCTTGTACTTGTCGCGAAGCTTGATTCGCGCTTCTCCAATGACAGACATAGAGCATCCTCCTTCGTTACCCGCGCGTCTTCAAACGGCTCTTTCTCTGGGCGTTCAACGCGCGATTTCGATTCAAGACTTCTTTCTTGCTCATCTTCTTTTCGGGTGTGTTCTTGATGTTGCAGACCCGAATCAAAGTGAGAAGCCGATTCAAATGCCACTTCTGACATTCAAATGGCACGTTCAAGGCGATCATCCAGTAGTAGATGATCTCTGCTGTGACAACCTCGCGATTGGCTCTCTTGTTCTCTTTTTCGTTGAACCATGTGGCTGTCATCGGAAGATTGATGTAATCGTCAATCTGTTTGAAAAGGCTCGCCGTGAGCCCCATATAGACGCGAGGGTCTACATTCTGCGTGATCGTCATGCAGCGAACGTAATCGACGCATTGATCCACGCTTTTTGCTTCCCTGCCCAGAAACGGTTTGTTCCATTTTGACTCCCAGCGGGAGAGGGAGACGAGCGAATGTTCAAGATGCAACTTGGTTTCCTTGACCTTCACGAACTCTCCGATTCGCTCGTCGTAGCATTCGAACTCTGGAATTACAATCTGGAGCATTCGCCCATCTTCCTTCTATCCCGCGTCAGGTCGCAGGCGCGAGAACCGGCGAATCAGCGGGAGCGGCGGCGTTCTTCGGAGCCGGAATGATCGCATTGAAGAACTTCGCCGCGGCGTCGGCATCTGTCGCCAAGCGGGTGAACAGATCCGAATAGGCCTGGGTGTGCGCGAAGCGATCCGAAATCTCCGGACTCTTGTTGAAATACTTGCCGTCCAGCGATTTCTCGCCGTAGGCCTTCAGGACGATCATCTTGAAGTATTCCACGATCTGGCTGCTGTTCTGCTCGGCCACGATCTTCTGCATGAGATTCGTCAGGCCGCCATTCGTGCCCATCTCCAGCTCATAGACCTCCGCTTCGGTCAGGTTGAAGTAGAAGTCCTCGGTCCTCTCGATACCGTTGAAATCGGTATACGTCATAGTCTCCTTCAGCATCGTTTTATCCCCTTTCTTGAATTGCTGAGACAAAAATGCGAGCTGTGGTACCCTCCTACTCACAGCTCTGCTGCACCCCACCCGGTTATCTCCAGGTGACCGTACCTTTTGCGGCTCTTTAGCCGCCGTCCTCCTCCAAAGTGAGGCCGCTCAGATCATAGGTAACGGAGTCGGACTGGCCGTCCTTCTCAATCGTCAGCTTGATCTTCTGAGTGTCCTTGTCCGCAATCTTGCAGACGAGAGAATGATCGCCCTTCGGAATGGTCTTTTCACCGGCCGTTCCATTGACGACTTCGCACTTCATCGTGGCGTCTTCGGGGTATTCCAGCTTCAGAGCAATGAAGTTACCGTCATTGTCCGTAGGAGCGAAACCCGTATAGCCCTTGACATAGTGCAGGGTACCTGAGATTTTGCTTTCGGAGATTTCAATCCCCTCCTGCAATTCGCTTACGGTCTTGCCGTAGGCTTGTCCCTCCCCATCCTCAGGAGTAACGGAGAGGGAACTTAAGGGTCCGTCTTCAGCAGCTGGAAGACCTCGTCGGGCAGCGGCATCCGCGCCTCGGCCTCTTCGGAACCGTACAGGATCTTCTCGAAGGCCGCGAGCTTGGTCTTGTCAACCTTGGTGCTGTTGATCTCCAGCTTGGCAGTCGGCTTGTGACCCGTCACATTGACAGGGGTGCCCTCGAAGTCCCAGGACATCGTCGCCGCATCGGGCGAATCGTTGATGGTATCGTGAGACTTCTCACTCGGGGAGACGGTCAGACCGTAGGCCAGATGCAGCTTGTAGCCGAACTCCAGACCGGTCTCGGCATTTCCCAGCTCAGTCCTCCAGCACAGGCCGAAGGTCTTGCGAATCTGCTGACCAATGGTCACGCCGGCAACCGGCTCCGCGGAACCGTCGCACTCGGCAAACTCCTCGGGGTAGGTGTAGGCCTCGATGCTGCCGCCGTACTGCTCGGCTGCACGCATGTTCGCGTACTCGATGCCATCCGCCCACAGCTTGGTGTTGTCCGCACCGGACGGAGTGTCGCTCACGTTGATGAGGCCGTTCCAGGCTGCGCCGCCCTTGTACTTGCCGCCGTCGGCGGGGTCGGGCTTATAGATAACGCCCTTGGATACGCCAGCCTCGTAGATTCTGTCTTTGGGGGCATCCCAGGTAATCGGCTTAGAAGTGGGCATTTTCTTGTCCTCCTTTTAGTGGTAGTAGATCGTGTATGCGTAGTGGTTGAGATTGTCGGCCGCATAGAAGCGGTCGAACGAACAGAAGGGAAGCTGCTTCAACTTCCTGATGAGCGGATCATCCGGGTCATCTGTAATCAGCGTCATGGAATAGCTCGTATTGGACAGATAAACCCCGTTATCTGCGCGCCGATCTTCAATGTCGTTGAGACGGTACACGATAGCGGGGTAATCCATCTTTATCGATTCCGGAGGCTGAAAATAGACGTGCCGGCTTCCGAGAAGGTCACAGAGAATTTCGTGAAGGTCAAGTCTTGGTTCCGCCATTGTAGATCCCTCCAATCGTAAGGACCAGGCGAGGATACTTTACCTCCACGCTCGTGACCTTCCATTTCGCGCCCATTACGGTCACATACCGCATCGCAAAGAAATTCTCATTGGCAAATGGATCGGCCACAATCTCAACCTGGTTTGCGACGTTGATGTCATCGTTCACGCCTTCCCCGTTTTGGAGTTTCCGCATGTTGCGAAGAACGTCCCCGTAATAGGGACGCTCCACAATCTCATCCTTCCAAACGCCGGGTTTGGCTTCCTTTTGAATCGCGAACCCGATCATTCCGTAGAATCTTGCCATTTTGAATTTCCTCCCGAAAAGTGTCAGCCGCCGTCCTCCTCCAAAGTGAGGCCACTCAGGTCGTAGGTAACGGAATCGGACTGTCCGTCCTTCTCAATCGTCAGCTTGATCTTCTGAGTGTCCTTGTCCGCAATCTTGCAGACGAGAGAATGATCGCCCTT
>CANQSU010000059.1 GCA_947626585.1 uncultured Oscillospiraceae bacterium
ACGCCCTTGCCCAGGATCATGGGGGTCACGCCCGTGGCCAGCTTCACAGCGCCGGAGAAGGCGTTGGTCAGCGGCGGGACCACGGAGGAGACGATCGCCCCGTCCAGCTCCCGGGTGTCTATGTTAAAGAAATCAAAAAAGTGGCGTATGTCGGACGCGTATTCAAAATCAGTTTTCAGCTTGTTGGTGGTGAGCCGCACCATGCGGACGATCTCAAGGCCCCGCATACAGCCAAGGCAGATGTGGGTGTTGCCGATATCGACTGCCAGAAGCATACCTTACGCCCCCTTAAAAATCATTTCTCCAGCTTGAGGATCCTGCGCCCGTTTTTCACCAGCATGACGATCACGCCGGAGAGGACCACGTTGACGGCCAGCTCAATAAAGAAATTCGCTCCGATGAACACGGTGGCTATCATGTAAAAGACGTTGCCGGTCATGCCAAGGCTCTCGCCCACCTGAACGCAGTAGTCGGCGAAGAAGATGAGGCACCCGATAAAAAAGACGCCGGTGTTCACCAGGGGACTGACGATACCGGCGCTGACGGCCGCCACGTACCCGTTTTTCTTCTCAACGAGCCTGTACACAAGCCCGGAGACGAGGCCCGCCAGCGTTCCCTTGGCAATGACGGTGATTACAGTCCCGGGGATGGAGACGGCCAGGAACGCGCCGGTAGCGGGGTCCAGGAGAACCATCACGCTGAACACGAAGCCCAGGAACGCGCCCGCCCCCGTCCCGCACAGCGCCGCGCCTACGATGATGGGCGTCAATGAGAGGGTGATGGGGAAAAACCCGGGCTTGATGAACTGGGTGATCACCTGCAGCACCACGATGATGGCCGTGAGGATGGCTAAAAGCACCAGTTTCCTCGTCTTGATAGAGTTTTCGCTATTCATTTTACATTACCTCCTGCTGTCGCTCCCCTCCGCCCGGTTCTGTCAAGCCGGACATCGCGGGATGCGGCGCAATATTCAGCCCCGTCTCCGGGGCCTTTATGATTATAGCGTATGAAACGGCATAAATCAAGAGAAAATGAGAAAAAGCCCACGGCGGGCGTCACGGAGGGGGCATGGTCACGGTCACCGACAGACGCCCCTCCCCATATTTCGCGTCCAGCCCCGCCCCGATGGAGCCGCACAGGGCTTTGGTCGTGGCAAGGCCCAGCCCCGTGGAGGGGCGGGCGGCGCGGACGGTGGTGAAGCGGTCAAAAAGGCGCGAAAGCTCCAGCTCCGTCATGGCCGGGGCGCGGTTGGAGAAGGTGACGGCGCCGGCGGGGGAGAGGACGAGCTTCAGATCGCCCTGAGAGTATTTGACGGCGTTGGAGATCAGGTTCTGAAAGATCCGCCCCAGGGCCGCCGGGTCGGTGTTCCGTATGACGGGCGCTTCCGGCATGGACACCTCCGGCGTGATGCCCCGGGCGGTCAGCTGGGTGTAAAAGGCGGCGAGGCTCTCCTCCAAAACGGCGTTTACCGATACCGTCACGGCCTCCGACGGCCTGTCCGGGGAGCGGGCGAGGGAGTAGGCGAAAAGCTCGTCGGTCAGGTCCCTCATGAATTCGGCCCGGGCGGCGATCACGGCGGCGTACCGCCGCGCGTTGTCCGAAAGCTCCTCCCGCTCCAGAAGCTCAAGATACCCCAAAATGGCCGTCAGCGGCGTGCGGAGGTCGTGGGAAACGCCCGCCACCGTCTCTCTCAGCTCCCGGTCCCCGTTCTGATACCGCCGCCGCTCAGCCCGGAGCTGCCGAAGCTGCCGGTTGAGCGCGGAGGCCAGCCCTCTCGCGTGGGGATCCCGGGTGGAGAGGGACAGGAGGGTATTGGTATCCTCGTCCAGCCGCTCCTCCATGCCCTCCGCGATCTCGTCGAAGGCCCGCTGGAGCATGCGCATCTTCACCCATAGAGCGATCACCGCGGCCAGCAGTACAAGACAGAGCAGCCAGGGGAGCATGATCTCACCAACCTTACTTCAAATCTTTTCTCCAGAACAACGGCAGGCCTGCGCCGGTAGCCAGAACGATGAACAGTGCCGAATAGGGCATCAGCGCCTCCGGCGGATCCCGTAAGTTATCAGTGTCGATGATCCTCAACTGATCCCCCTGGCCGATGGGCAGCAGGTTATAGAAAAACCGGGACAAGGCCGCCTCCGGGCCGTTGTCGTGTGCGATGATCTCTGCGGGTAGAAAGCGGGTGCAGGCCAAAAAGGTGATCCCCACCACGGCCAGACAAATCACTAGGGAGACGGCGGGCCGGGTGCAGTTCAGTCCCAAGGCGGTGAACAGGGCGCTCCATGCCACGCACACCAGCAGTACCGCCGCCAGATAGACCGGCAGCCGGGACGGGTCCGGCATGGGGCCGTGGGCCAGCCAGCACAGGACCGCCGCCACGCCAGCGTAGAGCAGGGCCAGCCCTATGGCCAACGCTGACACGGTGACCAAGGCGGCACCGTACACTGTCCACCGGGCACAACCCACGATTAGCTTGTTCCGAATCGCGCCGCCATCATACTCTCCGCCCAGAAACAGGGCGGCGAAGATGGCCAGGATGACGGGCAGCTCAAGGTGCATCTCCCCAAACAGGATCATCGCCCAGCGGTCCTGGGCGGCCTGATCCGCCACCGTGAACTCCACTGCTCCGCTCCGAACGGCCAGGGCGATCATGACCGCCACGCAGAGCCAGAACACCCGGCTCCTTCCCAACCGGGAGAAAAAGGAGGATAACGGACTCATCATACGCATACCTCTCTATCGAAGCTCCTGCCGCCGGAACAGGAGCAGGCCAACGGCAGTGGACAGGACGGCCATGGCCAGCGCACAGCCTGCCATGGAGAGAAACCCTGTCGTCTCCAAAGCGGCGTACCGGGCCAGCTGACCGGCGGGCAGAAAATCGTACAGCAAGCGGCACAGGCTGTACCAGCGGGTGTCCGTCCCAGGCATCTGCTCACAGCGAAGCAGGTAAAGCCTGATCTGGCTGGCCGCCAGTTGTCCCGCCAGTGCCAGGGCCGCGCAGGGAATGACGGCCGCCGCCCTGCCTCCCATGGCCGTGATGACGGCGGTGAACAGGGCTGACAGAGACAGGGAGGTGAGCATTGTCCCCATCAGTGTGAGCAGAATGACGGGAGCGCCCGACCTGGGCGGACCGTAGAGGGGAAGGCCCACAACCAGACTGACCGCAGGGGTGACGATGCAGACCGCGAACCCGCCCAGCACGACGGCGAACATCTGGGACAGGTATACCTTCGTCCGGGAGATGCCATGGGCAATCATATTTCGCACCCCGCCGCTGGAGAACTCTGTTCCCAGGTGCAGGGCGGCAAATCCGGCTAAAAGATAGCCGAGAAGGTTGGCGTAGGAAAATAGGAACCCCTCCAGATGGAGGATGCGGTCCGCGTCGTCCAAGTCGATAAAAACCTGGTTGGTGTGATACCAGGAAAACAACATGGCGAGGGAGAAAATCGAGGCAAGAAGTCCCGCCGCCCACAGGCCGGGGCTCCGGCGGAGGCGGACCAGGTCGGCAGAGAACAGGCTTTTCATTTCCCCGCCCCCTACTTCAAGTCCTTTCGCTGGAACAACACCAGTCCGGCGGCGGTGGCGGCGGCAAAGATCACCCCGTCGTAGACCATCAGAAGCTCCGGCTTCGCCGCCTCGGTGGTGATATACTGGGCGGTTTGGCCGCCGGGGAGGAAGTCGTATAGAAACTCAAACACAGACCGCACCAAGCCCCTTGGAACATAGTTCGGGTTGGGCGTGGTCTCAGCCGCCATCAACTGGCCGTTGACGGACATCTGGTAGCCCTGAATGGTGGGCGGCGCGGTCAGCCGGCCATTCAGATAGGCCCCCGCCGTCAAAAGCACCAGGGCGAGGATGACCGCCGACGTCAGAGAGACGGTTCTATTGGAGATGAGCATGGTCACAACCGTAAAAATCCCCGCGTATGTCACGGACAGGGCGCAGATACCCAGGATCATCAGACAGGCCCGCGCCGCGCCCATCTCAAATCCACCCAGCAGGGGAAGGCCCAAGGCCAGGCCGGGGAGGATGGCGGAAAGGCACGTTATCAGCGACGCCAGGACGGAGAGGGTCAGATTGGACAGGTATATGTCCCGGCGGGTGTGCCCGGCGACGATCTTGTTCCGCATGGTCCCCTCTCCATGCTCCGGGCCGATGAGAAAGGCACAGATCAGGGCGGAGACAATGCCTATCATACCGGAAAATTGGAAAAATCCTCCGTCCAAGCTGTGACCGAAGGTGACCCCCTCCATGACACTTTGGCAGCGGGACAGCACCGAAAACATCTCATAGCCCGCGGCCGCCGCGCAGGAAAACCACAGCGCCTTGCACCGCCAAAGCCGCACCAGTCCGGCGGATAAAAGCTTACGCATCCCGCTCACCTCCCACCAGGCCCAGGTAGAAGCTCTCCAGGCTCTCGTCCCGCTCCTCGATGGAGCGCACCTCACAGCCCTTTTCGTGGAGGGCCAGGGTCAGCTCCGTCACGTTCAGCTTGGCGTATACGTCGGCCTTGTCCCCGGACAAGATCTTATATTCCGCCCCCATGCCGTCCAGCACCACCGCCAGGGCCGCGGTGTCGGATACCGTGACGCGCATACACTTCCGGGCGGCGGCCTCCAGCGCCTCCGCGCTCATCTCCCGCACCATACGCCCGTGGTCGATGAAGCCGTAGTGGGTGGCCAGGCGGGAAAGCTCGTCCAGAATGTGGCTGGAGATCAGCACCGTGATGCCCCTCTCCCGGTTGAGCTTTAAAATAAGCTCCCGAATTTCAATGATGCCCTGGGGGTCCAGGCCGTTGATGGGCTCGTCCAGCACCAGAAAGTCCGGGTCCCCGCACAGGGCCACGGCGATGCCCAGCCGCTGCTTCATGCCCAGGGAGAAGCTGCGGGCCTTTTTCCCGCCCGTGTCCCCCAGGCCCACCAGCGCCAACAGCTCCGTCACGCCGGTGAAGTCAGGCAGACCCAGGACGCGGTACTGCTGCTTCAGGTTGTCGGCGGCGGACATATCCAGGTAGATGGACGGGGTCTCCGCCACCGCCCCCATCCGCCGGCGGGACTTGGCGATCTTCCGGTCCCGGCTGTCCACGCCGTAGATGGCGTATTCGCCGGAGGTGGGCGCCTGCAGGCCGCAGACGACCCGGATGAGGGTGGTCTTCCCGGCCCCGTTTTTGCCCACAAAGCCGTAGATAGCGCCCCGGGGTACCCGCATGGTGAGACAGTCCAGCGCCTTGGATCGTCCGTAGGTTTTTGTGAGGGAATTTGCTTCAAGCACAAGCTCCAAGTGTATCGACCTCCTTTGTGTGATGACATGAGCATATCACATCGGAGTTGAGAAAACGGTTAAGATAACCGTTGAGAATCGGTTGAGATTTACTTAAGGATATATCCGATGCCCCACACCGCCTCCACAGCGCCGGGAGGGAGCTTGGCCCGCAGATGGCTCAGGTGGGTCTTGAGGGAGCTTTCCGTGCAGTCGGGGGTGTCGGGGCCGATGCTGTCCAGGATGCGGGACTTGGTGACCACGGTCCCCGGAGAGAGCATCAGGAGCTTCAAAATGGCGTACTCGGTGCGGGTGAGATGGACCTCCGCGCCGTCCACGGTGACGCGGCGGGCCTGAACGTCCAGGGCGATCCCGCCGCGCTCCAAAAGGGCGGGGCAGGCGGGGGCCTCCCGGAGCCGGAGACTGATACGGGCCAGAAGCTCCCTGATCTCGAAGGGCTTTGTCACATAGTCCGCCGCGCCGGAGAACAGCATGTTCACCTTGCTGTCCGTATCCGTCCTGGCGCTGACCACAATGACGGGGATGCCCGAAAGCCGGGGCAGAAGCGCCTCGCCGGAAAGGCCGGGGAGCGTCAGATCCAGCAGCACCAGATCCGGCCTTGTCCGTTCCAGCAGCAAAAGCGCCTCCGTCCCGGACCACGCCCGCGCGGCGCGGTACCCCTCCCGCTCCAGCGCCTCTGCCAAAAGATCGCCGATGGACACATCATCCTCGACTATCAGGATCGTTTTCAATCCGGGCACCCTCCTTACGTTTACTGCTTTAAATATAACAGAAAAGCGCGCGCTTTTTGTGAACGGGGCGTGAATATGATTTTATACTAATTACCATGCCGGCGCCGCTCTGGCATGGTAATTAGTATTAATTGGGTATTAGTATTAAGGGTCCCACAGGACTTCTTGACAGCGGGGGAGAATCCTGTATAATGAGACGGAGAGATCACGGTTGACCGTCACGGCGGCGCCGGTGAAAAAACGGGAGGGGTGGGAGCGATGGCGAGGATATGGCAAAAGCTCGGGGAGCTGCCGCTTTGCGGTATGAAATGAAAAGACCGGGCCCGTCATCCTCCGCTTGCAAAGAAAGGGGCGCTGTGGTAAAATATCCGTGGAGGCGGATATGCGTAATACAAAAAACGGTATGGGGGAGTGTTGAGCGTTGTCCAGGAAAAGCAGAAAAGAGAAGCTCGAGGAGGCCAGGAGGGTCATCCGGGCCAGAAAGGGCGTGTCGGCGGTATATTTTATCCTCCGGTTCCTTGTGATACTTACCCTTGTCCGCCAAGCCATGAACCGAAACTACGACAACGTGCTGCTGTGTGTGCTGACGCTGTTTTTATTTACCATGCCCTCCATCATCGAGCGCAGGCTGAGGATCGAATTCCCCGACACCATGTCCGTGATCATCCTGCTTTTCATCTTCGCCGGGGAGATCCTGGGGGAGATCGGGGCGTATTTTACCCATTTCAAGGGCTGGGACGTGATGCTCCACACGGCCAACGGCTTCTTATGCGCGGCGATCGGCTTTTCGCTGGTGGATATGCTGGACCGGAACGAGCGGTTCTCCCTGTCCCTGTCGCCGGTATTCATGGCCATCGTGGCGTTCTGCTTCTCCATGACCATCGGCACCTTCTGGGAGTTTTTTGAGTTTTCCGTGGATAAGCTCTTCATGCGGGACATGCAGAAGGACTCCGTTATCACCGCCATTTCGTCGGTGGCCCTGGACCCGGCGGGCGGGAATACCCATGTCATCATCAAGAACATCGAGGACGTCATTCTCGTGGCGGACGGACGGCAGATATCCCTGGGACTTGGCGGGTATCTGGATATCGGCCTGGGGGATACCATGAACGACCTCTTCGCCAATGCCGCCGGGGCGGCGGTGTTCTCGGTGATCGGCTACGTGTACCTGAAGACCCGGGGACGCGGAAAGATAGCGAGGAGCTTTATCCCCCAGGTGCTGGGAAATGAGGAACCACCGCGCGGCTCCGTGGAGAACACGGAGGCACCGGACGGGGAAAATGAAAAATCAAGTTGAGACGGCGTATGAAGCCGGGTATGATTGGGGCGGGATGGAGCGCCGCGCCGATTCCGGCACCCCGGTTTATTCATACCAATAGATATTTATGCGGGATCATTTTTTCATAAGGAGGCATATATATGAGCAATAATATCACCCCGGAATTTTTGGAAAGCTGCGGCGCGGCGTTCCGCGCCGACAGGGCGAACAGGGTGGCGCGGGACGCGGTCATGACCAACGGCCTCAACAAGAGCTGTCTCAACCACGAGGCGAGACGCCATACCACCCACACCTTTTCCGTCTCCCTGAAGCAGGGCTCCGTCACCAGCCAGAAGGCCAGCGGCCGGTGCTGGCTGTTCGCCGCCATGAACGTGATGCGCGCCCGAATCATCAGGAAGTGCAACCTTGCCGATTTTGAGCTTTCCCAGAATTATATGCTGTTCTGGGATAAATTGGAGAAGGCCAACTGGTTTTTGGAGAACATTCTGGATACCCTCTCCGAGCCCACGGGCAGCCGGCTTCTGGATTTCCTTCTGCGGGACCCCGTCGGCGACGGCGGCCAGTGGGATATGATGGCTGATCTGGTGAAGAAGTACGGCGTGGTGCCCAAGGAGGCCATGCCGGAATCCGCCGTGTCCTCCGCCACCCGTGAGATGTGCCGCGTGGTGACAGAGCTTCTTCGCACCGACGCCTCACGGCTGCGCCGCAGGGCCGCCGAAGGGGCGGACCGTGCCGAGCTAACCGTGGAGAAGGAGCGGATGCTGAACGAGGTCTACCGCATTCTCGTCATCTGCCTGGGAGAGCCGCCCAGGACCGTGGACTTTGAGGTCCGCGACAAGGACGACAACTTCATCCGCGATCGGGGCCTGACGCCTCGGGAGTTCTTTAAAAAGTACGTGGACATGGAGCTTAACGACTACATAAGCCTCATCAACGCCCCCACCGCCGACAAGCCGTACTATCGCACCTTCACGGTCAAGATGCTGGGCAACGTGAAGGAGGGGGATCCCGTGCGCTACCTGAACCTCCCCGTGGAGGAGCTGAAGGCCGCGGCCATCGCCCAGATGAAGGACGGTGAGCCTGTCTGGTTCGGCTGTGACGTGGGGCCCTGCTCCGATCGGGAGACGGGGACGCTGGATCTCGAGAATTACGACTTTGAGAACACCCTTGGCATCAGGCTTTCCATGACAAAGGCCGAGCGGCTGGACTACGGCCAGAGCATGATGACCCACGCCATGGTGTTCCAGGGCGTGAACCTGGATGAGAACGGCAGGCCCACCCGCTGGCGCGTGGAGAACAGCTGGGGCGAGGAGCCGGGGAAGAAGGGCTACTATGTCATGTCGGACGCCTGGTTCGACGAGTACATGTACCAGGTGGTGGTCAATAAGAAGTACCTGACCCCGGAGCAGCTGGCCGCCCTGGACACCCCCGTCATAGAGCTTGCCCCCTGGGATCCCATGGGTTCGTTGGCGTGACCGTACCTCACGACAAAAAAGCACGGCTTCCGTAAAGGAGACCGTGCTTTTTCTCATTGCATAAACCAAATGGCCGGCCGGGTGTTCGTCCGGCCGGCCAATAAAAAAGTAAATCAGTCTTTCTTCTCCTTCTTTGCCCGCTGGCTCCTCATGCCGCGGACCACGTTCTCGTTTACCGCCTTCTCGAGGGCGTCGGTGACGATCTGGAGTGTGCGGATACGGGCGTACTTCTTGTCCACGGACTCGATGATATACCAGGGCGCGTAGGCGGTGCTGGTCTTTTGGAGCATGTCCTCCACGGCCTCCTCGTACTGGGGCCACTTGTCCCGATTACGCCAGTCCTCGTCGGTGATCTTCCACTGTTTTTCCGGCGTGTTCTGCCGGGCCTCAAACCGCTCCAGCTGGGTGTCCGGGTCGATGTGGATCCAGAATTTCAGCACCACGGTGCCCCAGTCGGTCAGCTCCCTCTCAAATTCATTGATCTCCCCGTAGGCCCGTTTCCAGGCGTTCTCGGAGCAGAAGCCCTCTATGCGCTCCACCATCACCCGTCCGTACCAGGTGCGGTCAAAGATGGCCACGTGGCCGCTTCTGGGGAGCTTGGTCCAGAACCGCCACAGATAGTGACGCGCAAGCTCCGCCGGCGTGGGGCTGGCGATGGGGATCACGTCAAAGCCCCGGGGGTCCAGGGGATAGGCCAGACGCCGTATGTTGCCGCCCTTGCCGGCGGCGTCCCAGCCCTCGTAGCAGATCACCACGGGGATCTTCTTCCGATAGATCTGGTTGTGCAGCTTGGTCAGCTTCTTCTGGAGCCGCTTAAGCTCTGTCTTGTACTCCTCCGGGTCGATGGTCGCGGAGAGGTCGGCGTCCTTCTGGGAGGGATGGCCCAGAAGCGGAAATTTCCGATCCGTGGGCTTGCCGTCATACGGACCGGCCTCGATGGCTTTCTCCACGGTCCCGGTGATGGCGCTTAAGGCGTCGTAGAGCGCCTTTTTCCGGCTCTCACCGTCCAGAACGTGCCAGGGCGCCGTTTTTTCCGTCTCCTCCATGAATTCGTCGTAGGTTTTCAAAAATCGGTCGTACTCCTGCTGCTGCCACAGGTCGTCCCCGGAGATACGCCACTGGGTGTCCCGGTTCTCCCTGAGGGCGGTGATGCGCTCCAGCTGTTCCCCACGGGAGATATGTAAGAAGAGCTTTACCAGCACATATCCGTTGTCCCGGAGCTGCCGTTCCAGAATGTTGCAGGCTTCCACGCGGCGCTCGTATTCCTCCTTGGGGATCTCCCGGCGGAGGTACTTTCCCACCGTGTCCTCCATCCAGCCGGTATCCATGAACAGAAATTTGCCGGCCTCGGGCAGAACATCAAAAAACTTTTTGAGAAACGGGTAACGCTCCTCATATTCCGGCGTCCTGCCGAAGTTCTTCACCGAGAAGAACCGGGGGTCCATCTCACAGATAAGCTCCTTGATCAGGTTCCCCTTTCCGGCGCAGTCCCAGCCCTCCAGCATCACAATGACGGGCAGCTTGGCCTCCCGTACCGTCTGCTGCCGGCTCACGAGCATGGCCCGCAGCCGTTTGATCTCCTCCTTCCGGGCGTCTTTGTCCAGCCCGTCGTCCTTCCGTTTATAGTCCAGGATCATGTTTTACACCTCCGGTTTAAATAAATAAACTTATAATAATAAAATAGCACAGTTCTGTCAGTTTGTCAAAATAAACCTGACTTTTCAACGGCATTTTTGGACATTTTACAGGCGCGGGAGGGAGAGCGGGAGAAGCTCTGGACGGATCACACGCCGCTTGACAGGGATGGAGGCATGGTGTAAACTGAGACTGTATTACACTGAAAAGGAGGGCTGACATATGGATCGTCTTGACGATCTTTACCTGGAGGACTGCCCCTGCTGCGGAGGCGTGGGATGTATCGAGGAGGAGGGCGGCTGGTGCGTGTATGTCCAGTGTCCGGACTGCGGCGCCCACACCTCCGCCATCTCCTACGGAAACGGGGACTCTCTCCGCGAGGCCGCCCAGAAAGCGGCCGCGAACTGGAACATGCGAAAGGTGATCGCTCCGGGACCGGGTGAGTGACGAAACAGGTTTTGACGGGCCGTTCGTGGTTTGTTCCGGAGGACCTCTCCGTAGATCCCACGGCGTTCTCGCGGCTCTCGGAGCCCGGCAGGCTCCTCGGCGGGGTCCCCGGTCTTAAGGAGCTGTACGTGGATTTTCACGGCGGCCTCAGCTGGTTTATGTGCGGGACCGACTGACAGAGAGGCCCGCACTTACGGCGGCACAGACCTGAAGCGGTGCGGGAAGAACCGGAAGCTTCCGACGGTGAAACGCGGCATGACGCGAAAAAGGCCGCCGCGAACATTGAGGAAGGATCGGTCTTAAGGCGCAGCGGTCAGACCCGCGCCGGGGTGTTTCACGTTTTTTTACGCGTTGAGGATACGCATGAACTCCTCGCCGGTGATGGTCTCTTTCTCGTAGAGGTACTTTGCCAGCTCATCCAGCTTCTGGCGGTTGTCACGGAGGAGCTTCAGCGCCTTCTCGTGCTGACGCTTCACAAGCTCCACCACCTGCGCGTCGATCTTCGTCTGCGTCTCGGCGGAGCAGGCCAGGGAGGCGTCGCCGCCCAGGTACTGGTTGGTCACCGCCTCCAGCGCCACCATGTCGAAGTCCTCGCTCATGCCGTATTGGCAGATCATGGCGCGGGCCAGCTTGGTGGCCTGCTCAATGTCGTTGGATGCGCCGGTGGTGACGGAGCCGAACCGCACCTCCTCCGCCGCGCGCCCGCCGGTGAGGGTCGCGATCTTGTTCTCGATCTCCTCTTTTGTCATAAGATAATGGTTGCCCTCGTCCACCTGCATGGTGTACCCAAGAGCCCCGGAGGTGCGGGGTATGATGGTGATCTTCTGTACCGGCGCGGAGTCGGTCTGCCTGGCGGCCACCAGGGCGTGGCCGATCTCGTGATAGGACACCGTCCATTTCTCCTTGTCGGTGAGAATGGCGTTTTTCTTCTGATACCCGGCGATGACCACCTCGATGCTCTCGGTGAGGTCTCCTTGGGTGACCACCTGCCGTCCGTCGCGCACGGCGCGAAGGGCCGCCTCGTTGACGATGTTGGCAAGCTCGGCGCCCGACGCGCCGGAGGCCATGCGGGCAATCTGGGTGTAGTCCACATCGTCCGCGACCTTGATTTTTTTGGCGTGGACCCTTAAAATCGCCTCGCGGCCGGCAAGATCGGGCAGCTCCACGGGCACGCGCCTGTCAAAGCGCCCCGGCCGGGTGAGGGCGGGGTCCAGGGACTCCGGGCGGTTGGTGGCCGCGAGGATGATGACGCCGCCAGCGCCCTCGAAGCCGTCCATCTCCGTAAGCAGCTGGTTCAATGTCTGCTCCCGCTCGTCGTTGCCGCCGAACTGACCGTCGCGCTTCTTGCCGATGGCGTCGATCTCGTCGATGAACACGATGCAGGGGGCCTTTTCCTTGGCCTGCTTGAAGAGGTCCCGGACCTTGGAGGCGCCCATACCCACGAACATCTCCACAAACTCGGAGCCGGACATGGAGAAGAAGGGGACGTTCGCCTCGCCGGCCACGGCCTTGGCCAGCATGGTCTTGCCGGTGCCCGGAGGGCCCACAAGCAGGACACCCTTGGGCATGGAGGCGCCGATCTCCTTGTATTTTGTGGGATCGTGCAGATAATCCACGATCTCCTTCAGGTTGTCCTTTGCCTCGTCCTCGCCGGCCACGTCGGAGAACTTGATGCCGTCGGAGGACTGGACGTAGACCCGGGCGTTATTCTTGTTCATGCCGAACATCATGGAGTTGGCCCCACCGGCGTGCTTCATCATCTGCCGGGAGATGAGCTGGCCGATGAGGAAGAACACGACCACGGGCAGGACCCACGACAGGAGAAAGGTCATCAGGGGCGACGCCTGCTCGACGATCTCCTTTGAAAAGCTCGCGCCGGAGGCGTAAAGCCTCTCCGTAAGGCCCGGGTCGTCCATGACGCCCGTTTTGTAAATCGTCGTCTCCTCCTTGTCGGTAAAGACGATCTGTTCATTTTGTACCTGGACGCGCCCGACGCCGCCCTCCTCCGTCATTTTCATGAAGGTGCCGTAGTCCACCTCCACGATCCGCGCCAGCATGAGGCGCGGCGTGATGAAGATATTGAAGAGCAGCAGGACCAGCAGTACGATGCCGTAGTAATAGAATAACGGCTTTTTCGGTTTTTTGACTTCCTTCACAGCGTTTCCCTCCGTTTTTTTCTGAATAAAGCGACAGCGGCGCGAGGCCGCGCGTCGATCCGTACGCACTGTATCATATCGCTAAGCGCCATAAAATTCAAGGGAACCGCGTAGCCCGCGCGGCACGTTTTACGATTTTTTTACAATTGCGCCTCCCAATCGACGCTTATCACCCTGCCGAATTGGATGCTGATATCAAAATCACCGGCCAGCCCGTCGTAAGAGGCGCTGACCGGTGATCAATTTTATTCTTTCTCCGGCGATGATCGAATTGCCGATTCAATCATATCGGATTAAAAGCTTCCCGCCGCGCCGGTCTTTTTCGCGCCGCGCTTTGCCGGGCGGCTTGAAAATACGAAAGTATTCCCCGCGCCGTCTGGACTCCGGTTCAGCCGCGCCTGACTTTTTCGGCGTCCAGGTTATCCAATATATCCCACACACCCAGCATGTACTGCACCCCCAGCGCCCGGTCGTAAAGGCCGTAGCCGGGGCGGACGGTGCCGGGGCCCTCGTCCCACAGGTGCCGGCCGTGGTCCGGGCGGATATACCCCTCGAAGCCGCAGTCGTGGTAGGCCTTCAAAATCTCCAGAATGCCGGTATCGCCGCAGCAGTCCCGGTGGGCGGTCTCGGAAAAATCGCCGTTGGGGAAGTGCTTCACGTTCCTGATGTGGGCGAAGGCGATGCGGTCGCAGTGGGCCCGCACGATCTCCGCCACGTTGTTTTTGGGGTCGGCGTTGAGGCTGCCGGAGCAGAGGGTCAGGCAGTTAAACGGGTCGTCCACCATAGTCAAAAACCGGTCGATGGCCTCGGCGCTTGTCAGCAGACGCGGAAGGCCGAAGATGTCCCAGGGGGGATCGTCCATGTGGACGGCCATTTTGATGCCGCACTCGTGACACACGGGCATAAGGGCTTCGAGGAAGTATTTGAAATTCTCCCACAGCTTCTCCTTGGTCACCGGAGCGTAGGCGCGGAACAGCTCGTCAAGCTTCGCCATCCGCTCCGGCTCCCAGCCGGGGAAGGTCATGCTGTAACGCTCCGTAAAGCTCATGATGTAGTCGGCCATGGCCTTGTAGTCGGACTGTATCATGTCCTTCTGGTAGTAGAGGGCTGTGGAGCCGTCGGGGAGCGGGTGGAAAAGGTCGGTGCGCGTCCAGTCGAACACCGGCATGAAGTTGTAACAGATCACCTTCACACCGAAGGGGGCCAGGTTACGGACGGTTTGTATGTAGTTTTCGATGTATTTGTCCCGCGAGGGAAGTCCGATTTTTATGTCGTCGTGGACGTTGACGGACTCCACCACGTCGGCGTTGAAGCCGTGGGCTTTGATTTGGTCCACGACTTTTTTTATCTCCTCCGGCTGCCAGACCTCACCGGGCAGCTTGTCGTGGAGCGCCCAGACGATGGTGGAGACGCCGGGGATCTGACGTATGTCGGCAAGGCTGATTTTATCGTTTCCCTCGCCGTACCAGCGCCAGCTCATTTGCATGGGCACGGTCATTCCTCCTCGCTTACGGCGTCGTGGAGCGTCCGGCGCACCGCTCCGGGGCCGGTAAGCTCCGCGACAAAATATTTCTCGATCCTGTCCGCCAGGGGTGTGGCCGTCAGGTCAAGGCCAAAGACGGTTTCATTTGATAAAATCGACCGAAGCTGTCCGGAGTACGTCTCCGGCTTTCCCGCGATGACGCCGGAAAGCTTTGACTGCAGCTCCTCTTTCAGCGGATCGTCGGAGACGGGCATGGGCCGGAGCTTGTCGTCCACGGCCAGCAGATACCGCAGCCACCCGGCGAGGGTCAGGGGAATGGCGACGAGGGTTTCCAAATCGCGGTTTTGGGCTATGTAACTCTTTATCGTCTCCCCAAACCGGATCCCCACCTTCTGGGACGTGTCCGTGGCGATCCTCTGAGGCGCGTCGGGCATGAAGGGATTGGGAAGGCGCTCCTTCACCACCTCGTCGATAAAGGCCCTGGGATCCAGGATGCCGGGGCCGGTCACAACGGGCAGTCCCTCCGCATAGCCGAGACGCCTTATGAGGGCGGTGATATCGGCGTCCTTCATCTCGTCCCGGATGAGCGTGTAACCCAGCATACAGCCGTAGACGCTCATGGCGGTGTGCAGGGGATTGAGACAGGTGGTGACCTTCATCCGCTCCGTCCTGTTCACCGTGTCCCGGTCCGTCATGTAGACCCCGGCCTCCTCCAGGGGAGGGCGGCCGTTGGGGAAGCTGTCCTCAACGACCAGGTACTCCGGCCGCTCGGCGTTGACGAAGGGGGCGATGTAGGTGCCCTTTGAGGTGACGATGGGGGCCATGTTCTCAATGCCGTCGGCGGTCAGGCTTTCCTCCACCATTCCGTGGGGCCGGGGGGTGATCTTATCGATCATGGTCCAGGGAAAGGAGACGCGGGACTCGTCGGAGATATAGTCCAGAAGATCCCGGCCCGCGAAGCCCTTCTCCACCCAGGCGCGCGCCACGGCGAGTACGCCGGAGCGCAGCTTCTCGCCGTTGTGGGAGCAGTTGTCCATGCTCACCAGCGCGATGGGCGCGGCCCCGGCGTTGAAGCGCTCCAGGAGCAGGGCTGTAACGACGCTCACAGCGTGGCGTGGACTGCCGGGACCCTCCGTCATATCGGCCCGCGCCGGCGGCATGAGGGACCCGTCGGGCCTGTACAGCGCGTAGCCCTTCTCGGTGATGGTGAAGGAGATCATCTGGAGGCTGGGGTTCGCCGCGATTTCCCGGAGCCGACCCATCCCCGTGTCCGCGCGAAGCGCCTCGGCCACGGAGGCGATCACCTCCCGGGAGGTGGTGCCGTCGGGGTTCAGGGTGACGTTCAGCGTCAGGCCGTCAAAGGGCGTGTAGATCCTGTCGATGATATCGTAATCAAAGGTGTCGGCGGCGATGATGCCCCTGTCGGCAAGGCCCGCGTTCAACAGCCTCTGCTGGAGGGCGGCGATAAAGCCCCGGAAGATGTTTCCCGCGCCGAAGTGGAGCCATACGGGCTCCTCCCGTGTCCGCGCCGCCAGATCGGGCACGTCAAACCGGGGGAGTTCCACCTTCAGGGCCGCCCAGGCGGCCCTGCCGGAGGAGATCGATCGGTAATTCAGCTCCATTTTGCGCGCCTCTTACGCCCAGGGGTTCTCGGTGGGGTAGGGCAGGGACTTGGGCTGGTTCCAGGCGATATCCCTGACGCCGAGATACTTGAGTACCTCGAAAAGGGCCTTGCCGCAGTGGGCGAAGGCTACGGCGCCGTGGTGGGGGTAG